>JBDUBO010000019.1:0-48159 GCA_040004115.1 Gammaproteobacteria bacterium | reverse complement strand
TATGCCCCCTCTGTGTCCGACTATTCGCGCTACTTGCCGCGTCACACCCGGCCGCATCACATCATTGCCGCGGTGTTCGTGGGAGCCACTTCCGCGGCGATTTGGCTGATCGCACTGGGCGCCTGGCTCGCGACGCACCTAGGTGCCTCCGACGGGCTCGTCTCGTTGCGCGATTCGGGGGATGCGCTTTTCCCCGGCTTCGGTGTTCTCATGGCGCTCGCCTCCGTGACGGCCCTGGTAGCCACGATGGGGCTCAACGCCTATAGCGGCATGCTGACGGTCATCACGGCGCTGAATTCCTTGTTCGAAGTGCATCCCACGCCTAGGCTCAGGATTTTGGCTATTCTCGGGGTGGCCGCGGTTTGGATCGGAGTGACATTCGCGATCACGACGAATGCCATCGCGTTTTTGTTCGCCACCCTGACCGTTATGCTGTATTTGCTCGTGCCGTGGACCTCGGTGAACCTCACCGACTACTTCTTCGTGCGCCGCGGCCGCTATGCGATTACGCACCTCTTTCTGCCGCACGGCATCTACGGCACGTGGGGAAGTCGCGGACTGATCGCCTACTTCCTCGGCTTTCTCGCGACGCTGCCCTTTTTCGTGCTACCGGACGTCTATACGGGCCCTGCAGCTCGCGCGCTCGGCGGCATCGACGTGGGTTGGCTGGTCGGACTCGTGGTGTCGGGTGGTGTCTACCTGCTGCTGTGCCGAACACTCGATCTTTCGAAGGAACAGAGTGCCATCCGGGAGAGCGAGAACGCATTGCGGCGCCCACCCGCCGTATGACTCCGCTTCCCTCCGCTTTGCAGAGCGCTGCCGAGACCGCCTTGAGGGAGGCCGAGCGCGCGATTAGTCTCGGCGGCCGCACCACGCTAAATTACCTGCGAGCCGCACATGCGCAGCAGGCGCTGGGACGTCGGCCCGATGCGCTAGCGGCGGTTGAGTCGGCACGCGCCGCCGCCGATAGTGCGGAGGAGTGGGCGCTGCTCGGCGACTTCCATACGCAGTTCGAGAATTACTCCGAGGCCGCCGCCGCCTACGATGAGGCGGCGCAGCGGGCGCCCTCAAATGCACGGTATCTCTATAACCGGGCGACCGTAAGGCGTTTCTCGGGAGAGCTCGATGCGGCGGAACGCGACTACGATCGGGTCATCGAGCTGAACCCGCGCGACTCCGAGGCCTGGCTCAGCCGTTCTCAACTGCGCAAGCAGACTACCGACCGCAATCATACCCGTGAGCTCGAGCAGCTGCTACAGAGCGGATTTGACTCCTGGCAGCAGGAGGTTCCGATCCGCTTCGCGCTGGCGAAGGAGCACGAAGATCTGCGCGAATACCGGCCATCGTGGCGCCACCTTACCGCCGGCGCGGCGCTGCGGCGGCGCCATCTGAAGTACGATGTGGCCAAGGATCGGGCGACGGTCGACTGGATCATCGAGGCATTTCCGGTGGTGTCCCGCTCCGCTTCGAGCGAATCCGGCTGTCAAAGCACCGAGCCGATCTTCATCGTCGGCATGCCGCGCACCGGAACGACGCTGCTCGAGCGCATCATCGCCGGCCACCCCGACGTGCTTGGCGCCGGCGAGCTCAATCACTTTGCCGCGGCTCTCGTCGACGCCGCGGGCCGCAAGGCCGGTCGAACCGCACTTGCGCGCCAAGAGCTCGTGACCGTTTCAGCGACGCTGGACTTCACGGCATTGGGATCGGACTATATCGAGCGGGCTCGGCCGCGAACCCGCGGGCATGCGCGCTTTACCGACAAGATGCCGCTCAATTATCTGTACTGCGGATTGATTGCCAAGGCTCTGCCGAACGCGCCCATCCTGCATCTGAATCGCCATCCGCTGGCGACCGCCTACGCAATCTTCAAGACGCTTTTCAACCAGGGCTATCCGTTCTCCTACGACCTCGGCGAAATAGCGGACTATTACATCGGCTACCGGCGACTCATGGATCATTGGCGGCGCGCATTGCCGGGCAGGATCCTCGATGTCTCGTATGAACGGCTCGTCAGCGAACCAGAGTCCGAAGGCAGGCATGTGTTCAAGTGCTTGGGCCTCGATTGGGACCCGAGCTTCCTCAGGTTCCACGACCGCGCTGACATCACAACCACCGCGAGTGCTGCGCAGGTGAGGCGGCCCCTCTATCGCTCCTCGATCGAACTCTGGAAGCACTATGAAACCGAGCTTCAGCCAGTGGCCGAGCGGCTCCGAGCGGCCGGCATACCGCTGACGGCCTCAGGTGTCTAAGAACCGAATCCCTGTCAGATCGGGTCGTGCCAGTACAATTTAACTGCCGATATGACATCATATCGCGACACCCGCACCGGTGTTTGTGGACCAAAGTGTCGGACCTAGCGTGCCATCCATTCTTCTTCTTGGACTAATCCCACCAAACTCATCAGGTGGGTATCTACTTGATGGACGGTGAGGAGAGCCGCCCGCTGCCGCTGTCGCAGCTATCACTGCTGGCCCTTGGTTTGGGCGTGGTGACCGGCTTTGGCGCCGTGCTTTTCCGGGATCTGATCGGCCTCATTCACAATCTGCTGTTCTTAGGCCAGCCAACCATCCACTACGACGCTAACGTTTTCACGGCGCCCGCACCATGGGGCCTGCTCGTGATACTGATCCCGGTGATAGGCGCCGTCGGCGTGACTTTCCTGGTGACCAACTTCGCACCAGAAGCGAAGGGCCACGGAGTTCCGGAGGTTATGGACGCAATCTACTATAAGGGCGGCGTAATCCGCCCCGTGGTGGCACTGGTCAAGTCGCTGGCTTCGGCAATCGCAATCGGCAGCGGCGCGTCGGTCGGGCGGGAAGGTCCTATTATCCAGATCGGCTCGGCGCTGGGTTCGACGCTGGGCCAGATCATCCGCATGCCGGTGGGCCAGCGGATCGCCCTTGTCGCAGCAGGCGCCGGCGCGGGAATCGCGTCCACTTTCAATACTCCAATCGGCGGGGTGATGTTCGCTATCGAGTTGATGCTGCCCGAGGTGAGCGCCGAGACCTTCCTTCCGGTCGCGATCGCGACCGGGACCGCAACGTTCGTGGGCCGCTGGTTCTTCGGCGACACACCCGCTTTCCACGTGCCGGCGCTTGAAGCTATGCCGATCGATTCGAGCGCGGTTATGGTGCTTGTTCTCTTCGCGGTATTGGGCGGCCTCACCGGCATCGCCGCGGCAGGCTTCATCCGAGCGCTGCATCTGGCCGAAGACATGTTTGAGCGGATTCGGTTTCGATATCTGCGGCACATGCTGGGCATGCTGATTCTCGGCGTGCTCATGTACGTATTATTGCGCACGGTGGGCCAGTATTACGTCGACGGCGTCGGCTACGCCACGGTTCAGGCGATATTGGCCGGCCAGATTTCCACCTTTTGGCTGCTGGCGCTGCTATTCGCATGCAAGCTATTCGCAACCTCGCTGAGTCTTGGGTCGGGCTCATCCGGTGGCATTTTTTCACCTTCGCTGTTCATGGGCGCTGCCCTTGGCGGGGGCTTCGCCGCGCTGCTGAATGCGACCGGACTGCCCATGCACCTGAGCATCCCCGCTTTCGCCATCGTCGGCATGGGCGCAATGGTGGGCGGCGGGACTGGGGCTGTGATGACGGCGGTTACCATGATTTTCGAAATGACCCTCGATTACAGCATCATCATGCCCATGATCGTCGCCGTAGCCATGAGCATCGGGGCGCGCCGGGTGCTCTCTCGCGAGACCATCTACACCTTGAAGCTCGTGCGCCGCGGCCGGTCCATTCCCAAGGCGCGCCATGCCAACATGTTTCTTGTCCGCACTGCGCGCGAGGTGATGGATGCCGATGTCCAGGTTTTGCCGGCGGATGCGAGTTTCGACGACTATCTGCGCCAGCCCGAGCACGCCGGGCGACTGCGCCATGTCGTCGTCACCGACAACGGTCACATCTACGGCGTAATCCGCGTCAATACCGGGCTTCGCAGGGGATTGGAGGGCGCCCATACCGGAGTGAGCTTGCGCGATGTGGCGAGCCGCAATTTCACTGTGGTGGGCGAGGAAGAGTCGGCCTTCGAAGTCATCCGCCGCATGTGGCGCAAGAACGCCATCATGACGGTGGTAGTGCGCGGGCGAGGCATCCCGCGCGGCAGCGACGTAGCCGGCGTGATCACCAAGGAACATGTCGCGGACTCGGTCGCCGACAGCATTAAAGCGTATCCACAATAGCCATCAGCAACCGGTAGGGGTAGTTGAAGCTGGCCTGGCCTCCGCAATCGGCGCGCTTTAGAGCGCGCGGTACTTGGCTAGCACAGTCTGAAACCGAGCGCTTCCTCGATCACAGCGAGCCTTTTGTCTTGCGCGCGCCCCGGAGATCCACCGTATCGTCGGTGGTCGCCGGAACGCAATCTGTGGAGGACAGCGCTTTGAGTCCATAAACCGGCGCGGCGTAAGGATAGCCGTCCGCCGACGACTGCTGGTGGTAGTACGAGAACTGCGGAATTCACCCGAGGTCGAGTCACTGTTCAATCCGCGGATGTGTTCACTAGCCGCCACGCGCCGCTCGCAGCTTGCGGCGGAGCGGCTTCGAGCGGCCGGCATACCGCTGACGACGGCGGGTCCCTAGTCAAGTGGTGCGCCAGACGCAAAATGGACGAGAGGCTCGCGCCGGTCGAGCAGGTTGCGCTTCCGGCTTTGGCTGCCCTCACGGTGCATTCGACGCACACTTGGGTGGCACGCCATCCGACGCCTGCTTAATTGACAGGGTACCGAGTTCCGCTTCGTAGTCTGCCTTGAGCCGTGTGAAGCCAAAGAATTCCAGCGCTTGGTTCAGAGCCGCAACCGTCCACGCTGGCACGGCAAAACCCATTCCGTATTTCATCGTGAGGTCCAATTCCGACGCGCGGCAGGCGCCACCTCCCTGAAGTGCCGAACCCTGGGTAATCCCGGCGGCGACGTTGACGCTGGCGTAAGGTCCGACAACGAACCCGAATTTTCCGAGGCCGACGATGAACTTACCACCCCATCCCACCACCAGGCCGTTTACGCCGATCGACAACCCCTTGAGCGAGTCCGCCATGCCGTAATTGGTCTTCACAAAGATCGGGGCCGTCCCCGTCGCCGCACCGTTCACGATGCCGGCCGTAATTGTACCGCCCAGCGAATAGCTGCCGGCCGAACTGATGACTGCGTGGTTCCAGGTGATCACAGTATCGATTCGCATCGATTGACGAAATATGGCGGAGAAGGGTATCGCCGCGGGAATCGGGATCGAATAATCAACAGGGATATAGAAGTTTTCGTGCACGTTCTTAAATTTGCCGTCCGTGCCGCCGGCGATCTCCACATCGATCCCTCCCACGCCGCTCAATTCAATGGCCGCCGTCTTCAATCCATGAGTGATATCGAGTTTGAACTTGAATTCCGGATTGGTGAACTTCATCTTGGCTTTGGCGCTGAACGTCAAACCGTCTTTTTGGAACGGCACTTCCAACTGCAAGCCGTCGTGAAAAGACGGCAGGAAACTAAAACCGTCTAACAGTTCCTTCGTGACACCCGCCATCGCACCGCCAATGCTGCTGCTTCCACCGCTGTTGACGTACCGCGCTCCGATAGGACCATCCCAGGAACGTTGCAGCGCGCTGCTGCGGAAGCCTTGGTTCGTCCAATCAGACGCTAAATAGCTCGTGGCTATGAGCCGTGGCTGCTGCGGACCGGCATCGAATTTGCGGATCCCTTGGATGCGCGTTGACTGAGGCTGAAACGGTACCAAGTCGCCGGAGCGAGAGACGGTGTACACCTGCGGTGAGCCGCCCATCCGATTTGCGCTCGGCGAGTCCGTGGCATCCGCGTCCGGCGCATCCTTCTGAGGCGGGTCCTTCAGAAAGGAGCCCGGATATCCTGACGCCGCCACATACACGATCATCGTTGTGGGATCGATAGGGCCCTTATAGTCGATGTGAGCCTCTGCGATGAGATCGGTAAGTTCGACGGGGCCCAAAGTCACCGCGAGTTCATCACCTTCGCGTTTGACCAAGAGCACGCGTCCCACCATTCTACCGGTCGCGAATAATATTTTGTCGCGTTCGATCTGCGCTGCACCGGGGGCCTTCGCATCAATGGTCCAGGTGAATCCGTCGGAGCTTTCCGAACGGATCGCTTCCGCGCCATGCTCCATGATGATGACACCCGGCTGATACGTTACCTGACTATTGCGCGTCGGCGAAACGCCGAAGCGGACTTCGGCGTCGTGCTGCGTCGATGATTTCGTTGTCGTGGCCGGCGCCGCCGGCGACCCCTGACGGCTTGCGGGTGTCGGACCGCCACGGTTGCACGCGCTCAAGCACGTCAGCATCGCGGCGATCAAGTATGCGGTTGACCTCATTTATGACTCGTCTTGCTCATGGTGCTTAAAGGACACCGCTTGGTACGTAATACGAGGCTGGGGGGAATTTACTGACATCCGGCCACACAGAAATTCGCCTGCGGCGGAACACCAAAAACGTCACAGGTGGCTTTGCACCGGCGAAATCAACCCGAGTTATGCCAGGCGGCCTTTGATTTGAGACGAGCGGGTCAATTTTTGGAGCGGATATAGGGCGCTGCGCACTTTGCGGGTCATCCAGTGATCGGCGCCGCGCACATGCTGCAGCTTGGATAGCGCGGCCTGCAACTGGTAGCGTGCGGCGCCAAACTGCTGCCGCGCGGCCAAGCACTCGCCGTAAACACTCTGCGCCTCCGCGTGCCGCCATCCGGTTTGCTCATCATCCGCGGGACGCAGTGCGAGCGCTTGGCGTGCGAGGGCGCATCCGCCGGGGATATCTTGCTGCGCAAGCTCGATTCGGGCCTTGGCGAGGTAGGCATCGGCCAGTTGTTGCGAATCCAGCGACTTCATCGTGGTCAATCCGGCAATTCCGGCCTCGATCTCGAGGATGGCATTTTGCTGATCGCCTGCCGCGGATTCGCTCAGCGCATACTGGATGCGGCCTGCTGCCGCTTCTTGGGGAGGTATATCGATCAGGCTCTGGCGCATGGCCTGCGCCAGCCGCTGTTGAATGACGGCTTGATCCGCGTGACCCGAGAGACGCAGTACTGTCCCCAGGTCGTCGAGGCTCACCGCGACAGCCCGATTTCTTTCCCCGAACTGCTGCCGGCGTGACGCCAACACTTCGCGGCTGAGCCGCTCGGCTTGGGCGAGATCGCCGGATTCGCGCAATGCGGCCGCCAAATGTGCCTTGGAAATTAGGGCAAAAGGATGCTCGGGCTTGCCCTGCGACGCCCAGATTGCCATGGCTTCGCGGCTGAATTGGGCGCTGCCGAGAAAATCGTCGAGGTGCATGCGCAGCACTGCGAGGTTGTTCAATGTGGTTGCCAAGTCGGGATGCTGGCTGCCTAATACCCGCCGCTGCATAGCCAGTGCTTCTCGATAGAGCGGATCGGCATCTTGATATCGCTTCAGGCGATCGAATGCCCGCGCCTCGTTCGCCAGCGCGAGGGCCAGCAAGGGGTGATCGTTGGGCAAAATGCGCCGGTAGATAGTAATGGCTTGGTCAAACGCGGGCAGCGCCTGCGCGAGATGTTCGGTCTGCATGCGAAATACGCCGAGATTGACCAGGTTCTCGGCAACATCCAAATGGTCTTCGCCATACAGAGCGCGGAACATCGACAGCGATTGTTCGGTCAGTACAGTCGCCTGCTCGATCCGGCCCATGTCGCCGTATAGCGCGGCAAGCTCGTTAAGCTGTGAGGCGATCTGCGCATCAGGTGCCTTCAATGATGCGCGCGACATCGAAATCGCCTTTTTCAACAGGACCTCGCCTGCGGAGAATTCGCCTTGACGCCGCGCGATTTCGCCCTGTAACGCGAGATCTTGCGCGACCAGCGCGCTGAGTTGCCCGCCGCTCCCATGTTCGGCCTGTGCTTGCGCCGAGTTTATTGCCGCCACCGCGTAGTCACCTTTTTCATATTGAGCGCGCGCCAGCAGAGCAAGGGTGTCGGCGTGCGAAGATTCATGGCGCTCCGCGAGCGGGTGCAGGGCGAGCGAGCGCTGCAACAAGGCGACGGCGCGCTCGTTGTCACCCAGATTCTGATAAATCGTACCCAGTACCGCAGAAAAGGAAGCCTCCAACTCCGGCTGATCGACGAGCTGTCGCTGCATCCTTTTGGCGCCCACATCCAGCACTTCGCGAGCGCTCAAGCGGAGGCCGCCGGGAACGCCCTTAGGGTCTGCGACGCGAAACACATCGATAAGATAGTGCGTTACGGCTTGGGCACGAGAGGCATGTATTCGGGCGCTGTGGGCCTGCGTCAGGGCAATCGTTGTCGTGGCGAGCAGGCCCACTAGGCCGGCGGCTCCCAAGGCGACGCTGAGGCGGTTACGCGCGATGAATTTGCCGGTACGATAATGGACTGTATCGCGCCGTGCGGAAACAGGTTGTCCGCCGAGATAGCGACGCAAGTCCTCTGCGAGCGCTTCGATGGTCGGATAGCGGCGTTCCGGCTCGCCTTTCAATGCCTTGAGAATGATGTTGTCGAGATCGCCGCGCAGTCGGCGCGCGGAAATGTCCGCGATGGTGCGTGAAGTGCCTAGCGCCTGGCTCGGCATCGATGGTGTATCGCGTGACAGTGCTCGGCGCGCGTGTTCTTGATTGCCTCTATCCTGAAGCCCGCTGGCGCGCCGGCCCGTCAGGAGCTCATAGAGCAGGCATCCGACCCCATACACATCGGTCGCCGTGCTCACCGGCTCGCCCAGCACTTGTTCTGGAGCTGCATAGCCGGGCGTGAGAGGGCGCGGCAAGTGCGCGTGGGTTTGCAGGCCAGGCTCAGTGAGGCCGCCGCCGAGCAGTTTCGCAATCCCAAAATCAAGCAGCTTCACCTCACCGTGTTCAGTCACGATCACATTCGACGGCTTGATATCCAGATGCACTACCAGTTGGCGATGAGCAAATTGCAGCGCGGCGCAAATTTGCAGTACGCAGTCCAGACGCGCTCTCAAGCTCAAGGAATGCGCTTCGCAATAAACTAAGATCTGCGCGCCTTCCACGTACTCCAAGGCGAAATAGGGACGGCCATCAAGCGACAGCCCACCGTCGAGGAGGCGCGCGATGTTCGGATGCGACAGGCGTGCCAAGATTTGACGCTCGCGCAAGAAGCGCGCCAGCACGGCCTCGCTGTCCATGCCCCGCTTGATCAGCTTGAGGGCGACGCGCTGCTCGAACTGACCATCGATACGTTCGGCCAGCATAACCACAGCCATGCCGCCGCGGCCCAGCTCACGCAGCACATGCCAGCAACCGATGATACTTCCGGCGGGGGATGCCTCGTCCTGATACGCCCAATCGGCGGCCACGGCGCTGCGCAGCTTCGGTACGCGCTGGTCGAGCAGGCCGCCGGCCGCATCCGCGTGAAGCAGCGACTGGACGCTGCGGCGCAATTCCCCATCATCGCCGCAGCGTTCGTCCAGCAAAGCTTCCCGCTCGGCCTCTGGGACTTCGAAGGCCGCATCGAACACCGCGCTGATGCGAAGCCAGCGCGCGGTGTCCATTACTGCTGCGCAACCCTGTTGGTAAGTCCGAGGCGCTGTACCAGGAAGGCACGCGCACGTCGCCAATCCCGATAAGTTGTGCGGACCGTGATGCCTTGCAAGTCTGCGATCTCTTCGAGACGCAAACCACCGAAAACGTGCCACTCCACTACTTGCCCGGCGCGGGCGTCGAGCTCGGTCAGCTCATTGAGGCTCTGATCCAGCGCCAGCATGTCCGCCATGTCTCCGGTGGCATCCGGGTGGTTCTCATTGACTTCCGTGAACACGACCTCACCGCCGCGCTTAAGACACACACGGCTGCGTGAGTGGTCGATCAATACCTGGCGCATGGCGCGGGCGGTGAGTGCGAGAAAATGTGCGCGGTCCAGCTTTTGCGATTGCGAATAGGGCGAGAGCTTGAGATAGACCTCGTGGACCAATGCCGTGGTGTTCAACGTGACCAAGGCACCGACGCGTCGCCGCTGATGCTGCGCGATGCGGTGCAATTCTTGATACGCCAATTCGAACAGCCGCTGCGTCGATTCCGCGGCCACCGGCGATTGCGAGGGGGCTTCCGTTGTCATTTCTAGCACTTCCAGGTTCGAACGGCACTGTCGCCTCATTTGCGCGGAACCGCAAGTTCGCCGGGCGTTCGAAAAAGATACCCATGGCATGTCATAAGGTTGGTCTGGATTACGTATACCTATTGAACAGTGCTTTCTTTTACCCTGGGGATTCAGATGAAAATCGATATCAGTACCGTGCGGCGAGGGGCGTTTTTCGCTTGCATCGCCATACTTGTGGCGGGAATTGGCATCGGCGCTTCCCAAGCCGATGACGAGGATTCTGGCGCTGAGCAGTCGTTGGTGCGGATTGGGTATGCGATGGCACCGGTGCCGCTGAACACCGTCGGAAAGAACAAGAAACTAGTAGGGCTAGGCAGTTACATCGTCAACGTGGTGGCCGATTGCAATGGTTGCCATAGCCCGCCTCAACTGACCTATGCGTCGGGTGGGAATCCCTATTTCAAGGGAAATCAGCCCAAAGTGCTCAACCAAACCGTGTACTTGAGCGGAGGTCAGGACTTCGGTCAGTTGATTCCCGGAACGCCGAAAATAGTTTCGCGCAACTTGACCCCGGATAAATCCGGAATGCCCGCCGGCGGCCGGACATGGCCGGAGTTCCGCGACATCTTGAGGACTGGTGTGGATCTGGATCATCTTCACCCCAACTGCTCCGCCACGGTGCTGACTAATTGCTTTCCGCCGCCGCAGCCATTTAACGGAGATTTGCTCTTGGTCATGCCCTGGCCCACGTTTCAGAGCATGACGGAGCATGAGATGCGTGCGGTCTATGAATACTTGAGCGCCATCCCATGCATCTCAGGGCCGCCCACCGGCGTGCTCCACAACGATTGCTTCTAGCTTCGTCCCTATGTGGCAAGAGGTCCGCGCAACCACGGGCTTCTTGCCCCCCACGCCGCCATCGAAGCGCGGAATGTCAGTAAATCTCGCGGCACTGCGTATTACCACCTAAGCGATGTCTTTTGCATCGCCATTACGATCGGACGAGGCGCCCCATGCACAAGACAGCGTTTTTCAGGACGGCCGCAATATTCGCGCAGGGCGCAGCTACGTTGTTCATAGGGCTGCCGATCATCAGTTGTCTGGCGGCGTGCGGCAGGGCACCGAGCGGTGCGGTCTCGGTGGCGACTGCGAGTGCGGGGCAAACAGCGGATACATTGAGCGGGCGGCATTCCGCACCTCCGCTGCTCACCAAAGAAGAAGTGGGCGCCATACTCGGAAACACGGTGACCTCGGTGGATGGCTCGGCCACCGATACGGCATACAAAACCGCCGTCGTCGGTCTCGAAGTCAGCATCGACGTTGAACGAGAAGATGACGCTCAGCTCGCCATGAGCGGCGCGCGCAAAGCCACCGGCATGCTCGGTGGCGCGCCCGAGGAGGTTCCCAACCTGGGTGAAGAGGCATTCTTCGGCGCGATGTCAGTGCTGTACGTGCGCCGCGGCGACATGGTGATCACGATTACGCCGCCCAATCTACAGTTGGCGGCCGGCGTTGCAGCGTACGACAAAGTTGCGGAAGCCAAAATGGGCTCCGCGGAGCAATTGCAGGCTATGAAGGAACTGCAGAGTGTCGAAAAGACGGACCCGCTCATGGCGGGCCTCAAACAGCGCGATGATGTGCAGGGCGCAATGGCCGTGATCAATGCGTCCAGCAAAAAGCAGGGCACCAGCTATGAAACTCGGGCGCGTGCCATAGGAGTTGCTCTCGCCACTAAGGTATTGGCGAAATTGTGAAGAAGTGGTCACGGTCGATCAGAGCGCCGGCGGCCATGCTTTGCGCAGCGGTTGTGGCGGGCTCCGCTGCCGCCAACACCGCAAATACCCGCGTGACGGCGGCCGCCACGCGGTCGGCCGCCGCCGTTCCGCTTGTTCAAGGACTGACCATTGTCAGCGCCGCGAGCGAACGTCAAGGCGACTATGAATCGACACTGCTGATTGAAGGGATTGACGAGGAAGGTACGACGCACCTGACCGTCAGCGCGGACCTGCCCGATCCGGCCGGCGGCAAACCGACGCCGGTCAGTTTCAATCGCGACGTGCTTGCCGCGGACCTAAATTCAGCCAGAACATACAGGTATCTATTCTCGAGCGGCGAGCAGCAGTTCGCGGGCACGACCGCCATGGGCACCTCCGCAGCGGTGGTTGGGGACCTGCGGTCCAGCGGAAAGGCCGTTGTGACGCTTGATGGCCGGCAAGGCGGGCTCGGTGGATTGCTGAGTGGACTCTTAGGATCCCTGGCGGGTAACGAAGAGAAGAGCGTCGTCGGCGCTTACCTGAGCGCGGCCGGCAACATCCAAGCGGTAGAACCCAAGCCCATGCCCTACCCGATGATTATCAACGATTCCTTGGTGTCGTTGTCTGCCTGGCACGTGAGAGGAAGTTTCGCGCAGCAAGGCTCCTCCGTTCCGGTGGAGTGGTACATCCTGGATGATCCGAAGAATGCGTTGACGCTGCGTTTCGCATTTGGCAAAGAGAAGCTCGAGATCGTGCGCATCGAATTTCCGGTGCTCGATGCGGCAAAGACGCTGGAAAGCGAACTGAGCGCCGAGCGGCGTGCCGTCATATATGGCATTTATTTCGACTTCAATAGCGCCACCATCAAGCCGGCCTCGAACGCGTTATTGGACACTATCGCTTCCGTGATGAACAGCCATTCCGAGTGGCTGCTAACCGTGGAAGGCCACACCGACAACATCGGCGGCAACGCGCGAAATCAAGATCTGTCCGCGCGGCGCGCAGCGGCTGTACGGACGGCGCTCGTAACGCGCGGAATTGCCGAAAAACGCCTGACAACAGCAGGCCGCGGCGCCGCCTCCCCGCGGGATACCAATGCGACGTTGGCCGGCCGTGCCCGCAATCGACGTGTCGAGCTAACGCGGCAATGACACACCGTACATCAAATCACCATCCAAGGAATATCATGAAGCTCATCCTCTCTCTGAGTGTTTGCATCCTGGCTTGCGCTGCTGCGACACAGGGCCACGCCGCCGACGATTTGACCGTCATTTCGAATGTCACCACCAACGGCAAGCCGGCGGGGATAGAAACGAACTACATCTCGAATGATCACATTCGCACCTCACATGCGGGCAGCACCGATATGATCATTAATCTGAAGACGGGTGTGATGACGAACATCGACGACAAGAAGAAGACCTATTACGAAGTGACCAAGCAAGATATGGAGGCCATGCGGGCGAAGATGGCCGAGAAAATGAACGATCCGAAGATGAAGCAAGCCATGGCGATGATGCAGGGGATGAGTTCGTCCATGGCCGGCTCCACAGAAGTCAAGAAGACCGGCGTGACTCGCAAAGTGGCAGGCTTTGCATGTGAGGAGTGGAGCATCAAAATGAGCGCGATGATGACCATGACCGAATGCGTCACCAGCGATCTTAAGTATCCGGTGCAGAGCTGGGCGGCGCTCGCGGAGTTCAACGAGTCAATGCGCAAATCCATGAGCGGATTCGGACCCACGGCCAAGTCGGGCGCGGATTTTGCTGAAAAGATGAAAAGCATCCATGGCTTTCCGGTGGCAAGTTCCTCCATCGTCGACGCCGGCGTTATGAAAATGACAAATAGCAGCGAAGTAACCGAAGTGCGCCACACGGCCATTCCCGATTCCACCTGGGAAGTGCCTGCCGGTTTTGCCAAAGTCGAAAACCCGATGATGAGGGCTTTCCAGGAACATGATCGTTAGGGATTGAAATATGAGCCCCGCAATCGGCGCCCATTAGAGCGCGTGGTACTTGGCCAGCTCGGTCTGAAACTTGCCATGCAGCGAATCGAATAGAGCCCGTTCCTGCGCCGTCGGTGCCGCGTCGGCATCTTCGATCGAGTTGGCGAATGCCGCCAGTTGTTCATTGAGCATTCCAGGAAAGGCGAGGTTCGCTTCCGAGCCCTTCATGTTTACCTGCACGAGCGCTTCCTCGATCACCGCGAGCCTTTTGTCTTGCGCGCGCCCCGCGGGCGATTGATCGAGCTTCTGGCGTCGTGCCCGGATCTCATTTACCGCCCGGTGCAGGCCGTCAATATCTTTCACGACGGCCATGGCGAGCGTGGTTTTTGCCGCGATGGCGCCGGCGCCATCGTGCACGCGCGGATCGGCGATCACGGTCAAGGGTTGCGTGCGAGTCTCGGCGTTCAACGTGAGCCGGAGGCGATAATCGCCAGGCGCGACGATCGGGCCGCGCGGTGGCTGGTCCTCGTAGAACGCGCCCGGAATTTGAACCGGATCATCCATGCGCAAATCCCATACCAAGCGGTTCATGCCGGCCTTCGCCGGGATAAGGCCGCTCGAGACGATACGGTCCGGCCACTCAGGTGGCTGGATTTCCTTGTCGGATTTGGTGCTCGACATGTGCCGGAGCACGTTGCCGTTCGCGTCCAGAATGTCGAGTGTGAGTTCGCCGCTTGGCGATGCGGGCAGCACGTAATCGATGATTGCGCCGGCGGGCGGATTCTTGCCCACCGGTCCGCGGGTGTTCACGTCCTCGGGGTAGTAAAGGCGCAGCGCCTTTTGCGGCGCATAGAGCACGAGCGTATCGGACTGCGCCTGTGCCTGCCGCAGCGCAGTGACGTCGTCCAGGATATAAAAGCCGCGGCCGTGAGTGGCGGCGACGAGATCGTCGCCGTGCACAACCAGATCATGGATAGGGGAGACGGGGAGCCCGGTTTGCAACGGCGCCCAGTGCGCACCGTCGTCAAAGGACACGAACACGCCGATCTCCGTGCCGGCATAAAGCAGGCCGTGGCGCAGCGGATCTTCTCGCACGACATGCACCACCGCCCCCATGGGCAAGCCGGAAGCAATCGAGGTCCAGGTACGGCCATCATCCGCGGTCTTCCACGCGTAAGGGGCGATGTCGTCGAGCTTGTGCCGATCGACCGCAATGTAGGCGCCCGCCGCGTCGTACGGCGAGGGCTCGATGATGCTCACCGTACTCCACGGCGGCATGTCTTTCGGCGTCGCTGACTGCCAATGCGCCCCGTCGTCGTCACTATAATGGACGAGACCATCGTCGCTTCCGGCCCAGAGCTTGCCGGTTTTCAAAGGCGATTCGGCCAGAGTAAAGATGGTGTCGTAATATTCGACGCTGGTGATGTCTTTGGTGAGAGGACCGCCCGAGGCGCCTTGTTTCGACTTGTCGTTGCGCGTGAGGTCGGGGCTGATGATATGCCAGCTCATACCCTTGTCCGTGGATTTCCACACGACTTCGGAGGCCGCGTACAACGCGCCGGAGCGCGGTGAGAGCATGAGAGGGGAGGTCCAGTTGAAGCGATGCTGCAGCTCACTCGCGGGGTGACCGGAGTTGTCGATCGGATCGGGCCCGATGTTCTGGGATTGCTTGGAAATTTTATCGAAGCGCCAAAATTGGTTTTCGGAGCTGCTATAGATGATATTCGGGTCCTTGGGGTCCGACATGACAAAGCCGCATTCGCCGCCGCCCGCCGGGAACCAATCGCGCGGCCCGACCACGCCTTCATCGTCGAAGCTCGCCTCGGCGAGATTGGTGTTGTCTTGCTGCGCGCCATAGACGTAGTAGGGGAATTGATTGTCGGCGGCCACATGATAGAACTGTCCGGTGGGCTGATTGTCCTGCGTCGACCAGGTGCTGCCGTCATCCAGGGACACACTAGCTCCGCCGTCGTTGACATTGATCATACGGTTCGGCTGGTTGGGGTCGATCCACAGGCCGTGATGATCGCCATGCGTGGCCGGCACCAGATTGAAGGTCTTGCCGCCGTCGGTGGACTTGAGCATGCCGGTGTTGAGAGCATACACGGTGTCGATGGATTTCGGATCGGCGTAGATCTTGGAGAAATACCAGGCGCGCTGACGCAGACGGCCGTCGTCGGTGACCCGGCGCCATTGGGCACCGGCGTCGTCCGAACGGTACAATCCACCCTCTTTAGCCTCGATCATGGCGTAAATGCGCTTCGAATCCGCACCCGACACCGCGACGTCGATGCGGCCCAGGATCCCGGCGGGCAGGCCGTGACCTTTTAATTGCGAAAAGGTGAGGCCGCCGTCGGTGGAACGATACAGGCCGCTGCCTGAGCCACCGCTCGAAAAATTCCATGGCTGGCGGCGTACCTGCCAGAGCGCGGCATAGACGATGTGCGAGTCGTTGGGATCGAAGGTGACGTCGATAGCGCCGCTCAGATCGTCTTTATAGAGAACCCGTTGCCAGCTCTTGCCGCCGTCAGCGGTTCGATACACGCCGCGTTCGTCATTGGCACCGAAGGCATGACCAATGGCGGCGACAAGTGCAACGTCGGGGTTCTTGGGATCGACGATAAGCGCGCCGATCTGCCGGGAGTCTTTCAGGCCGACGTTCTTCCAGGTCGCCCCGCCGTCCTCGCTCTTGAACACGCCGCCGCCCCAGGTGACATTGCCGCGGAGCGTGCTTTCGCCGGTGCCAACGTAGATCACCTGCGGATTACTCGGAGCCACCGCGATTGCGCCGATCGAGGCGGTCGATTGGGAGTCGAAGATCGGTTGCCAAGAGGCCCCGGCGTCAATGGTTTTCCACACACCGCCCGCCGCCGCGCCGAAATAAAACAGGTCGGGTGAATTCGGGACGCCTGCTGCGGCGGTCGCGCGTCCACCCCGAAAGGGGCCGATGGCGCGCCATTCGAGCCCGTTAAACGCGGCGGAGGGAGCGGTTTGGTCCGCCGCGGAGGCGACGTTGAGTTGAATCGTACATGCGGCGACGATCGATACAGCCGCGATCAGCCTCACGCCGGCGAGCGGCTTCTTGACGACAACGTCGAACATGCGGGAACTCCAGGAAATGGAAAGGCGCGATTGTAAATGGATCGTAGGACGGTAACCACACGCGTCCATATAATATCTCGGTCCGGGCGCTTCCCGATCAAACTACCCGCACTGGTAGTTGCCAACCGGGTGGATAGACTCAGGCTCATTCCCCGCTAACCTATGATGAGAATCGCAATGCCGACGAAAAAAACCACAATTATCGCCTGCCAGTGCGCAATCGCGGGCTTGACTTGTATGGCTTTTCAGGCAAATGCCGACGGTCTGGACGAGGTTGCGGTCACGGCGACGCGAATTCCGCAGCCCATGGACACTATTCCAGCGGCACTGTCGGTGGTATCGGGCAAGGAGCTCGCCGCCCGCGGCGCGACCGATATCGCAAGCGCATTGAGCCAGGTGCCGGGAGTCGAGGCCCCCGCCGGCGGAGACGCCGGACCGTCAAGCGCCGTACCGTCATTCTGGGGCTTGCATGAGTTCGATGCGTTTTTGCTGGTGGTCGACGGCGTTCCCTGGGGCGGGGTGTTCAATCCGGGAATCACGACGCTGCGTTTTACCGACGTGCAGCGTGTCGAGGTGCTGAAAGGCGCCGCACCCGTTTTGTACGGCGCGACCTCCTTTGTCGGCGTCGTTCAGGCGATCCACTACCCGGCCGGTGAAGCCAGCAACGAAGCGGATTTTGCATACGGCACGTACGGCTCGGTCCGTGGCTCGGCCGCGCTGTCACTGCCGCAACTCGATAACTACCGGCATTCACTCTCGGTGGATGGACAGAATTTGGGATTCGCTGACGCCCGCGAAAAAGTCACGAACGAACACCTGCTGTATCGAGGCGCGCTCGACCTCGGCAGCGGGACACTCCGATTCGACGGCGACCTCACCTCCGTCCGGGACGTTCCGCCGAGCCCCACCATACGGGTCGGGACGGCGCTGACGCAGCTGACTCCGATCAATGCGAACTTCAATCCGGCGGATGCGCGCATCGATGAGGACAAGTATCACATTGCGGTCGGGTATACGCAGCCGACGGCCTGGGGGGTGTCGGACACGCTGGCATCCTTTGCTTACTCGGATGTCGCCGACATTCGCGCGTTCTTGCATCCCGAACTCAGCGGCGCGGCTGATTCGCAGAATCAACGCCGCCATATCGATGATGACTATTTCGATACTCACCTGACCCATACCCTGTCCACAGGTTCGTCGGTCATCGTCGGCGCGGATCTCTTGTATGGGCTCGGTCGACAAACGACGATGAACGGCAACAGCGGCTATACCGTGCCTCTGGATGGTTCCGTGCCGCCGCCGCCGACCTCACAGATACCCGTGAATGAAATAGTAACGATCAACGACCGCCGCCTATTCGCCGGACAGTATGTGCAAGGCGATTGGAAGCCGGATGATCGCTGGAGCGTCGCTCTCGGGGTCCGGCTGAACGAGGCGTATGAGCACAAGAACTCCAGCGATCTGGCTCTGTCGCCGACGCAGTTCGACTCGGAAACCGCCCGCAAAACCATTGTGCGCCCCACTGAGACGCTCGGTGTGAGCTATCGAGCATGGGTCGACGGCAAGGACGAGGTGGTCGTGTTTGCCGACGCACGCGATGCATTCAAGCCGGCAGCAATCGATTTCGGTCCTGACTACACCCCCGACATTCTGAGTCCGGAGACTGCAAAAAGCTATGAAGTGGGATTGAAGGGCGCCGCCGCGAATGGTCGTCTTACATATCAGGCCGAAGTGTTCGCGCTCGATTTCACCAATCTCGTCGTCGCCACAAGTTCCGGAGCGCTGGCGAATGCCGGCGGAGAAAGACTTCGGGGCATCGAGGCTGAGGCGCGATTCGACCTGACTGCGGACCTTGCGCTTGCGGCGAGCGCGTCCTATCACAACGCCACCTTCTCGCAATATTTGTTGTTCGATGGAGCCGCGAATGTCGACGTTGCCGGGCGGCAACTACCGCTCGCGCCGCACGTGCTCGCGACGGCGGGAGTCCTCTACACACCGGCCCGGGGCTTTTCCGCAACCGCTGTCGCGAGATATATCGGCAGGCGCTTCTTGGACGAAGAGAACACGGCACCCGTTGGAGGCTACATCACCCTCGATGCCAATGCGGGCTATGCCTGGGGCCGGTACCGCATGATGTTGGAGGGAAGCAATCTGACCAATCAAAGGCCGCCGGTGACATCCAGCGAGTTCGGCAGCGAGTCGTTCTACTTGTTGCCGGCGCGGATGCTATGGCTGCGTTTCGGATATTCGTGGCGCTGAAAATTACCCGAGCTGGCGATTCGGCGCCCGAAGTCGACCAGGAATTCAGTTCATGGATCAGCGTGTTGGCGCGCCGCTTCACCGCGCGGCAGCATTTGAACTATCATCGACCTAGGCGCGCGTAAGCGCACGGGGGCTCTATTCATTATGGTCAGTATACGAACGGGCGGATGCCTGGGTGCCTTGCTGCTGGCGGTCGCCGCCCCGAATCCGGCTCGCGCACAATCGAATCTCGGGTTGATCACTCAAGATCTGCAATGGCGAATGGTCGGCCCCACCCGCGGCGGCCGTACGCGCGCCATTACCGGCGTGCCCGGTCAACCGCATACATTGCTGGTCGGCGCGGTGAACGGCGGTGTTTGGAAGACCGATGACGATGGGCGAACTTGGACCCCGATATTCGATTCTCAGCCGACGCAGTCGATCGGCGCGATCGCGGTCGCACCGTCAGATCCAAGGATCATTTACGTGGCGTCGGGTGAAGGATTGCATCGGCCGGATCTGTCGGTCGGCAACGGTATGTACCGCTCATCCGACGCGGGCCGCTCGTGGACGCATCTGTCGCTGGAGGATGCGCAACAGATTCCGAGTATTGCCGTGGATCCGCATGATGCCAACCGTGTCTACGCCGCAGTGCTCGGCCATCCGTACGGCCCCAGCGCGCAACGCGGACTGTACCGATCGTTGGATGGCGGTACGACGTGGACAAAAGTGCTCGATCGAGGTGAGAACACCGGCAGTTCCTTCGTTCGGATCGATCCGTACGATCCGCAGACGCTTTATGCGGGATTCTGGAACGCGCGTTCGGGACCCTGGGAAGACAAGGGCATGTACAACGGGCCGGGCGGCGGCCTCTACAAGTCGACCGATGGGGGCGAGCATTGGCGCGCGCTGACCGACGGGCTACCGCCAGGCGTGTCGCAACTTGACGTCGCGGTTGCGCCGAGTGCGCGCGGGCGATTGTATGCAACGGTAGCCACGAGCTCGATTCCCACCGCACAAGGAGGCGCTGCACCCAGCGTAGGCGTCTACCGGTCAGATGATGCCGGCGAACATTGGCATCGCGCGACCGAGGATGCGCGACCGGCAGTGCGCATCGGCGGCGGCGGGGATTTGCCGATCCTTAAAGTGGACCCCACCAACGCCGACATACTCTATAGCGCGTCGATCGTGATGATGAAGTCTGTCGACGGTGGCTCGCACTGGGTTTCATTCAAGGGCGCGCCCGGCGGCGACGACTACCAAGAGATGTGGATCAGCCCCGAAGATCCGGCGCGTATCGGCTTGGTCGGTGACCAAGGCGCCCTCATCACGGTCAACGGCGGCAGGACATGGAGCTCCTGGTACAACCAGCCCACTGCCCAGCTTTACCATATCGGTATTACGCCGACTTTCCCTTACCGACTTTGCGCAGGGCAGCAGGAAAGTGGGTCGGTGTGCGTTTCTAGCCGTGGCAACGACGGCGAAATAACATTTCGCGATTGGCATCCAGTGGGCGTGATCGAGTACGGCTACGTAGCGCCGGATCCGATCGATTCCGACATCATTTATGGCGCAGGCCGCAACGTCGTCACGAAGACGCATTTATCAACGGGTCAAGTGCAGGACATATCGCCGATTCCCGTCCTGAGCGCCGACGATCGCACGGATCGCACCGAACCGATTCTATTCTCCCCGCAGGATCTGCATCGGCTGTACTACGCGGCCAACCGTCTGTACGCGACGAGCGACGGCGGCGCGTCGTGGCAGCCGATCAGCGGCGACTTGGCCCGACCGAGTTCGGGATCTCCGCCGAGTGTCGGCGACATGCATGCGGACAAGGCTGAGACGCAGCGCGGCGTGATTTATTCGGTGAGTGCCTCGCCGGTAATGAAGGGAATGCTATGGGCAGGTACTGATGATGGGCTTGTTTGGGTGACCTCAAATGAGGGCCGGGATTGGGTCAACGTCACTCCGCCCGCCCTCACGCCTTGGAGCAAGGTTACGCAAATCGAGGCCTCCCACTTCGACGCAAAAACGGCATATGTGTCGGTCAGCCGTTTCCGCTTGGATGATATGACGCCGTATGTTTATCGCACCCGTGACGGCGGCCAAACCTGGCAGTTGATCACCAGCGGTCTTGCTTCGGACGCACCAGTCAATGCCGTGCGCGAGGATACAGCGCAGCGTCAATTGTTGTTTGCGGCCACCGAGAGATCCGTCTGGGTCTCCCTTGATGACGGTGAGCACTGGCAGTCGCTGCAGCTCAACCTGCCGCATACGTCGATGCGCGATCTTGCCATCCACGATCAGGACCTTATCGTCGCAACGCATGGACGTTCGTTTTGGGTACTCGATGACATTGGCCCACTGCGAGATGCCGCCGGCGCCGCGGCGCATAAGGAGGCTGTGCTGTTGAAACCGTCGCCGGCGGTGCGCGTGATGCGCAGTACGGGCACCGATACGCCCATTCCACCGGATGAGCCCACTGCGCGCAATCCGCCTGACGGCGCCGTGATCGACTACTACTTGCCGCACGCCGTGAAGGGCGAAGTAGCGATCGAAGTGCTGGATTCCCGCGGCATCCTCGTGCGGCGCGCGACGAGCACCGATCCACTCGGCTTTAGCGAACAGGAAAGCGCGCACGAACGTATTCCGATGTATTGGATCCGCCAGCCGAAACCGCTGGCAACCACGGCCGGCATGCATCGGTTCGTTTGGGATATGCACTACACAGCGCCGCGCTCCGTGAAGCGCGAGTTTCCGATATCCGCGGTGCCGTTTGACACGCCGCAGGTACCGCAAGGCCCCGCCGCAATTCCCGGTGCGTACCGGGTGCGGCTCAAGATTGATACCCATCAGTCGGAGCAGCCACTCATGGTGACAGCGGATCCCCGCGTCGGAATTAGTCAACAGGACTACCTTGCGCAGCTCGATCTCGCGCAGAGCTTGGCCGGCGCGCTTGATGCGAGCAGTGCTAAATTGCTGCAAGTGAAGGCATTACGCGATCAACTAAAATCATTGGTCACCGCCGAGGCGGCGATTGCGGCGCGTGCCAAGGCGCTGGATACGCAGTTTCAGTCGCTCATGGACCCAGCCTCCGGCACTCAAGACGACACAACGCATCGCGGACTCGAGCGCATCAATGACGAAATTCACCAGCTCTATGAGCAGGTGGTTGCCGCCGATGCCGCTCCCTCGCGGTCGCAACAATCAGCAGCGGACAGCTTGTTCAAGGACTGGCGATCACTTGCCGCGTCCTCCACTCAAATTTGGCAAGGAGATTTGGCAGGCCTCAACCAAGCGCTCGCAAAGTCCCGATTGCCGATTTTGCGCGACGATGCCGTAGTGCCCGAGGATGCCGCATCGAACAATGAGGAATAGAGGGTCGCCATTAGGTGGTGCGGGTTCTGCATTGGCTGGCGACCCGCCGCCGCTCAGTGCACGCGCTTCGGCACAAGTTGCAAGGTGTCGGTTGTATTGCGGTCCACCGCCCCTTTGGAATAGACCAACGGAAAATATTGACCTTCGCTCCACAGCGGCAAGAGATCGTCAAAGTGCTTGCTGACAGGCTGCCCGCTCTGTCCGGGCACGTTGATCGCCCGGGAGTTGTCCCAGTTTGCAAGATCGACGATCTGCCGGTAGCTGGCGCCGTCGATCTGATTGAAAGAGTCGTCTTCGAACGCCGTCGCCTGCAGGACATCTTCATCGCCCGGCCGCTCTACCGGCCCTCTATCCAGCAGTTCCGCACCTCCGGGCAGCCGATCGAGCGGGTGAAGGAAACGGACCCGATGCAGATGGCCCCATGACCAGCTGCGCATGTCGCTGCCTTGCAGCGCAACCAAACGTATTCGCGCGTCCTTCAGAGCACTGAACATCAAACGAGCCGCGTCCTGTGGTGGAGCCGAACCGAATACGCCTGCGTGCTTCTGGGTCAATACGCCGATGACCTGGGGAATCGACAGCGGACCCAATGCCGCTCGAGCTTTTTCAGGCACGACCAAAGCGGTGACGGTCTTGCGCAATTCCACAACCCATAATTCGTAGAGCGCGGCTTGCGGAGAATCCGTGCGCAGTGCGCAATCCCACGAGAGCAGCAGTTGCGCTGCCGCGCGGTCCTGGTCCGGTGCGCTCTTCATCTCATCGATGAGCGCGGCGCGCAGGAGACTTTGCAAGGCGCGCGCGTGCAGGGAAACGACGTCCAGCTGGAAGGCTTGCATGTCCGTCACCGTCAACTTGCGCCCGGCGCTCTTGGCGGCCTCCACGAGTTCCTTGACCCGCAGGTAGCGGACCGGAGCTGCCCATTCGTAACCCACGGCGTAACCGAAATTGTCGGGGATCATTTTTTGGTTGGCGGTTGCGATGAAGCCGGCGGGCGGATTGAAGCTATGCGGGAGATTGGGCGTCGGGATGAAACCGCTCCATTCGAACGCGCCATCGCCGGGGACCGGCAGCAATCCGCTCCAGTTCTGTCGCAGTGGCGCCAAGCCTGTGGAATGTTCGCCGATATTACCTTGACGATCCGCATACACGATATTCTCGGAAGGTACTTTCCAGCGTGGCATGGCTGCCTCGAATTGTTGCCAATTCCGCGCTCGATCTAGGGCGAGCGACCCTAGATAGCCGGCTGTGCCCGGCTCCGCGCCAACCCAGCGCAAGGCCAGCGCGCGCGTACCGTCTTGCCACAGAATCGGGCCATGCCGTGTGAATTTCACTTGTACCGGGACGGATTTCGAATTGCGCACCTCGATGACTTCGGTTCGCGTTTCCATGCGCCGCCAGCCGCCCGGGGTTGAATAGCGGTCCGGATCGGCGGGATCGAGAGATTCCAAATACAGGTCCTGTTGGTCGAGGCCAAAGATCGTGAATCCCCAGGCGATGTGTTCGTTGTGGCCCAGGGCGACGCCCGGCAGCCCCGGCTCGCCGGCGCCGATGACATTCCACCCCGGCGCCACCAGGTGCACGATGTAGCGCAGCGACGGCTGCGCAATGACGCGATGAGGATCGTTCGCCAGCAGAGGCTTTCCAGTCGCCGTCAGGTTCCCCGAAATAGTCCAGTTGTTGCTCTCCCTCAGTGGCCGGAATTCAACGCGCTGATCGCTGCTGACGATATCCTTCAGGAGTTTCGCGGATAAGCCGGTGTAATTTGCTGCGGGCGCCGGATCCAACTCGACTGCGGGGTCGAACTCGAACAGGTCGGTGGCTTGGCGGGCACCCAGCAAAGACACCAGCTCGGCGTGCTGAAGTTCTGCGGCGGCGTTTCCTGTCATGGCATAGGCGGCCAAACGGTTCAAACAATCGTCGGGCCGCCAGTGCTCAGGCCGGAATCCGGCCATGCCGAACTCGACCGGAAGACCCGGTCCACCCGGTGCTTGTGCCGCGTCGATATAGGCATTGATGCCGGACGTGAACGCTTCGAGAATCGCTTGGGCGTCCGGCGCGTAACTCGTGAACTCGGCATTCATACTGCCACGGTAGTGTAAACGCCGTGCATTGCTGTCGCGCTCGACCGCTGCCGCCCCCAGCACTTCAGCGAGGCGGCCCTGGCCCGAGCGCTTCCACAACTCCATCTGGAACAGTCTGTCTTGTGCAACGACGAATCCTTGCGCAAAGAATAGGTCATGCTGGTTCTTGGCATAGATATGCGGAACGCCCCAGCGGTCACGCTGCACGCGCACGGGCATGAGTAGTCCCGGAACCGTCTTCTCGCCCTGGATTTGTGAATCGGCGACCGCAGCCACGCCGTCGTTGACAGTGGCGAAGCAGATTAAGGAACAGAGTCCGATTGTCGAAACGCAGGCCGATCGTGGCGTCATCCCGGTCTCAGTTTGTTGGGTGGGTACAATCCTAGATTAGCGCGTTTTCGTTGCAATGCCTGCTGAGGCTTCAATTTGGCTTCGCAGTAGTGAAGTCCCTTGGACACTGCCGTCCGCGGCCTAAGAGCACGTGTCAACCTAATCGAGGATCCGCCGTTGTCCGGTTTGTACGGGATGTCCAGTTCGGGCGTCCCAGGGATGAACCGGAGCATGAACGTAAGCCGCTGTGCGATAAGCGAAACCGGCGCGGCGAGCCACGTGGCCCTGGCCCACGATACGGCAATTCCCGCCATCAATCATGCCGAACGTCAGCAGCAGCTCGGCCTGAGCGCGCCGATCGTGGCGCTGTCCTCTCTGGCTTTGGCCGCTTGCGGCGGTGGTGGCGGCGGTCAGTCGCCGTCCCCGATGGCACCATCCACACCGATCGATGTGACGGCTACGGCCGGGGTCGGCCAAGTCACCCTCACGTGGGCCTCGAGCACGGGCGCAACCTCCTACACCATTAGTCGAGCCACCACGGCCGCCGGGCCGTTTACTTCGGCCGGCACATCCGCCTCGACCACATTCACCGACAGCGGCGTCACTAACGGCACCACTTATTATTATGTGGTGTCGGCATCGAACACGGCAGGTTCGAGTGCAGAGTCAACTGCGGTTGCCGCGTTGCCGACCGCCCTGTCGCGAGTCCAAGCCGCGCGCGCGCTGGCACAGGCGGCGTTCGGCGGCACAGACGCGGATATTCAGGGGCTGCTGAACCAGGCGAGCGGCATCCAGGGCTGGCTCGCGCAACAATTTGCGATTCCGGTGAATCCGTCCGGGCAGTTGTCGAACGTCGCCTGGATGCAGGCCAACAACTTGATCTCCGTGATGTTCGATACGACCGGTGTCCAAAGCTCGTTTTGGCGCAAGCTGATTTCGAGCCCGGACGCGCTGCGGCAACGCATGATGCTGGCGCTCACGGACTTATTCGTGGTGAACACCGGGGCCATTCAACTGACGTACAGGGGCGCCGCTCTCGCTTACTATCTGGATCAACTCGAGGCCAATGCCTTCGGCAATTTCAAGGACTTGCTGCTGGCCGTGTCGCACACGCCGGCCATGGGTCAATATCTGACGTTCTTGAACAGCGTCAAAGAGAATCCCGTCACCGGCACCAGCCCCGATGAGAATTATGCCCGCGAAATCATGCAGCTTTTCTCCATCGGAGTCGTGCAACTGAATCTCGATGGCACATCAATCATGAATCCGACTGACCATAAGGTCGCCCTGGCCACCTACGGCCAGGCGGACGTTCTCAACATGGCAAAGGTGTTCACCGGTTGGAAATTGAATTCTGCTGCGAACGCTTACTTGGGCGCCTCGGCGGCCACCGACATGATCAATAACCCGACTGGATTCGACACCACCGAGAAGCTCGTGCTGGGTCAGACCATCGCCGCCGGCCTGGACGGCGAACAGACGCTGCAGGCCGCGATCGGCATTCTCATGCAACAGCCGAGCATCGCGCCCTTCATCTCGCGACAGTTCATCCAACGACTCGTCACCAGCAATCCATCCACCGATTACGTGTCGCGCGTCGCCTCCGTCTTTCAGTCCACGCAAGGCGACATGAAATCGATCATCACCGCGGTCCTCACCGACCCGGAAGCCACCTCCGATCAGCTTCTGTTGAATCCTCAAGCCGGAAAATTACGCGAACCCGTGGTGCGATTCATTCAATGGGCGCGGACTTTCAAATTGAATTTCTCGCCCGGCGACGCGGCTGCGTGGGCCTCCATCGGCGACCTGTCCAACCCATCGACCAAGCTCGGCGAAAGCCCGCTGCAATCGCCGAACGTCTTCTTCTTCTTTCAACCCGGTTTCATACCTCCGCAGACGGCGCTGCAAAGCAATGGCATCACCGCGCCTGAATTCGGCATGACCAACGAGAGTTCTGTCGCCGGTTACATGAATTTCGTCAAGAATCTGATTGCCAACGGTATCGGCGGTACGGCCGGAAACTACAGCGCCCTGCAGCCGTTGGTGAACGAGGGTGGCAATTCCGCAGCGTTGCTCGCCGAACTCAATGTACTGATCGCAGCCGGCCAGATTACCTCGGCGACGTTGAGCTTGATGCAAGGTGCGCTTGACACGATAGATACAAGCACATCCACGGGGGCGAACAACCGGCTGCACGCCGCGCTGACTCTCATCATGTGCGCTCCCGAATATCTCGTTCAAAAGTAAGGACACTCGCGTGACCAAGCCAGCCTCGAGACGT
Organism: Gammaproteobacteria bacterium; assembly: GCA_040004115.1. Classification (GTDB taxonomy): domain Bacteria; phylum Pseudomonadota; class Gammaproteobacteria; order Steroidobacterales; family Steroidobacteraceae; genus Bog-1198. The sequence continues at coordinate 20,990 of JBDUBO010000019.1, read as the reverse complement.
GAATTTCTAAAAATGGCGGCTGCCCTGTCCGCCACGCGATTTGTACCGCCCCTCGCGCTCAACTTAGCGGCGCTCGGTGAGAGCGCGGCGGCGGGCGCTACGGACTACAAGGCGCTGGTCTGCGTGTTCATGATCGGCGGCAACGACAATTTCAACACACTGGTACCGTACGATGCCGCCAACTACGCGATCTACGCGCAGCAGCGCCCGGCGATCGCAACCGCCATGAGCGGCTTGGCGCCGACGCTGCTCACGCCCATCAAGGCACTCGCCGCCGGCGAACAATTCGCGCTGGCCCCCGCTTTAGCGCCGTTGCTGCCGCTTTTCGACGGCGGCCAAATGGCGGTTATGCTAAACATCGGGACGCTGATCGATCCGATTGCCTCGGCCGCAGCGTACGCATCCGCGCCGGTGAGCAGCTTACCGCCGCAATTGTTCTCACATCTCGATCAGCGCTCGTTCTATCAGTCCGAGGGACCGGTCGGCAACACATCGGGCTGGGGCGGACGCATCGCTGATATGTTTGCCGCGGGCAACGGCAATGCCTTGTTCACTTGCATCTCGCCGAACGGCGACAGCCTGTTTCTCACCGGACTCGCCACCGGCACCTATTCGATCTCGCCGACCGGCGGCGCGATTCCGATCCAGAGCATCGTGAACCCCTTGTTTGGCTCCTCTGCGTGCCAGAGCGTCATGAAGAGTTTGACCACGGCACAGCGCGCGGATGCCGGCGGCAACCTCGCCAATCTGTTCGAAGCCACTTATGCCGATGTGGTGAGCCGCTCAGTGCTGGGGCAGGAAATTTTCGGCGCGTCGCTGCCGGCGAGTACGATCACGACCTTTCCGGCGACCACCAAGACGAATCTGTCGGCGCAACTGTCGATGGTTGCGCGGGTCATTGCCGCGAGAAACGCCTCCGGTATCGGTGCGACACGCCAAGTGTTCATGGTCGGTGCCGGCAATTTCGACACTCATAACGCCATCGTTGCCAACCAGCCACCGCTGTTGTCCGATGTCGCCGTGTCGATGGCGGCGTTCTACGCCGAGATGAACGCACTGGGCGTGCAGAATAATGTTACTAGTTTCACCGTGTCTGACTTTGGGAGAACACTCAATTCCGATGGCGACGGCTCGGATCATGGCTGGGGCAGCGTGCACTTCGCCGTTGGAGGTGCGGTCAACGGTACCCAGTTTTATGGTACGCCCCCCGTGTTGCCGCCAAACTTGACGACGCGTGGGCCGCTTGACGTTGGCCGTGGCCGGTTCATTCCGACTATGGCGGTGGACCAGTTCGGCGCGACTTTGGGCGCCTGGTTCGGCGTGAGCGATGCTAACTTGTTGACGATTTTTCCCAACCTCTCCAATTTTGATGCCAGCACGCGCAATCTCGGGTTCATGCAGGCTCCAAGCGGATAGCCCTCGAATTGCCGGCCTGCCATTTTTCGCCCTAATTCATCCTCAGCTTGCCACACGGGTCGCGCCGGCCCGGCATATTGCGCGCGCGTAATGGTTCCACTTCAAACGGGAGCCTCGCATGTACCTTCGGATCTGGGCCGCACGCCTCTTTAGTTTCCTCCTCCTCCTCGCCGGTATCGTGGCGCAGCCTGCGGTTTTCGCCGCCGACAAAATCAACGACACTGCCTCGGGCACGTTATATATGCGCCACTCGGCGGATGAACCCGTCGTCGAAGCGTTGCGCCTCGCCACCCGTATGCAGGTTCAGGTCACCGGCAACGTGGCGCGGGTGCACGTCGTGCAGGAGTTTTCGAACACCGGTGATGACTGGGTTGAGGGCCTGTATGTCTTTCCGCTATCGAGAGAGAGCGCGGTCGACGAACTGCTGATGCACATCGGCGAGCGCACCATCCGTGGCGAGGTGCACGAGAAGGCAAAAGCTCAGGCCCTGTATGCCGCAGCTCGCGCCGAAGGCCGGCAGGCCAGTATTGTGGAACAGGAGCGGCCCAACTTGTTCACCTCAGCGGTGGCCAATATCGCGCCGCACGCCGGCATCACCATCGAAATCACTTACCTCGAAACGCTGCCGCTGCGCGACGGCCGTTACACGCTGAATCTGCCGCTCGCGATTACACCGCGATATACGCCGGGCGCGCCGCAGGACGCAACGGGCCCAATGCCGGCCGCCGCCGCCGCCTTGATGAACGAGGCCTCGGGCACAACCGCGACTCCTGAGCGGGTGCAAGCGGCGCGTCAGCACGTCAGCATCGACATAGACCTCGAGCCTGGTTTCGCGCTCGGCGATGTATCTAGTTTGCATCACGCCATCGAGATGCAGAACTCTGCCGCGGGCAAACACGTGCACCTGCAGTCCGACACCATAGCCGCCGACCGCGACTTCGAACTCGTGTGGACTCAAGCGGACGTTCCGGCTGTCGCGGGCGCGGCCTTCGCCGAGCAGGCGGGCGGTGAAACGTTTGCGCTGCTCATGCTCTCGACGCCGCAGCACGTGGACGAGGTCACACCACCGCGAGAAGTCACTTTCATCATCGACACCTCCGGTTCCATGGAAGGCCCCTCCATCGAGCAGGCCCGTGCTGCGCTCTCGATGGGAATCGACCGCCTGAAGCAATCCGATAGGTTCAACGTCATCCGTTTCTCGAGCGACTACTCGACATTGTTCGCGTCACCCCAACCGGTCAACGACGCCAGCCGCGCCTTCGCTAGCCGTTTCATCGCGGGCTTGCGCGCCGACGGCGGCACCGAGATGCGGGCCCCTTTGGAGAACGCCCTATCGAGTCCGCCACGTCCGGAATTTTTGCAGCAGATTATCTTCATCACGGATGGCAGCGTCGGCAACGAGGCTGAGCTGATCGGCCTGATCCATGATCGAATCGGTGCACAGCGACTGTTCACCGTAGGCATCGGCGCGGCGCCCAATGCGTACTTTTTAGGCGAAGCAGCCGCTGCGGGCCGCGGCAGCTACACTTTGATCGCCGAGCGCGAGCAGGTAGGCGCGCGCATGCGGGATCTGTTCGCCAAGCTCGAGCGTCCGTCGCTCATCGATCTCAAGGTGCAGTGGCCCCCGGGAATGAGCGTGGACTTAGCCGAGCCTTTGCCCATGGATTTGTACAGCGGCGATCCAGTGGTGGTGCTGGCACGAATGCCGCGGCCGGCGACGGGCGAAGTCGTGCTTTCCGGCCGCGTGCGTGGAGTCGACTGGACGCAGCATTTGACGCTGAGCGCCGTGGGAGAGGCATCGGGTCTATCCAAGCTCTGGGCTCGGGAGCGCATCGCGGCACTGTCACGGCAGATACACTACGGCGGAGATAGCGAGACGCTCAAGGCGTCGATCGTGGAACTTGCGCTCAAACATCACCTGGTGAGCGAGTTCACGAGTCTCGTCGCGGTCGACGATGCGGTGGTGCGGCCGGCCGATTCGCCCGGCCACGTCGAACAGGCGCCGACTTCGGCGCCGATCGGCGGCGCCTGGGCGACCACCGGGTTTGCAAAAACCGCGACGGCGGCGGACCTTTGCCTGCTCGCCGGACTGGGCTGCCTCGGGTTTGGCTTGCTGCTCCTCGTCATTCGTTATCGACGCGCATCTGTGGCGGGGGTGCCGGCATGAGAGTCGAAGGCGTCGCGCGGTTAAATGCGCTGCTGAAGGGGGCCGCCGTGGTGGCGCTCGCGGTAGGAACGGCTTTCTTGGTAGAGGCGGCGTGGATACATGTAAAGGCCGCCGCCGCCCAAGTGCTGATCGGTGCGGCGTGGCGCCGTGAGCAGGCATTCTCGAGTGAGGCCGCGCCGTGGCCTTGGGCCGATACTCGGCCCATTGCGAAACTAACCTGGGGTGAGGGGAGGGCTGCGCCCACGCTCATGGTGCTCGAAGGCTCGAGCGGCCGCAATCTCGCCTTCGGTCCGGTGCACGATCCGGCGAGCGTCGCCCCTGGGGTGCTGGGCAACAGCGTGATTGAGGGCCATCGGGACACCCATTTCAAGATTTTGCGCGCGGCGAAGCCGGGCGATCATCTCAGCATCGAAGCGCCGAACGGCAGCGAGACTCGCTTCATCGTCAGCGACGTGCGCGTAGTCGACAGCCGTCAAACCCGCATTTTGCTGAATGCCGACACGGCACGGCTCACGCTGGTCACTTGTTACCCCTTCGATGCGGTGAACCTCGGTGGACCGCTGCGATGGCTGGTTACCGCCGAGCGCTTGAGCGCCAAGCCCGTTGTGGCAAGACCCGCCGCCGGCCACGCCGCGTCGACGATATCGCTTTTCAGCGCGTTGTCATCTGCTAATAGGGTGTTGACGCACCGCGTTGATGAAGCGCTCGCCGTAACGGGAAAGCTTCGCGTCCCCGACGCCGCGGATGCGCGCAAACTCATGCAGAGTCGCGGGGCGATGTTGGGCCATATCGCGTAGCGTCGCATCGTGAAAGATTACGTAGGGGGGAAGCCCGTGCTCGTCGGCCAGCTGTTTGCGCAGTGCGCGCAACACCTCGAATAGCGCCTGGTCCTCGCTCCCGAGCGAGCCTGCGCTTGCCGTCCGGTCCCGTCGTGCCGGCGAAGCGGTCCGTGCCGAGCGAGCCGCCTGGACTGATCGCTCGCCCTTTAGTACTCGCCAACTCTCGGTGTTGAGGCTAAGCACCGGGTAGCCGTCTTGCGTTTCTGCCAGGAGGCCCTGGTGCAGCAGGGTGCGCGCCAGCGCGCGCCATTCGTCCAGGGAACGGTTCCTGCCGATGCCATAGACGCTCAACTCGTCGTGGTTGCGCGAAAGCACCCGGTCGGAGCGACTGCCGCGCAGTATCTCGATGATGTGCGCTGCTCCGAACCGCTCACGACGCTGCGCCAGGCGCGCCACGCAGGAGAGCAGTTGTTTGGCCTCGACGGTACAGTCCTCGAGTTTTCGTGGCTCGCAGCAGTTATCGCAGGCGCCGCAGGGCGGCGCAAAATCTTCGTCAAAGTAGCGCAGCTGAATGGCGCGACGGCATTCAGTTGACTCCGCGTAGCTCAAGATTTGCCGCAGTTGCTGTCGGGCAATGCGCTGCTCGTCCTCAAGCGGCTCGCCGCTGTCAGGGTCGACCTTCTGCTGGATAAGAAATTCCGCTGTTCGGATATCGGACGGTCCGTAAAACAAGGTGCAGCGTGCCGGATCTCCATCGCGGCCGGCCCGTCCGGATTCCTGGTAGTAACCCTCGAGCGATCGGGGCAAATCGTAGTGTACGACCCATCGTACGTCGGGTTTGTTGATGCCCATGCCGAAGGCGATGGTGGCGACCATGACCTGCACATTGTCGCGAATGAAGGCGTCCTGATTCGCGCGGCGCTCGGCAGCATCCAAACCAGCGTGATACGGTCGCGCGCCGACGCCGCCGGACGTGAGCTGTTCACAGATTTTCTCGACACGCTTGCGCGACAGGCAATAAATAATTCCGGAGCCGCCGGTCTTCACGAGCCGCAAAAGCTCCGCATCGGTGCCGGCGTCTTTCTGGCGTACATCGTAGTAAAGATTGGGCCGGTTGAAGCTCGACAGGTGCATAGCCGGGTCGCGCAACCCCAGCTGCGCGATAATGTCCGAACGTACTCGGGAAGTGGCAGTGGCGGTGAAAGCCAGTATGGGAATGCGTGGATGGCGTAGGCGAAGAGTCGACAGCTGACGGTACTCGGGCCGGAAATCATGCCCCCATTCGGACACGCAATGCGCCTCATCGATGACGAATGCGCTGATCCCCAGGTTTGCCGCAAGCTGTTGCAACGGGCCGTTGATAAAATCGGGCATGAGGAGCCGTTCAGGCGCCAGATACACGAGCTTAAAATCTCCTTGAAGCATTCCCGTGATCCGCTGCTGAACCTCGTCGCGGCGCAGCGATGAGTTGATGAAGGTCGCAGCGATGCCGTTGTCTTCGAGAAGCCGTACCTGGTCTTGCATGAGGGCGATCAACGGCGACACGACGAGGCTGACGCCCCGCTGTAGCAGCGCCGGCAGCTGAAAGCAAAGGGACTTTCCGCCGCCGGTGGGCATTAGAGCGATGACATCCCGTCCTGCGAGGACATCGCCCACGACAGCCTCTTGGCCGGGCCGGAATGCGGTAAATCCGAAGATGCGATTGAGGGAATGCGCCAAATCAACCATGCGGCGCATTGTACCCATCATGACCCGCACTGGAGCAGCACTTGAACGCGATGCCTTTGACCAAAAAGGGCGTCATCTCTGAGGCCACGGTAAGTCCGCATCAATTTCGCGCCACTCGCCGGGCGCCAAGCCATCCACGGCGACTTGTCCTACACGCGCTCGTACCAAGCGCAATGTCGGGAAGCCTGTATGTGCCGTCATTCGTCTGACCTGACGGTTCTTGCCTTCGCGCAGCGTCAACTCGAGCCACGATGTCGGAATTGTTGCCCGATGGCGAATCGGCGGATCTCGCTGCCAAAGATTATCGGGCGCCCCGATCAAGCGCGCGTCGGCGGGCTGTGTCCTGAAGTCGCTCAAAGTAATCCCGTTACGCAGTGCGAGCAATGCCGCAACGGTCGGCTCGCCTTCGACCTGAACCCAATAGACCTTTGGCAGCTTATTTTGGGGGCTCGAGATGCGTGCTTGCAATACGCCGTCGTCGGTCAACAGCAGCAATCCTTCGCTGTCAGTGTCGAGTCGTCCTGCGGGGTAGACGTTCTTAACCGGAATGTAGTCGGCAAGCGTGCGGCGGCCCGGCTCGGGACGGAACTTGCAGATGACACCGAACGGCTTATTGAAGGCAATCAACACGTGCGTCGTCTTAAGCCAGACAGTGCTCGATCAAGCGTGGTGACACGGTCGTGGCGGGGACCGCATAGGGCGAGGAGCGGCGGTGGCGGCGTTGGCGGCCAACGTCCCGGGGGCCACCCTCGGGCGGCTCGAACCAAATGCGCACGTCCTGGTCGAGGCCGACGCCGTGCATATAACTGTAGAGCGCCTTTCTCAGGCCGCTCCCTAAGAAACTATGATCAGTACCGACCGGATCGTCGAACTCGAGGTCATTGCGCGCAAAGGTGACGTTGGGTGGTGCGCGCAGAGTGATGCCGTATTTTTCAGGATTCAGGCCGATGGGTGAATGCGCCGTCGCCGAAAAACGGTGCCAGTATGCCGATTGGATGCAGCCGGCCGCGAACAGCTGGCGCACACGCTCGAGCGCATCAATGGTGTCTTGTGTCGTCTCCGTTGGAAACCCATACATCAAGTACGCATGCACCATGATCCCGGCGTCGGTGAACGCCCGCGTGACGCGTGCCACCTGCGCGACCGTGACGCCTTTCTTCATGAGTTCGAGCAATCGATCCGACGCCACCTCGAGCCCACCGCTGACCGCCACGCAGCCGGCGTCGGCGAGCAAGCGACAGTGCGAGGGGGTAAAAGCCTTTTCGAAGCGTATGTTGCCCCACCACGTGATGCTGAGCTTGTCGGCAATCAGGCGTTTCGCGAGCGCACCCATCACCGCCGGCGGTGCTGCCTCATCGACGAGGTGGAAGCCTGTCTGGCCGGTTTCCTTGATCAGAGCACGAATGCGCTCCATGATGATGTCCGCCCCCGGTCGATCGTAACGGCCGATGTAATCGAGCGAAACGTCGCAGAACGAGCATTTCTTCCAGTAACAGCCATGCGCCAGAGTAATCTTGTTCCAGCGACCGTCCGACCAGAGGCGATGCATAGGGTTCATCATTTCCATCAGCGACACGTATTGGTCGAGCGGTAAGCCGTCGTAAGTAGGTATGCCGGTATCGCGTTGCGCGATGTCGTGCTGCGTCACGTCGTTCTCGAACACTACGGCGTTGCCGCGGCGTACATAGGTGCGCACGAGAGATGCAGGTTCACCCCTCAGGCGTGTCAGTAGATTCAGCAATGGGCGCTCGCCATCGTCGAGCGTTACGTAGTCGAAGTAGTCAAACACACGTGATTCGCGCAGGCCGCGCAGTTCGGTGTTGACCCAGCCACCACCGAGAATCAGCGTCGCCTTGGGCATTTCCATGCGAATCGCCCGCGCCATACGAAATGCGCCATACACGTTGCCGGGAAACGGGGTGGTCAACGCAACGACGTCGGGTTGCTGCAAGATGACGAGTTCCAGCGTGAGTTCATCCAGCGTTGTGTCGATTAGGGTCGGTTCACCCGACAATGCCTCATGCAGCGGATCGAATGAGGCGGCGCTGGCCGCGAGGCGCTCGCCGTAACGTGCGAACTCGAACCGCGGGTCGATGCCCTCTCGCCAGACATCGGCGAGGTCATCGACGTACAAGCTCGCCAGGTATCGAGCCTGCTCCGTTGAGCCCAATGTGCCGAAGGCTGACAATAGCTGCGGGTCAAGCGCCGCGTGCTCTGTCGTCGGCGGCGGGCTCAAATGTTCGAAGCGCGGGCCTTCGGGAAGAAACGATCGCCCGACGATGCGAAATGCCAGGCTCGGATCGCGGCCTTGCAGGAACCGAATGGCGGCCTCCACCGTGTCGATGTAACGGTCGGAATGGGCCAGAAATTGTTTGATCGACGGCGGCACAGGAGCGCGCTTGCCGACCTTCCGAGCGCGCCTACGCAATTCGTCAGACATGCGTGCCAGCAGTGGCGCCGAGAACAGACGAAGGAACAAACCGAGCGACGCGTCCGCTTGCTTGATTTCTAGCCCGAGACGGGTTGCGTGCGAGCGCAGAAAGCCGGTCAAATACGCGGTTGCGGGATAGGGCGTATTGAGCTGTATCATCGGCGGAGTGACGAGTAAAACGCGCATGATAGCCTCAGCCTAGCGCAATTAGGTGTGCCCGTCATAGCGGCGGCCACGCAAAAAATCAGCGAAGCCTCGTGCACGGCGCGACCTAGCAAAACGCAAAAATATCTCAGTCGATTGACAGGCAATCGATATTTCAATATATGTGGAATTATGAAATCCAAAGAAGTTGTCGAATCCCTCGCGGCTTTGGCCCAAGAATCACGCCTGGCGCTGTTTCGATTGCTGGTAAAACGCGGCCCCGAGGGCTACACGCCGGGCCAGTTGAGCGACAAACTTGACGTGCCGGGCCCGACACTGTCATTTCACTTGAAGGAGCTGCAGCGCGCGAACCTCATCGAGGCGCGCCGCGCGGGACGGTTCTTGTATTACAGCCCGAATTTTCCCCGTATGAACCAGCTCTTAGGCTTTCTCAGCGAGAACTGCTGCGTGTTGGCGGACAAAGATTGCGGCCCGACGTGCGGCACCCCCGTGGCTGAGGTTTCCCAATCGAAGAGGAAACTCGCCTGACACTATTCGACTTGGCTGTGAGCATCGAGGACCAAGAGCAGAGCTGTTGCGAAGGTGAATTCCAGTGACGCCTAACATCCGCCGTGGCAAACCGACTGATCTGGCGGCCGTGTCGCAGCTGCTCCAGGTCGCGGGACTGCCGACAACCGATTTGGCGAGCGCCCATGAGTTTCAAATCTGGATAGTCGAGAGTGGAGCTTCAATCCTGGGCGTGATTGGCCTCGAGCGTTTCGGGCGCGAAGCGCTTCTGCGCTCGCTGGCCGTGGCACCGGAGCAGCGCAAACGCGGCTTGGGACACCAACTCGTCGCACGTCTTGAGCAAGATGCCTGGGGTGATGGCATTCAGCAACTCATCCTTTTGACCGAGACCGCCGATGCCTTTTTCCGAAGCCTAGGCTACGTCGTCACCAATCGAAGCTACGTGAGCAAAGAGGTCAAGCAAAGTGCGGAATTTCAATCGCTCTGCCCGGTGTCGGCTGTTTGCATGAGCAAAGCGATTACCCGCTAAGGATCAGCGTGGCCAAGCGCATCTACACAGTGCTGTTCCTCTGCACCGGAAACTCCGCGCGCAGCATCCTCGCCGAATCGATTGTGAATACGAGGGGATAGGGTAGGTTTCGAGGGTTCAGTGCGGGTAGCTTTCTGTCCCGCCTTGGCGACCGTTGTCGGTATGCTCATTGAAGTGCCCGTGATGCTGCTGGTCGTGCGCGTCGTGAATCAATCCAATGGCTGGTACGAACAAAAAGGCGTGCGACGCACGGCAATCTGATCCTGAGGGCTAGGTTGACCACTGCCAGCCATCGCCTATCATAGTCGACACGCAGGACTCGGGGAGATAGCCGCGCCATGCGCGAATGTTAGCCACCGCCCGCGCACTTTCGACATGGGTCGGCTGTACGAACTTCTTGTCTTGCGGACTTGAATGCGTCACCTGCGCCGCGCTGAACTGCGCTTCAAAACCAAGTGCATCCAGCAAGTCCAAATTCCACTGTGCATCCGTATCCACGCGCTTCTCCTATCATCTGTATTCTCACGGGACCATAGCCCCCTGTTCGCAGAAAATCTGTACGCCAACCCACTTACAAATCCGCACGCCACGCAATTATTTGTGGCGCCGCAGCAACTCAATTATGTCTTTCCGTGAATAGGCCCCCGATCAAGCCGCGCTCCGTCGGGGGCAAACCCCTCGTCGGCGATTGGCGGTGCCTTCTTTACTGGTCTCCGTAGATCTTCATCAACCGGTACAGGTAGTTACGACTGTCATAGACCACCTTCACCCGCAGATATTCGTTGAGGCCGTGCGCGCCGTTGCCATCGGGATCTCCAAAATCACCCGAGATGCCGTAGGTCGGAATGCCGACGGGGGTGAGGAACGCGCCGTCCGTTGCGCCGGCCGACATCAGGCGTAGCTGCGGCGTTCCCGGCCACATCTCAGCGGCGAGTTTTTCGGCCGGTCCCAACACCTTTGGATCGAGCGGCGGCGGCGGAGCCGGTGCGTTGCGCACTTCGCGCAGTGACACGTGGACGCTCGCATCGGCGATCACCTTTTCGAGTGTTTGACGAACCACATCCGCGCTGGTCCCCGGGAAAATGCGACAGTTCACATTCGCCGTCGCGCGCTGGGGCAGTGCGTTGGTGGCGTGGCCGGCGCTGAGCAACGTCGCCACGCAATTGGTGTGCAGGATTGAGTTAATGTCGGGATCCCGCTCCAGCAGCGTACGCGCCGCTTCATTGGTGGGATCCTTAAGGAGCGCGGCGAGTGCTGTCTGCTCTTCAGGCGTCCGCGTCCGCGCCAGCCGTGTGAAGTAGTCGCGCGTGGTGTCGTTGAATTCCACGGGAAACCGATGCCCCTGGATGTGGACGAGGGCGTTCGCCAGGTGATAGATGGCGTTTTCCGGTACCGGACGAGAGCTGTGACCGCCAGGGTTAGTGACCTCGAGCGTGTAGTTCTGAGAAAGTTTCTCGCCGACCTGGATACCTTGAAAGACGGGTTCGACCAGCGCGTCCAGCATTCCACCGCCGCCCTCATTCAAGGCGAATGCGGCATCGATCAGATCGCGATTGTTGGCGGCCAAATATTCTGCGCCATTAAAGGCACCGCTGGTCTCCTCGCCACAGGTTAGCGCCATCTTCACCGTATGCTTGGGCCGGTAACCCTCTTTTTTGTACCGCGCCAGGGTATCGACCCAGATCGCCGCCATGGACTTGTCATCCGCTGCTCCGCGAGCGAAAAATGAACCGTTTTCTTCCACCAGGACGAACGGATCGCGTGCCCAATCCTCGCGCCGTGCTTCGACCACGTCCAAGTGCGCCAGCATCAAAACGGGCCTCGCCTTCGGATCGCGCCCCGTCAATATCGCAACGAGTCCGCCTTCCTTGGGATGGCCAGGCGCCGTGAACAAGTGCAGATCGGACTCCCCAAATCCCGCCGCCTTCAGGTGGGCGGACATTCGTTCGGCCGCCAGAGTACAGCTGCCCGACGAGAGAGTCGTATTGGTCTCGACCAGCTCCTTATAAAGGGCGCGGAACTCGATCTGGTCAGGAGTAAGCGCGGTCGTTTCGGCGAGCGCCGGCGCCGCCAAGACGAGTGCAATTCCGGCGAGGGCCAATCGGTTCAACATCCCGCTTCTCCGTTTAATTATCAGGAAATTGAGTATACGGGATTGAGAATGAGGGCATTCAGCAACGCGGGGCGACAGCCGTACGCAGGGGCATGGTATGTGCGAGTTTCAAACTCAGATCTCCCAGTTGAAGACCCACTTTCATGAACTGGTCAGGTGGAATTCGGTATGCCGCCCTCGCGTCCTCCGTATTGCTCGCCATGAATATGAACAGGCGATCTCGCCAGTCAGACATGCCTCGTCGCCTTCTGCTCTGCAGTAAGTCGACGTGACCGATGAAGTACTGAATCGAGTCCAGGTCCAATGTTGCTCCGCCGATCGCGCAATCAGACGAGTCATCGAACACATTCGGGGCCTGCATAAATCCCTCAGAAGGGTCAAACTATAGAAGCAGGTGGCCTACCTCTCAGGACATCATCAATGGATTGCGGCATTCAATATCGGAGTGGGTGCTGCACTCGTGGCGGCGTTGTCCTGGGTGGCGATCCGGGTTGAGGAACCCGCCGCGCAAACCCTAGCGGCCCAATAGCAGGGCTGGAACCTACTCCAAAATTCATTATAATGACCTAATGTTTACCCATCACCTGAGGGTCCGACCCTGAACAAAGCCAGTCTGGGCGACGCGCTGGTCATCGGACTGTCCAGTTCCGGTCCCTCGCAGACTATTGCCGTGAGTTTGGCGGGGCTCGTGGCCGTCAGCGGTTATGGCGGGGTGGTTCCCATTCTCATCTGTTTCCTGCCGATGATGGGCATCGCCATTGCTTATCAGCGATTGAATCGTTGGGATCAAAGCGCCGGCGCTACCTATACCTGGGTCGCCAGGGTGTTTCATCCCTATCTTGGTTTTCTGTGCGGCTGGATGATCCTTCTTTATTACACGCTCGGCACGACCACGCTGACGATTCCGGCAGGAATCTACTCGCTGGAGTTATTGGCGCCGGCGTATGTCGATAATCATTTGGCGATTTTCGCGGTGGGTGCGCTTTGGAATCTGGCTATCACGGGGATCGCCATTCTGGGGCTTCGAGCGGTGGCGCGCGTGGAATGGCTCATCGTCATATTCGAATACGCGGTGCTGCTCATCGTGGCGGCGGTGGCCATAACGGCGCTGTTCCATGGACAAGCCGCGGCGACATTCAGTTGGCAGTGGTTCTCGTGGGATGGAATGGGTCAAATGAAGGGCTTGATGGGCGGGATTCTGATTGCCTGCTTCATGTATTCGGGTTGGGATGCCGCAGTGTACGTCAACGAGGAGAGCCTGGATCGCGTCAACAGTCCAGGGAAGGCGGCTCTGGCCAGCGTGGTGATGCTTGCGTTCATGTATTCCATCACCACTTTTGCCTTCCAAGGCGTGATGTCGCCGGCCGACTTACAGGCACACGCGGGCAATGCCTTGTCGGCCATCGGCATTCACCTGCTGCACAAACCTTGGGATGCCGTAATGGCCTTGGTGGTGCTCACCGGCACGCTGGCATCGCTGCAATCGGCGGTGATCGCCGCGTCACGCATGGGATTTGCCATGTCGCGCGACCGGGTCATGCCGCGTTTCTTTCAGCGCCGCGCGGCGCGGGGCGGCACCCCGTGGGCGGCGACCCTCACCATGTGCGCGCTGAATCTCATTTTGCTGGCCCTCGCTCTCAGCACCAGCAGTATTGCGTCGTCCTTGAGCAATGCCGCCAGCAGTTTGGGCTTGATCTCCATTGTGTTTTACGGCCTCACGGCGGCGGCGGCTTTTTGGCAGCAACGCGCGACCCTGACATCGAGCGTGAGCGACTTCGTCTTCGGTGGTGTGCTGCCCTCGATCGGCGTGCTGTTCAGCGCCTGGGTGTTGGTGGAATCGTTGTATAGCGGTGCCGTTACGCCCGTCGTCCTGGGTTATGGCTTGGGCTCGATCGCTGCAGGCGCCGTGGTGGCCATTTTTTTGCATCGCGTGCTGGCGGTGCGGTTCTTTGAAAGGGTACCGACTCGTTATGAAATACCGTAATCCATATGAAATATCGTAATCCATCGCGCTCAGCCAAGAGCGCCAAATTATTCGAGCACGCCTGTAAGACCATTCCCGGGGGAATCAACAGCACGGCGCGCGCCACCTGGTCGGGCTGGGACCCGTATCCCTTGTTCGTGGAGCGCGGCGAGGGTGCCTATCTGTATGACGTCGACGGCAACGCCTATATAGACTATCTACTGGGGTTGGGACCCATGATCCTGGGACATCGCCCCCCTAAGGTAACGGCCGCTGTCGTCGAGCAGATCCTCAAGCGCGGCACGGTGTTCGCGCTGCCAACTGCGCAAGAGGCTCAATTGGCCGACAAAATCATTGCCGCGGTGCCGAGCGTCGAACAAGTGCGTCTGTGCAACACCGGCACCGAAGCGGTGATCTATGCCCTGCGCTTGGCGCGCGCCTTCACGCGGCGCGACAAGATCATCCGCTTCGAGGGCATGTATCACGGGTTCTCGGAGGGCGTGTACTGGAGCAAGCATCCGGACATAGCCGAGGCGGGACCCGATCACCGGCCGGTGGCCGTACCTCAAGGGCCCGGAATGTCGAAGGCGTCAAGCGAGGGACTCATCATCCTGCCGTGGAATGACATCGAGGCGCTGCGCGAGACCGTGGCGCTGCACGGCGATTCAATCGCCGGCATTTTGACGGAGCCGGTGATGTGCAACACGGGGTGCATCCTGCCCGAGCCGGGCTATTTGCAAGCAATGCAGAGCATTGCGCGCTCGCGCGGTATCGTGCTGATATTCGACGAAGTCATCACGGGATTTCGTCTAGGGTTAGGCGGCGCGCAAGGCATCTATGGAATCAAGCCCGACATTTCGGTGTTTGCGAAAGGGCTGGGCGGCGGATTTCCCGTGGCTGCGCTAGGAGGGAGGCGCGACATCATGTCCCTGGTCGCCGACGGCACGGTGTCGATGGCGGGCACCTACTCAGCCAACGGCATCGCGGTGGCCGCTGCCAACGCGGCTCTCGATGAACTGAACGAGCCAGGAAAGTACCAAGCGCTTTTTGCGCGCTGCGAACGCTTCTATGATGAGTTGTCGCGCATCTTGAAGGCGCATCGACTCCCCGCCTACGTCGTCGGCTTGGGTCCCGTGCTGCAGGTGTGGTTTGCCGAGCATCCGATCAAGAACTATCGCGATGCGGCTCGCTACGCAAACCACCAGATGTTTCGTCGCTGGTGGGAGGGCATGCTGGAACGCAACATCTTGTTCCACCCGGGCGCGTTTGAAAATCTATTCGTATCGTTTGCACACTCGGATGCGGACATCGACCGCACTTTAAAAGCGGCCGACGAGGTCGCCGGTACACTGCGCGCGCATGCTTGAACCGTCGCCTGAATCCGATCTCGCACTCGGAGTCGACCTCGGCACCTCTGCGATCAAGGTCATGGTTATCGACGCGGCCGGCGCGGTGGCAGGCGAGGCGCACAGTAGTTTCGAGACGGTAAGCGAGGCGCCGCGGCAGGCGGTACAAAATCCCGCCGACTGGCTGACGGCACTGTCAGACGCCATGCGCGATCTCGGCGCGTCGCTCACCAACCGATTGGGTGAGACCTGGCGCCGGCGCTTGGGTGCCATCGCGTTGACGGGGCAGCTACCGACGCTGGTGTGTCTCGGAGAGTGCGAGCCCCTGGCCCGGGCCATTACCTGGCGCGACGGCCGCGCGGATCAATTTGCCTCCGAACGCTTGGGCGCCGCACAGCGCAAGCGCATGTATGGCCGCACCGGCATGCCGATCGACGGGCGCTATCTCGCGCCTATGCTGCAGTTTCACTTTGCGGATCGGTTGGACGCGGTGCGCTGCGTCCTGTCCGCGAAGGACTATTTCTTGTTCGCTCTCACCGGCGTGCGCGCCACTGAGCCGTCGACGGCGGCAGGCTACGGTCTGTACGATTTGAGCGAGCAACGTTTCAGCAGCGAGTTGGCGGCCTTCTGGGGCATTGCGCTCGACAAGTTACCGCCGATCCTAGCCTCCAACTCGATCGCCGCCGCCTTAAGCGAGGCGGGCGCGAGAATACTGCAATTGCCGGCCGGCATTCCTGTAACCACCGGCGCTGCGGATTCGGTGTGCGCGTCGTACGCCATGAGCGGCCTCGACCCGCGCTTAGCCTCCATCAGCTTAGGCTCGAGCGCGGTAGTCATCAGCGCCACCAGTACGGCAGAGTTGGATGAGAAGGCGCGCTTCTTGGTCACTCCGCATGTCGAGGCCGGCTGGTACGGACGCGAAATGGACCTGCTGGCAACGGGCACGGGCTACCGCTGGTTGTGCGAACTGTTCGGCTGGGCGGAGGGCGAATTGGATCAGCGAGCGGCAGCGTCGAGTGCAGGTGCGCAGGGGCTGTACTTTGCGCCCTATCTTGCCGGCGGCGAACAAGGCGCGCTGTGGAATCCGAAGTTGCGCGCCGGATTGTTCGGCTTGGGATTGCAGCACTCGCAGAATGACATTGCACGGGCCTTTCTCGAAGGGGTGTGCTTCGAACTGCGCCGCTGCGTCGAGGTGTTGGCCGAAAACGCTCCGATCGACCGAGTGATGGTGAGCGGCAATATCACTCGTTCTGCCAGCAGCGCCCAGCTGCTCGCCGATATCCTAAAACGCCCGGTCGGACTGGTGACCGAGAAATCGCCCGCTGCCTATGGCGCCGCGCTGCTGGCGAGGCGTGCGCTGCACCGTGGCGCAATCGGCGGCGCCAGCGCCTGCGGCAATGCGACTGGCAATGCCACTGGCAATGGCAGAGATATCGCGCCGGCGCAGTCATCCCCCTACGACGCGCTGTATAGAGACTATTGCGAGGTTGCCGGCAAGTGCGCGTAAGGCCGCAACTCAGGCCGGTTTGCGGATGCGCGGTGGCTCGCCAAGTTCGACCGCCTCGACGAAGAAGGAGGGTGCGGTCTCCAGTCGAAACGCAAACGACTTGGCGACGAAGATCATGCGGAAGGCATCGATGGGCTGATGCCGCGACGAAAAACTTACGCCCGATACTTCCACCACCCACTCGAAATTCATCAGTTCGAGCAGGGTGTGTTCGCGCGCCATGGCCGGCCGCGACACCAGCACCTGTTCCTCGCGCGCTTCTTTCAGGCCGTACACCTCATCGAGCAAGTCGTACAGCGATCGCTTGTCGGGACCGCCGAGATAGGCGGACAGATCAGGCGCGAGTATCTTCGGTATGACGGAGGTCTCCCAAATGACGGGACGTTTGTTGAGCAGGCGTAGTCGCGAGACCTCCCACACGGTCGCACCGGCCGTGAGGCTCAAACGCTTCGCCTCCTCGTCATTGCAGGAGCGCGGCTGGCAGCTCAACACCTTGGTTTTCAATTTGGAGCGTGCGTCGAGATGCAGCCCGTTGCGCAAGCCGCCGATCTTGGTGGTCTCGGCGTTGACGCGGGGCCGGGCGACGAAGGTGCCGCGACCCTGTTCGCGCCGCACCACGGCCTGGGCCGAGAGCTCAGACAATGCCCGGCGCACCGTTACGAGGCTCACGCCGGCGAGCGAGGAGAGCTGCGCTTCGGTGGGCAATTGGTCGCCATCGACGAGCTTGCGCTCATCGATGTACTGCAGGATAAAGGCGATCGTCTTTTCGTACAGCGATTTCACCGGGCGATTCTACGTCGATCTGAAGCGGCAGCGCGACGTCGGCAGAGCAAAAAATTTGCCGGGAACAGCCAATCAGTATGTTATTGCAATGACTTGGGAATGCAGCTACATTCAGGTGGTGACGGCAAGCCGGGGGAAATTTGTCGTCCGCGCGGAAAAGACGCGTCTTAAGAATGAGGCTGCATTCGCCAGGGTTGACAAAATGGGAGACGACGAATGAGCCATCGGGTCACGGGCAGCTTTGCCACTTGTCTGTTGGGATTACCTTTGCTTGCCCTCGCGCAGACGAGCGGCCCGCCGCGCGAGCCGCAGGCCAGCCTCGAAGCCATCGTAGTCACCGGTTCTTATATCCGTAGGACCGACACCGAGTCCCCATCGCCGGTGGATGTGCTCACCAGCGATGACATCGCCAAGCGCGGCCTGACCTCCATCGCCGATGTGCTGCACACCCTATCGTCGGACAACAGCGGCACGCTCACCTCGAATTTCAGCGGCGCCATGGCGGGCGGCGCCAGCGGCGTGTCGCTTCGCGGCCTCACCGTGGACGCCACTCTGGTATTGGTCGACGGCCACCGCATGGCTACCTATCCGTTGGCCGATGATGGTCAGCGACCCTTCGTCGACATCGGCTCTCTGCCGCTCGGTATCGTTGATCGCGTCGAAGTCTTGAAGGACGGCGCGTCCGCCATCTATGGTTCGGATGCCATCGCCGGCGTGGTTAACATCATCACCAAAAAACAGTTCAAAGGCTTCGAGGCGTCCACCGACTTGGGCTCCTCGTACAAGGCCGATGGCCTGGCGCAGCGCCTGTCGGCGACCTATGGGTTCGGTGACCTCAACACCGATCAGCACAACATTTACTTCAATGTCGAATACCGACATCAGGCCGAAATCAAGCAGGAGAATCGCGGATCCTACCTAAATCAGCTGGACCTGCGCCCTTACGGCGGCAGCGACCTGCGCGGCGGCATCGTGCAAGGCGACCCGGGAACGCCGGCCTACACGGCGGTGGGCATGGTGGCGCCGCTGGATCGCACCGGCGCACTGCCGACGCAGGGCTACTACTTGTTGCCGGGTTGCTCCGATCAGAACCTGAACTACTCGGGCGGCTGCACCTGGGATCCGAATCTGTACAAGAAGATTCAGCCGCGCTCCGAAGGGCTGGACCTGACGGCCAAGTGGACGCAATTGATCGGCGATCGTTGGACCAGCACCTTGGCGCTGTCTCTATTTCAGTCGGAGTCCGAGCAATGGCGGCAACCGAACCAGTATCTGGACGGCACTACCTTGGTGCCCTTCATCTGGGCGGGTGCCAACGGCACGTTGGTCGATCAAACCAACCCCGCCACCACGCAGATCGTGCTGCCGGCGAACTCCTTGGACAATCCCTTCAACCCGGCAAGTCCGTACTTCGCGGGCGCCCAGACCTACTACGGCGCGGACTTTGCGAACTACGTCGGCAAGGCTGCATTGTTTTACGGGGCTCTCACCGATATCCCGGTGCAAATCACCAAATATCGCACCCAAGTTTACCGGGTGGTGGAAGATTTGACGGCGACGCTCGGTGAGTGGGACACGACGCTGTCGGCGGGCTTCGTCGACGCCCAGACCCGCAGCACTTACACCGGCTTCGTGCGCGCCAGCGCCCTGAATGCGGCGCTGGCCGACGGGCGATACCGCGTGGGCCAGAATGCCAATTTGAATTCACCGTCGCTATATCAAACGCTGGCGCCGGAAACCCATGATACGGCGATCTCGAGCTTGGCTTTCTTTTCCGCAAATGCGTCGCGGCCGTTGACGCCGTTGCCCGGCGGCGACCTGGCGATTGCGCTCGGCGCCGATGCGCGCTTCACGCGCTTGAACAATCCCGGCGAACCCTACGGGACCGTCGGTGACATCGCCATGGACGGCAGTTTTTATGCGAAGGGCACCCAGGATGTGTATTCGGCGTTCACGGAACTATCCGCGCCCATTTTGCACTCGCTGGAGATGAGCGCCGCGGCGCGCGTCGACCGCTACAATGCAGCGGGAACGGCGTTCACGCCGAAGTTCGGCGTGAAGTGGAAGGTCATTCCGCAGTTGGCACTGCGCGGCACCTTCGCCCGAGGTTTTCGCGCACCCGGCATCGCGGAGAGCGGCAATAGCAGTGCCGCCTCCAGCACCTTTGCGCCGCTCGATCCGGCGCGTTGCGGGCCGGGGTTGCCGAATACGCCCACCGACTGCGGCCAGGGCTATGTCGCAGTGCTGTCGACGGCAAATCCGAATTTGAAGCCGGAGCATTCGCGCAGCTACACCTTGGGGCTGATCTTCGAGCCACGGCAGAGCGTCAATTTCACGGCGGATTATTTCAATATCAGGCGCACCAATGAAATCGTCGGTGCGCCGCTCGATCCCAGCCAGGCGGTGCGCGCGACGCAGTCTCCCGGCACCAATTATCCGGGCGCTATTCTTTACTATGCGTCCCCGTACATCAACGACTCGGCCTCCTTGACGTCGGGCTTCGACGGCGAGTTGCGTTCCACTTTCTCGTTGGGCGCCCTGGGCTATCTGACCGCCAAGGCCGATGTGACCTATTTGATCGAGTCCACGCAGATCATCGATGGCACGGAGTATCACTACGCGGGTACGGTCGGACCCACCGCCTTGAGCGGCGCAACCGGCACGCCGCGCACCCGCGGTTCCGTGACCCTCGAGTGGAGCTATAGACCGGTGACCATCGGCGCCACTCTCAATTATCGCAGCCACATATACGGCGTGGATCCGTCGAACGGCCCGGTGTGTTTGCAATTGACCGACCCGAATCCGAATTGCTATGTGGCGTCATTTACGTATCTGGATATGTATGCGCAGTATCACGTGACACCGAAGATATTAGTGACCGGCAATGTCACCAATGTGACCAACCGCCTGCCGCCGCTCAATACCGCCACTTACGGCGGCACCAACTACAACCCCTCCTTGGATCAGGCGGGCGCGGTGGGGACGTTCTTTCAGTTGGGTGTGAATTATCGCTACTGAGGTGCCCACCATGCATGCCCGCATCCCGCCGCAGGCCCGCCTTTCGACACACGCTCGCCTTTCGACGTTCGATCGCCTCTCGACGCACGGACACAGAGCGTTACTTGGGACCGGTGCTTTGCTTGGCGCTTCTCTGCTGTCGACGAGTTTTGCTCGGTCTGCTGCCATCGCCATGGGGAGCATCGCGGTCGATGTGCGCGAGGCGCCGCGCGGCATCATGAAGGCGCACTTGCGCATGCCGGTGACGCCGGGCGCCTTGACGCTGGTGTATCCGAAGTGGCTGCCGGGCCGGCATAGTCCGGCGGGTCCCGCCACCTCGTTGGCTGCGCCGCGCTTCACGGTACACGGCGCGCCGCTCGCCTGGGTCCGCGATCCCGTGGACATGTATGCCTATCACTTGGACATCCCCGCAGGTTCCACTGAGCTGGATTGTGATCTGGAAATCCTTACCTTGCCGGCGCCGGATGGCGTAGTGCAGGGAACCGAGACGCCGCGCACGGCCACCGACTCGCTGCTGATCCTGGAGTGGAATCAGCTG
>JBDUBO010000018.1:0-48426 GCA_040004115.1 Gammaproteobacteria bacterium | reverse complement strand
ACGCTGGGCGTCCCCGCCGCGGCCGTTCTCGGCGCGGATGATGGGCCCGTGATGGCTGTGATACACGGTGAATTCCCGATGGCCGGTGGCGGTTCCCTGTTTGAAGACGATGGAGATGCGGCTCGTCCGCAGCTTCCGCAACCCTGAGCCGTATCTGTAGTACAGCCCGTCCGGCTGTTTGACGATGGCCTCGACATATTCGTCGATGGCGTCGCCGCCATACGAGGTGTGCATCCAGCCGTTGTGTGAATTGAATCCTTGGTAGACGAAGAATTGTCCCCAGGTCACGGCGCCATAGACGTTCAATCCTTGTTCGCTGATCATTTGCAGTTCTGAACGAAAATAATAAGACGTGTGTGGATTGATCCACAGCAGGGCGTGCCCCGAGGCGCTGCGGCTGGGAGCGATCGCGAAGCCGTTCGAGCCGCCGGGCACGGGCTTTGCCCGCCCCTCATCCGGCGTCGCCTTCGCCACCGGACCCGGCACTGCCACCGCAACAGCAGGTTGCGGCCGCTCTGCGTAGAACTCGCGCAACTTACCGAGATCGATGCTCTCGATGTCGCCACCGATGCTGCCTTCGGTGAAGGACAATGCCATCCACGGCTCGAAATGGCGGATGACTTTGGGTGTGATCGCTGGATGCCTCGACAAGAAATAATTCAGACCATCCGACCACGCCAGCATCAGCGCCTTGAGCCAGGCGGGACTGAGGGCATATTGTTTTTGCAGTTCCAGGGGATCGACAAACAGGCGCGCGCGCAGGTCGCTGTAAATCGCATTCTCGCCCTCAGCCTGCGCCAGCTCCCCCAGGGCGATGAGGTAATTGCGCTCGATGCGCCCGAAGTCATCCTCGGCCTCGGCGTAGATGGTGCCGAACACCGTGTCGGCATCGGATTTGCCGTAAATATGTGCGATGCCCCAGTTGTCGCGGATGATATGGACATTTTGTGCATGCCGCTGCGAGCGCAGGTCTTGATCGTTTGCCGGGCCCGCGGCGACGCTGGCGCTTAATGCGCATAGGACGGAAAGGACGAGAAATCTCATGGCGGTGAACGTCTCCTGTGAGTAGCATCACGTAATGCGAGTTGCGGTAATCAGTCTTTTACTCTTGTTGAGCGCAGTCGCTGGTCCGTTGCGCGCCGCGCCGCCCGCCGCCACCTTCAATGTGCCGGCGGCCGAGTTGCCCGACCCGTTGGTGCTGGTGGCATACGGCGACATGCGCTTCACGGATGCCACGGAAGTCCGCGCCAGCAACCCGTCCGCGCGGCAGGCATTGGTCGAGAAGATCGCTGCGGAGAATCCTGCGGCGATCTTCATCAACGGCGACATTCCCTGGCATGGCATCGCCGCCGACTATGCAGTGTTTCGCGATGAGACGGTTCTCTGGCGCGAGCGGCAGCTGCGGCTTTTCCCGGCACTCGGCAACCACGAATTCTCGGCGTGTTTGGAAGACGCATGTCTCGAACGCTGGTGGGATACGTTTCCGCAGTTGCGCGGCCGGCGCTGGTATTCCGTCGCCCTTGGCAGCAAGGTGCTGGGCATCTCGCTGGACAGCGACGTGTCGCTGCTGCCGGGCAGCGTGCAGCGAACCTGGCTGGAGAGCCAAGTGTCGGACTTGGGGCCTGCGGTTCGCCTGGTATTGATCGTCCTGCACCACCCACCCGTAGCGGACGTGCAGACCATCAGGCTCACGGAACATAACCCTCGCCCGAACGAAATCACGCTGGCCGAATATCTCAAAACGATTGCGCCCCGCTCGGCCGCGCGTTTCATCGTGAGCGCAGGCCATATTCACAACTACGAGCGGTTCGCTGCGGACGGTGTGACCTACCTGGTGTCGGGCGGCGGCGGCGCATCGCCCTACGAAGTGGATCGCACGCGCATGGATCTGTATCGGAATACTGATTTCCCAAACTATCACTACGTGCGCCTCGAATTGCACGGCAATCGGCTGCACGGTGCGATGATTCGGCTGAATGACTATGACGCTCCGCAGCCCAAACGATGGCAAATCCGCGATCGCTTCGAGATCAGCCTGCGGCCTTGACGGCTTGGATCAACTGACCCACGGCGGCCTGCGCATCGCCGTACAGCATGCGTGTTTGATCGAGCACGAATAGTGCGTTGTCGATACCGGAGAATCCCTGGCCTTGGCCGCGCTTGATGACGATGACGTTCTTGGCCTTGTCCGCGTTCAATATCGGCATGCCATAGATTGGACTCCCCTTGTTCGCCCGCGCGTCCGGATTGACCACATCATTGGCGCCGATGATCAAGGCTACATCGGCGGTTTCGAACTCGGCGTTGATTTCATCCAGGTCGGAGATCAGGTCGTAGGGCACTCCGGCTTCCGCCAGCAGTACATTCATGTGGCCCGGCATGCGGCCGGCCACCGGATGTATGGCAAAGCGCACCTTGACGCCATGATCGATCAGCAATTGTGCAAGTTCCCACACCTTGTGCTGAGCTTGGGCCACGGCCAGGCCATAGCCCGGCACGATGATGATTTTTTGCGAGTACGCCATCATGACTCCGGCATCGGAGGCCTCGATGGCCTTCTGCGAGCCGGTGACGCCGCCGCCCGCAGCGGACGAAGTTTCGCCAAAATTCGAGAACAGCACATTGCTCAAGGAGCGGTTCATCGCCTTGGCCATGAGTTGTGTCAGCAAGGTGCCGGCCGCACCGACCACCGTGCCGGCAATGATCATGGCGGCATTGTCGAGAACGAAACCCTCGAAACCCACCGCGAGTCCGGTCAGCGCGTTGTACAGCGAAATTACCACCGGCATATCGGCGCCGCCGATGGGCAGGGTCATGGCGACGCCCAGCAGCAGCGAAAAGCCGAAGAACAGGGAAACCGAGGGCAGCTCAGGCTCCATCCCCGAGACCACCAGGAAGCCCAATCCTACGGTGACGAGCAATATGGCCAAATTGACGAACTTCTGCCCGGAGAAGCGCACCGATTTGGTGATCAGGCCCTGCAGCTTGGCGAAGGCAATCAAGCTGCCGCTGAACGACACCGAACCGATGAAGCCCCCGATGAGGGCGATGGTTAGGTGCGTGATGCTGTGTTCACTGCCGCGATACAGCTCGACGGCCGCGATGGCCGCTGCCGCGCCGCCGCCCATGCCATTGTAAAGCGCGATCATTTGCGGCATGTCGGTCATGGCGACGCGCTTGCCGCTGATCCAGGCGATGCCGCCGCCGACGGCGATGGCGCCGATCACCAGCATCAAGTTAAGGGGTGATGCGCCCATGAACGCCAGCGTCACCACCGTGGCCAGCACCATGCCTGCGCCGGCCCAGCGTACGCCGCTCACGGCGGTGACCGGCGAACTCATGCGCTTTAAACCTAGGATGAACAGTGCCGCCGCCACGAGATAGGACAGCTGGGTCAGGGTTTCAACAGTTGACGCAGTGAACATCCTCAATGTCCTTTCTTTCTGCCGGCCATGACGAACATCTTCAGCATGCGTTCGGTCACCACGTAGCCGCCCACCGCGTTGCCGGCGGCAAGGACCACGCCGATGACGCCGATGACCCGTAGCAGCGTGCTGTCCGCCGCAGCCAGAGCCACCATGGCGCCGACCAGCACGATGCCGTGCACGAAGTTCGAGCCCGACATCAGGGGTGTGTGCAGGATCACCGGCACGCGGGAAATGACTTCGTAGCCCGTGAACGCCGCCAACATGAATATATAGAGCGCTATGACGCCGTCTATCATCTTATTGCCCCTCTACTGCTTTGCGGGTCGCTTCGTGCTTGATCTGGCCGTCGTGGGTAAGCACGCTGCCTGAGAAAACCTCGTCGTTCCAGTCGACTGCAAGTTCACCCTTCGCCAGCGCCGGCTTCAGCAAGTTGAATAAGTTGCGCGAATACATTTCGCTGGCGTGGTACGGCAGTGAAGCAGCGAGGTTCAACGGCCCCACGATCTTGACGCCGCCGTGCACGACGGTTTCACCGGCACGCGTCAACTCGCAATTGCCGCCCTGTTCGGCGGCGATGTCGACGATCACCGAACCGGCCTTCATGCGCTCCACCGCGGCCCGGCTGATGATCCGCGGCGCCGCGCGACCGGGCACCGAAGCCGTGCTGATGACCGCGTCGCTCGCGGCGATGCGCGCGTCCAGCACTTCCTGCTGTTTGGCCTTCTCCTCGGCGGTAAGTTCGCGGGCATAGCCGCCTGCGCCGTCAGCGGAGACGCCGGTTTCGATGAACTTCGCGCCCAGCGATTTCACCTGATCCTTGGTCGCACTACGCACGTCATACGCTTCGACGACGGCCCCCAAGCGCCTGGCGGTGGCGATGGCCTGCAGTCCGGCGACGCCTGCGCCGATCACGAGCACAGACGCCGGACGGATGGTTCCTGCGGCCGTGGTTAGCATGGGCAGAAATCGCTCGAGCGTGTTCGCCGCGATCAGCGCGGCCTTGTAGCCGGCGACGGAGGCCTGCGATGACAGCGCATCCATCGATTGCGCCCGAGAAATACGCGGCACCAGTTCCATGGCAAAACTCGTGACTCCGTGCTCCTTGAGGGCTCGGACGAGGTCGGGTCGCGCATACGCCTGCATAAAGCCGATGACCAGCGCGCCTTGCTTGAGGGCATGCACTTCCGCAATGGTCGGCGGCTGGACTTTCAGCAGAACGTCGACGGTCGCTAGAATGGTGGCGGCATCGGTGAATTCGGCATCGGCATACAAAGCGTCCGGAAAATGCGCCGCGGTGCCTGCGCCGGGTTCCACGAGAACACGGACACCGGCCGCCTTCAGCTTGGTGGCGATCTCCGGGACCACGGCGACGCGAGTTTCCGTAGGCCAAGTTTCCTTGAGGACGCCGACGACGACAGCCATGCAGATCTCTCCCCAAACCTAAGAATTATGCCAAACGTTGAATTATTGCATAAGAGTCGACTATCTTTGGGGCTTATGAAGCCGATGCTCCACCACGGGCTGCAGTTATTGGATTGGCGGGACGACCTTGCGGTCGTAGCCCATGGCCATCCTTTATCGCAGCAAATCCTGCGCACCGACGTCTCCGGGATGCCCTTGGAGTGGGTGGATTACCGTGAAGCCGCGCGCCTGTATCACACCGAGCAGGTGGCCTACACCTGCGGAACGCTGCTGTATCGGCTGTACGGGGGCACCTGTGCACGCACCGGCCTTAGGACCATCGTCGACGTGAATTCCATCATTGCGACGCTGGGCACTTCGGGCAATCCGGGAAACTTGCGCGGCGCCTCGTACACTCCGCCGCTCAACAATCAGACATTGTTCCGCCGCGATGCCTATCTTTGCCTGTATTGCGGTGCGCGGTTCACCTATACCTTGCTATCGCGCGATCATGTGACGCCGTTCAGCCGTGGCGGACAGGATACCTGGAGCAATGTGGTATCTGCGTGCCGTCGCTGCAACAACGCCAAGGCTTCGCGGTCGCCTGAGCAGGCAGGCATGCAGTTGCTGGCGGTGCCGTTCACGCCGACCTATGCCGAATACATATTTTTGAAAGGCCGCCGCGTGCTGGCCGATCAGATGGAGTATCTGATCGCGCACTTTCCGCGTTCCAGCCCGCTGCACGAGCGCATGCAACGCTGGCCCATGTGAGCGCCGGCGCCGCATCGCCGCAAGCGCGGTCCGGCGTCGTGTACTACGTCGACGCCAGTTATTTTATCTTCCGCGCCTACCACTCCATGCCGCCCGACATGGTGGACGGCGACGGCAATGCAACCCACGCCTTGTACGGCTTCGCGCGTTTCTTGTCGGATTTGCTGGAGCAGGTTCGGCCGGAACGCATCGGTGTTGCCTTCGATCTCAGCCTGCGCAGCGAGATTTCTTACCGAAACGGCATCTATCCCGCCTACAAAGCCAATCGCGAGGCTCCGCCCGCCGACTTGGCGCGGCAGTTTGCACTATGCCGCGAGTTTTGCCGGCACATGGGCCTCGCGGAATTCGCGAGTTCGAGGTACGAAGCCGACGACATCATCGGCACGCTGGCTGCGCGTTCGCGCGCCGCCGGCTTACGCAATGTGTTGGTGACCCGCGACAAGGATTTGTCGCAGCTCATCCGCGACGGCGACGTGTTTTGGGATTACAGCGGCAACACTCGCTATCATTACCACGACATAGGGCCGCGGTTCGGCGCCATGCCGGAGCTGATCGCGGATTTTTTGGCGCTCACCGGCGATAGCGTAGACAATATCCCTGGGGTGCCCGGCGTCGGCAAGAAGACTGCGGCGGAGCTATTTGCGGTGTTCGGCTCGCTCGATGAGCTGTATGCAAACCTGGACCGCATACCGCTGATGAAGCTGCGGGGGGCGGCCGCCATCGCCGCCCGACTGCTGGAGCACAAGGAAGCCGCCTATCTGGCGCGGCGCTTAACCGGCATCGTCTGCGACATGCCGCTGGAAGCGACGCTGGATGATTTGAAGCCGCGGCAGCCCGACAGCGCGGGTCTCGATTTCTTTTTTGATACGCACGGCTTCGGCAACATTTTGCGGCAACAGGCGCGCCGCATCGCCGCCGGTGCCTGAAGTTAAGGGGAGTAGGTCGATGGCGCAAAAAGACATTCAATCGGTGCTGCAGGAGGACCGTGTTTTTGCACCGTCCAGACAGTTCCAAAAGGCTGCTGCCCTCAAGGCCGGCGAATTGGAAGCGATGTACGCCAAGGCCGCCGAGGACTACATCGGCTTCTGGGCCGACCTGGCGCAGACCGAAATCGACTGGCAGACGCCCTTCACGGTAGCTCTGGACGATACTGAGGCGCCCAACTACCGCTGGTTTGCCGACGGGCAATTGAATGTGTCGCACAATTGCCTGGATGTGCATTTACGCGACCGCGGCGACAAGGTCGCGATCGTGTTCGAGGGCGAGCCCGGCGACGTGCGCAAGCTGACGTATGCGGAGCTACATGGCGAGGTGTGCCGGTTTGCCAATGCGCTGAAGGAATTGAGCGTCGGCCGCGGCGACCGGGTCGTCATTTATATGCCGTTGATCCCGGAGGCCGTCATCGCCATGCAGGCGTGCGCCCGCATTGGCGCCGTGCACTCGGTGGTTTTCGGCGGCTTTTCGGCCAACGCCGTCAAAGATCGCATTGAAGACGCGGGTGCCAAGCTGGTCATCACCGCCGATGGCGGCTGGCGCGGCGGGCATACCGTCGAGCTCAAGCATGCCGTCGACAAGGCGCTTTCCAAAGGCTGTGAGTCGGTGCGAAACGTCATTGTCTACCGCCGCACGGGCCGTAGATGCGACATGCGGGACGGCCGTGACTTATGGTGGCATGACGCGGTGTCCGGCCGCAGCGCCACTTGCGAACCCGAATGGGTGGACGCGGAGCATCCGTTGTTTCTGCTGTATACGTCTGGATCGACCGGCACGCCCAAGGGCATTCAGCATTCCAGCGGCGGCTACTTGCTCAACGCCAAGACGACCATGCGCTGGGTGTTCGATCTCAAGGACGACGATGTATTCTGGTGTACGGCCGATGTCGGCTGGGTCACCGGCCATACCTACGTGGTCTATGGACCGCTGGCGGCCGGCGCGACGGTGCTGATGTACGAGGGCGCGCCGACCTTTCCCGACGGCGGACGCTTCTGGAAAATCTGCGAAGCGCACGGCGTCAACATTCTCTATACGGCCCCCACAGCGATCCGCGCCCTCATGAAATTGGGCGATGCCATTCCCGCCAAGTACAACCTACGTAAATTGCGGCTGTTGGGCAGCGTCGGGGAGCCCATCAATCCGGAAGCCTGGATGTGGTACCACAAGGTGATCGGAGGCGGGCGCTGCCCCATCGTCGATACTTGGTGGCAGACGGAAACCGGCGCGACCATGATGACGCCTATTCCGAGCGTGACGCCGGCCAAACCCGGTTCCTGCGCCAGGCCACTGCCCGGAATTTTTGCCGACATCGTCGATGATGAGGGGCGGCCCGTCAAAACTCCCGACGGCGGTGGCTATCTCGTGATCAAGCGGCCTTGGCCCTCGATGCTGCGCACGATTTGGGGGGACAACGAGCGGTACCTGAGGACCTACTGGGAGAAATTCCAGAATCGCTACTACGTCGCCGGCGACTCGGCGCGCCGCGACAAGGATGGCTATTACTGGATCATGGGCCGTATCGACGATGTGTTGAACGTCGCCGGCCACCGGCTCGGCACGATGGAAATCGAGTCGGCATTGGTGGCTCACCCGCAAGTCGCGGAATCTGCCGTGGTCGGCAAGCACCACGAAATCAAGGGCGAGTCGGTGTTCGCGTACGTGGTACTCAACGTGCCCCGCCCCGAGGGTATCGGGGAGACGCTGCTGATAGACGAGCTGCGCGCCTGGGTTGCGGAACAGCTTAGTCCCATTGCCAAGCCCGACGAAATTCGCCTCACCGACAATCTTCCCAAGACCCGCTCGGGAAAAATCATGCGCAGACTGCTGCGCGCGATTGCCCGTGGTGAGGAAATCTCCCAGGACATGTCGACGCTGGAGAACCCGGGAATCCTCGAGCAGCTCCGTGGCGCGGGCGCGGGCGCGGACACGGGCGCGGCGGCGCCGGTCGAGCGCGCTGCTCGCGCCAAGACCGCCACGCCGGCCAAACGCCCAGCGTCGGCCAAGCGCACAGCACCGGCTAAACCGGCGGCTCCGGTCAAGCAGGCGGTTAAATCCACGCGCGCAGCGGCTTCCAGGAAAGCCGCTGCGCGCCCCAAGACGAAGCAGGCCGCCAAGCGAGGTCAGCAGCCCGCACGCATGAAGCAAGCCAGGCGCAAAGCCGCGAGCGCCAAGCCCCGTAGCAACGCGGTCAAGCCGGTGCGCCGCAAGCCTCGCGGCAAGAAGTAGATAAAGAAATGTCGCTCTTGATCGTGGGATTGGTGTTGTTTCTAGGCGTGCATTCGTTCGCCATGGTCTCGCCGTCGTTTCGCGCTCGAGCCATCCAGCGGCTCGGTGAGGGCGCTTGGAAAGGGCTGTACGCGCTGGCCTCCTTGGCGGGCTTCGTGTTGATCTGCTACGGGTTTGGTCTAGCGCGTCAGTCGACCGTGATTCTGTACTCACCACCGACTTGGCTGCGCCACTTGGCATTGCTGCTCATGCTGCCCGTTTTTCCCCTGCTGATCGCTGCCTACTTGCCGGGACGCATCAAATCCGCGGCCAAGCATCCGATGCTGGCGGCAATCAAGCTCTGGGCTTTCGCACATTTGCTCGCCAATGGCTCGTTGGCGGATGTACTGCTGTTCGGCGGCCTTCTCGCTTGGGCCATCGCGGACCGAATCTCCATGAAGCGCCGTTCGACTCCCCAGGTGCTGCGAACCGCGCCGCCCGGATCATGGAACGATGCTATTGCCGTCGTGCTGGGTCTTGCGATTTATGTCTTGCTGATAGGCTGGGCACACGCGCGTTTATTTGGAGTGTCGCCGCTCAACCCTTGAGAAAAAAGTCGGGACGATTGGCGACCGGGAATCGTGCGCCCTCAGCGGCGCCGTACCGGCACGGGAATCCGCGGCAGACATACCGGCAGATCCGCGAGGTAGTAGGCCAACACGCCCATAGTAGCTATTTGGCTATTGAGGTTTACGGGATCAACCTTGTCGAGAGTGTCGGCGGCCGTGTGGTGGTAGTCGAAATAATGCCGGGCATCGACCAACGGAGCGAATCCAGGGACACCCGCGGCCTGCAAGGGGGCGATGTCGGCTCCTAGTTCACCCTCGCGGGCCTCAAGAACCGTGGCGCCCAGCGGCTTCAAAACGTCGGTTACGGGTTGTAGCTTGGCGAGCGAATCCTGGGTTACAGCGGCGCTGATGCCGAGCGCACGCCCCGCGCCGTCGTCGCTCTCCATGGCGGCGCATTGAGTGCCCAGTGCCTTGCCGAGCGAATCGAAATAGGCTTGCGCGCCGCGGCTGCCATTCTCTTCGTTGGTCCAGCCGATGAAGCGGATAGTACGGCGCGGGTGCAGGCTCAACTGCTGCAGCACCTGGATGACTCCCGCCGCGGCCATGACGCCGACGCCATCGTCAGTCGCGCCCGTACCCAAGTCCCATGAATCGAGGTGACCGGAGACAACGACGTATTCCTTCGGCAGCTCCCTGCCGGGCCAATCGGCAATGATGTTGAAACTGTCGGCATCGGGCAGCGTCTGCGGAGTCAACACGAGCTTCATCGCCACCGGTCCCCGAGCGGCGAGACGGTTGATCAAATCGGCGTCTTCGGCCGCGAGTGCCGCGGCGGGTATTGGCGCCTGGCGATCCTTCCAGATCGTGGTGCCAGTGTGCGGCAGGCGGTAGACCGCGCCGCCGATGGATCGCACCAGCGCGGCGGCCGCTCCCAGAGAGGCGGCTTCCGCGGGTCCGCGAAAGCGATACTCGCCCGCCTGTTCGTACGCGGTTCCTGCATGGCCGTTGTCCGCAAGCCGCTGCTCGAAGATTGACTCAAAAAGCACGATGTTGCCGCGAATCTCGCCGGCTCGGGCGTGCAGCTCGTCGAAATCGCGCACCACGATCACGCGCGCCTCGAGGCCGGAAGCCGCGGTCGCCGAAGAGCCGCCAAGGGCGGTCAGATGCAGGGCTTGCGTCACGCCGTCGGGGCGCCCGGGATAATCCGTCAGCTGCGCGCGCTCCTCGCCTCGCACCCAATGCGGCACTTTCGCCGGCTGCAGGGTGACCTCGGCGCCGAGCGCACGAATGGCGTCGGCGACCTGAGTAATGGCGGCGGCTTGCTGCGTCGAACCTGAGAGGCGCGGACCGATCTTGTCGGTGAGGTCTTCGAGCCGCTTCCATGCCCATTCGCTGCTCATGGCGGCGGCGCGGATCTGCGCCATGGCCGAGAGTGTGGCCGGGTCGATGGCGCTCGGCGCCGGCGTGCCGGCACGCACGCTTATGGTAGTCAGCAATACGGCGGCGGCGGCAGTCATGGGAGATAAACGGTAGTTCATGGGCTGGATCCTGGCATACGCAATGCGGGATGATAGCTCAGGCACGCTTAACGTACTTTTGGTCCCCAAACACCGTCATTGCAAATCATCGCGGGGCGCCCGCACACTGGAACTACGACGACGCTTTCGGGATATCTCGCGGAGAAATATGATGGATCGTCGCAGCCTTCTTGCCATGGCAGCAGCATCGGTCGCAATGGGTGCAATGCGCAGTGCGCCCGTCCCGGCTTCCCCCACTTCGCCACAGTCCGCCGATGACCTGACTGGACCTCGAGACGGACTTAATCCTCCCGGGATTCGCGTCGCGGGCATCCGCATGGTGCCGGTGGTGGCAGGCAAATACAAAGTCTGGACCAAGAAAATGGGATCCGGTCCCATCAAGGTGTTGCTGCTGCACGGCGGCCCGGGATTCAGCCACGAGTATCTCGAGGCCTTCGAGTCTTTCCTGCCGCAGGCCGGCATGGAGATGTACTACTACGATCAGCTGGGCTGCAACAACTCCGACCAACCCGACGATCCCGCGTTGTGGACGCTGGCGCGCTACACCGAGGAGGTTGAAGAGGTGCGTCGCGGCCTTGGGTTGGAGGACTTTGTCCTCTATGGGCACTCCTGGGGAGGCATCCTGGGCCTTGAGTACGCGCTCAACTATCCGCAGCATCTGCGCGGACTGGTGATTTCCAACATGTCGGCCGGCGTTAAGTCCGCTCTCAAGCGCTCGGCCTCCATCAAGCTGCAGCTTCCGCACGACACCCTGGCGCGCCTTAACGCGCTCGAAGCCAAGGAAGCATACGATTCGCCCGAGTACCAAAAGATCATGATGGACGATCTGTATCCCAAAATGCTCTGCCGGACCAAGCCCTGGCCGGAGCCCGTCACGCGAGCCATACGGCACGCCAATGACAAAATCTATAACTTGATGCAGGGCAAGAGCGAATTCCTGGTGACCGGCAATCTTAAGGACTGGGAGCGCTGGGACCGCCTTCATGAGATCAAGACCAAGGCCCTCACCATCGGCGCCCAGTACGACGAAATGGACCCCGAGGACATGAAGAAAATGGCCGCCCTCATGCCCAATGCAAGCTATGGTTTTTGCCCCAACGGCAGCCATATGTGCATGTGGGACGACCAAAAGGTCTACTTCACGCAGCTGATTGAATTCCTGCGTACGGTTTAAGAGAAACCCGTCCCGTTCGACCCGCCGCAGGCCGAATGAGCCAGTTATGTACGAAAGCCCAGACTTGAGGCCCCTGGCTCGGTTAGAATCCCAACCGCCGGATTGGGGGGCTTTCGCCTAGCGACGCGACTCCATCCGAGTACCCCCGGGAGCCTGTCTTTAGTACTCCGCGTAGCCGCGACCGCGCTCGGGCTGGACCGGACCGTAATTTTCAGTTGATTGGACAAACATGCTTTCCACTTCCAACGTTGCCGTTCAGTTCGGCGCCAAGCCGCTCTTCGAGCAAGTCACCGTCAAGTTCTCGGACGGTAATCGTTATGGCCTCATCGGGGCAAACGGCTCCGGCAAATCGACGTTGATGAAGGTGCTGGGCGGCGATCTCGATCCCAGCGCCGGCGACGTCATGCTGCAAGCCGGCATGCGCTTGGGCAAGTTAAATCAAAACCAGTTCGGCTACGAAGATGACCGCGTCCTCGATGTGGTCATGCGCGGGCACACGGAGCTGTGGGCCGCGATGAATGAACGCGACCGTATCTATGCCGACCCCAACGCCACCGACGCGGACTACATGAAGGCCGCCGAGCTCGAAGGTGTGTTCGCCGAATACGGCGGCTACGATGCCGAGGCCCGGGCCGCCAGCATTCTCACCGATGCCGGCATTGACGAATCGCGGCACAACGGGCCGATGCGCGAAGTCCCTCCCGGCCTCAAGCTGCGCGTGCTTCTGGCGCAGGCGTTGTTCTCGCGGCCTGATGTGCTGCTGCTGGACGAACCCACCAACAACCTCGACATCAATTCCATCCGCTGGCTGGAAAGCGCGCTCAACAACTATGACGC
This sequence comes from Gammaproteobacteria bacterium, assembly GCA_040004115.1. GTDB lineage: Bacteria > Pseudomonadota > Gammaproteobacteria > Steroidobacterales > Steroidobacteraceae > Bog-1198. The sequence goes on along the minus strand of JBDUBO010000018.1, from coordinate 35,510 downwards.
CACCATGGTGATCATCAGCCACGATCGGCATTTCCTGAATCAGGTCTGCACTCACGTCGCGGATCTGGACTTCCAACAACTTAAGGTTTATCCCGGCAACTACGACGACTTCATGCTGGCCTCGGTTCAGGCGCGGGCGCGCGTCGAAGCCGCGAACGCCAAGGCCAAGGATAGAATTTCCGATCTGCAGGAATTCGTGCGGCGATTCTCCGCAAATGCGTCGAAGGCGCGGCAGGCGACGTCACGTAAGAAGCAACTGGAAAAAATCAAGATCGAGGAAATCAGGCCCTCATCGCGCCAGAACCCGTACATCCGCTTCGAGCAGGGTAAGAAACTGTATCGCTCGGCGGTCTCGGTGGAGAAGCTGTCCTTCAGCTATCCGGGGTCGGATGAGAAAGTACTCGACAATGTGACCGTGAACATCGAAGGCGGCGAACGGGTCGCCATCATCGGTCCGAACGGCGCCGGCAAAACCACGCTGATGCGTCTGCTCGCCGGTGAATTGCGCCCGACAACGGGCCGCATAGTGTGGGTCGAGAATGCCCAGCCGGGGTACATGCCGCAGGATCCTCAGGCGGAGTTCGACGACAAGACCGACTTGTTCTCCTGGATGTCGCAGTACACGGGCAAGGCCGACGACGATCAAATCGTGCGCGCCACCTTGGGACGGCTGCTGTTCTCCGGCGAGGAAACCAAGAAGTCTGTGAAGGTTCTGTCCGGTGGTGAGAAGGGCCGCATGATTTACGGCAAGCTAATGCTCACCAAACCCAATGTGCTGTTGATGGATGAACCCACCAACCACATGGATATGGAAACCATCGAATCGCTGCAGATCGGCCTGGAGCATTATCCCGGCACGCTTATTTTCGTGTCGCACGACCGCGAGTTCGTGGGCGGTCTTGCCACCCGCATCATCGAATTGCGCGCCGGCGGCGGCATTACCGATTTCCGCGGCACTTACGACGAGTATCTCAAAGGCCAGGGAATCGAGGTATAAAGCGCCTGTCGGTCACGCGCATGGAATCGTCCGACGGCACTTGCTAGGATTGGCACAAAATCGTCTAAGGGGATGTTGGTGCGAAACCTGCCAGCCGGTGCGTGCGCGAGTGTCCTGCTGTGGGTGCCGTCGTTTGCAGCGGCACCGCCGGCTGAGCCTGTCACCGTCAACCGCATCGCCGATGCGGCGTTCAATCATGGCGAGGTCGTCGACATCGCGGCCTATCTCGCGGATCAAATCGGCGGACGGTTGACCAACTCCCCGGCCATGCGCAGGGCCGAGCGCTGGGCGTCGGATCAATTCAGGAGTTGGGGGCTGAAGGACGTCAGAGCGGACGGCTTCAACTTCGGCCGCGGCTGGTGGGTAGAGTTTTCGCGCGTGCGAATGACCGTTCCCCGTGCGCTGGAACTGCGCGGCATTCCTATCGCCTGGACGCCCGCGACCAACGGCGCCCTCAATGCCTCCGTCATCGTTGCGCCGATGATCACCGACAAGGACTTTGCGGAGTGGAAAGGCAAACTTAAAGGGAAGATGGTACTGGTGACGTGGCCTGGTCCGGCGAAAGATGACGTCGAAATTCCGTTCCAGCGCCTGAATGATGCGGACCTCGTCAAATTGGACAAGTATCAGCAGCCGACTTTCGATCCGGAAGCGCAGAAAAAGCGCATCGATCAGTTTCGCTTTCGGACCAAACTGGACGGCTTCCTGGCGGAAGAAGGCGCAGTCGCCTGGATTCAGATGTCGCGCACCGACGGAGGGGTGGTGCACGGCGAGGGCTATGGCTATCAAGTCGGCAAAACGCCTCAGCTTCCCGGCCTCGAAATCGCCGCAGAGGACTACCGGCGCTTGGCACGCCTCGCCAAGATCGGCGACGTGCAGCTCGAGATCGACAGCCGGGTTCACTTCGAGGACGCCGACCACAATGCCTACAATATTCTAGCCGACCTTCCGGGCAGCGACCCTGCCGCGGGCTACGTCATGGCGGGCGCTCATTTGGACAGCTGGATTGCGGCCGACGGGGCCGCCGACAATGGCGCCGGCAGTGCGGTGGTAATGGAAGCGGCCCGCATTCTCGCGAGCATTGGTGCGCATCCACGGCGCACCATCCGATTTGTGCTATGGGCGGGCGAGGAACAGGGTCTTCTGGGGTCGAATGCCTACGTGGAAAAATATCTCGCGCGGCGTCCACCCAATACCGATCCGGCGTTCGCTGATTTGCCGCCTTACTTTTCCCTCGACAACTATCCGGTGCAAACCTTGAGCGGATTTTCCCAGCTGGATGCGTACTTCAATATCGACAATGGATCCGGCAAAATTCGCGGCATTTACACAGAAGGCAACTTCGCTGTAGTGCCGCTTTTTCGGGAATGGCTGGCGCCCTTTGCCAGCCTGGGTGCCGCCGCCGTCGTGGCCGAGCCCACAGGTGCCACTGACCACGTGTTCCTGAGCCGCCTCGGACTGCCGGCATTTCAATTCATTCAAGATCCACTTGATTACGAAACGCGGGTGCATCACTCCGATCTCGACACCTTCGATCACCTGCGGCCGGAAGATCTGCGGCAGGCTGCCGTGGTGCTGGCCAGCGTTCTCATGGATGCGGCGAATATAGAGAAGCCCCTGCCGCGGAAGGTCCTGCCCACCCAGCCGGAGGTCACCGATCCTTTCCACTATCCCGACCCGTCAAAAAAATAGCCGGATGCGAAGAATCCAGGTAGGCGCCTGCAGCAGGGAGTGGCCGCTACTCCGTCACGGCGGGCCGCGGAATGGTCGACGCACCCCACACCAGGTGGATGCCAACGGCGGCGAAGACGATGGCGCCGCCGATCAACGTGCTCGAGCTCGGAGTCTCCCGGAACGCCAGCCACACCCATAGCGGAGCCAGCGGCGCGTCCAGCGATCCGATAAGCGCGGTTTCGATGGCCGGCAGCAGCCGAGCCCCCAGAGTGAATAGCGGCAGCCCCACGGCAAACGTGGTCAGGCCGAACAGCGTCAGCAGCATGAGTTCATGGCCGGACACGCTCAAGGGTGCACCGAAGGGTAAGGCGATCAATCCGCTCAGCAGCGCCGACATGCACGATGCCTGCAGAAAGGGCATGTCGGGAAAATGTCTTGCCACCACCATGGCCACTGCCATGGTGAACGTCATGCCGAGAGCGAGGAGGTCGCCGCGCAGGCCGCCGTCGCGCCCAAATCCCACCATCACGGCCACCCCGGCGAGTGCAATCAAGCTCGACGTGACGGCGCCGGCGGTCGGCCTTTCACGCAAGGCCAGCCAACTCAGGGCGGCAGCAATGAAGGGGACGGTCGCATAGATCACCGCCACGTGGGCGACGGTCGTAGCCCTGAGCGCAGTCACAAAGAAAATCATTCCGGCCGATGATTGCAGCACGAAGAACCATCCCAGGGGACCCAACCGCAGCAGCGATCGCCATGTTCCCTGCGCAGGCAGCAGCGCGATCACCAACGCCAGCCCCAGCGCGCCCAAGATGCCGCGCCACGCCAGCATGGTCCAGGAATCAACCGCAATGAGCCGCGTGAAAAGTCCGGCCGTGCTCCACGCCACGGCCGACGCGCTGACCAAGACAAATCCAAGCCGGTGTCCTGGCCGTGTCATGGGAGCGCCGCGGACAGCCTATGCTTGCTTGAGCCGCCCGCGCCGGAAATCGGCGATGATTTCGCGTGCCGCGTTGTGCCCCGGCGCGCCCGTCACGCCGCCGCCGGGATGCGTGCCCGAGCCGCACATATACAGGCCGTGCAGCGGACCGCGATAGTCGCCATGCCCCAGCATCGGCCGCGCCGAGAACATCTGGTCCAAACTCAACGCGCCGTGAAAAATGTCGCCGCCGATCAGACCGAACGTGCGCTCGAGATCCAATGGACTCATGATTTGCCGGCCGAGCACGGAGGCTTTGAAATTTGGTGCATGACTGTTCACGAGATCGATCATGACATCCGCGACCTGGTCGCGATGATCGTCCCATGACGCACCGTTGGGGAGCACCGGAGCGACGTGCTGACAGAACAGGCTGGCCACATGCTGTCCCGGGGGCGCTAGACTGTCATCCAGAGTCGAGGGAATCAGCATCTCAACGATGGGGCGCTTCGACCATCCGCCGGCTTTGGCGTCGAGGTAGGCCTGGTCCATGTAGGCAAGACTTGGCGCCATGATGATGCCGGCCGTGTGATGTTCGGCCAGCGAGCGGCCCGGCAATACCGTGAAATCCGGCAATTCCGACAACGCGACATTCATGCGGAACGTACCGGATCCGCAGCGCCAGTGGCTGATGCGCTCGCGAAAATCCTGCGGCAGAGCCGCCTGATCGATGAGCGAGCCGTATAGCAGCTTCGGATTCAAGTTCGAAACGACGCTGCGTGCCCGAATCGTCTCGCCTTTCTCGGTGACCACCCCTACCGCACGGCCGGCTTCAACCAGCACTTCGCGGACCGGGCTTGAGGTTCGAATATCCACACCGCGTTCGGCCGCCGCCTTGGCCATAGCCTGGCTGATGGCCCCCATGCCGCCAATGGCATGCCCCCAGGCGCCCTTCTTGCCGTTGACCTCACCGAACACATGATGAAGCAGCACGTAGCCAGAACCTGCCGCATAGGGACTGGCGTAGTTGCCGACGATACCGTCGAAACCATACGCTGCCTTGATGGGCGCGCTCTCGAACCAGGCGTCCAAGTAGTCGCCGGCCGATTTGACGAACAGATCGAGCAACTCGCGGCGCATGGTCATGTCAAGTTTGGCGATTCGTTTTCCCATTCGCGCGCTACGCAGCAATTCCGGGATCGCCTGTAGCCAGCTGCCGGCGGTCACATTCGGCGGGGTCTCGAGTACCAGGTCGCGGAGTACGTCCGCAATCACCTCGAGGCGCTCGGCATAGTTCGCCAGTCGGCCGGCATCACGCGCGGAAAATTTCGCCACTTCCGCTTCGGTCTTGCCGGCACCCACTTTCAGGTACTGGGTTTCGTCCAGCGGCAGAAAGTTGGCCAGCCCGCGCTCGACGACGCGCAGCCCGTGCCGCGGCAGATCCAAGTCGCGGATGACCTTGGGGTTGAGCAAGGACACGGTGTAGGCCGCCACAGAGTTGCGAAAACCCGGATGAAATTCCTCGGTCACCGCGGCGCCGCCGACGACGCCGCGCCTTTCGAGCACGGTTACCTTGAGGCCTGCCGCCGCCAGATAGGCGGCGCAGACCAGCCCATTGTGTCCGCCGCCGATGATGACTACATCGCGCGCATTCGCATCAGCCATGATTCTTTCTCATTTCGTTGCGGGCATGCCAGCCTGCACCAGGTGGGTGGTCGAGCCGGCTTTCCGGAATGAGTTCGCGAATGCGGTGCGCAAAACTGCGCAAGCTGACCTCGCTGCGTCCCAGCGGGCCGGGTGTGTAGCTGCGCGATCCCATACCGGTCTGAACGCGTTCGATGAGGCCCTTGTCCTCGAGGCTAACCCGCCGATTGATACGCCAATTGAGGTAGCGCGCCGCGCGCATTTCGCGCCGCTCATCGGGATGCGCATAGGCAATCTCCCGGATCAAAGTTTCCGTGGGCGAGATCGGAATCATTTGCATGAAATCGATCTGGTCCGGATAAATGTCGAAGGCCACATTCGGCCACAGCTTGAAATAGGTCCAGAGCCGCTGCCGGTCATCGGGCAGGTGCGGCGAATTCGGCAGCACCGACTGGTACATACGTTCCGACACCTGAGACGAGGGGACATCGCGCAAGTAGCCCCACATCTTGTCCACCCAAGGCTTCGCCTCCACGCCGTAGCTCTGGCCGAACAGGCGCGTGAGACCGGGGTGAGCTACCGTGATGTGCATGGCGTCGGAGTAATTGTCGGTTACGTTCTTCCAATTCACGTGGCGAGTGCGCAGCGTCACACGGCCCATGGGCTGCAGTTCTTCGAGGCGATAGGCCGCCAGCTCGGCTTCATAGGGCTTCAGCATCTCGGCGACGCTGGGTAAGCCCGGCTGCAAGCGAACGAACACGAATCCCTTGTAGAGCTCGGTCTCCACCGGTTTCAGCCCGTACTGATCCAGGGAAAAATCCATGAATTCCTTGCGGTGGGGCACGGCGGTGAGCCGTCCATTGAGGTCGTAGGTCCACGCGTGATAGGGGCACACGATTCTTCCCTGACAGTGTCCGGAACCTCCGTCCAGCAGCCGCGCTGCGCGATGCCGGCAGACATTGAAAAACGCCTTCACGCCTTGGCCTTGGCCGCGCACCGCAACCAAGGGTTCGCCCAGAAAATCCAGGGTGTGGTAGTCGCCGGGATTCGGTATGTCGTTGAGGTGACAAATGATTTGCCAGGACGTGGCAAATACGCGTTCCTTCTCGACCTCCAGGAAATCAGCATCCTGGTAGATCCAGCCGGGGAGGCTGAATCCCGCCAGGTCAGGGGGGATGTCGACCGTCAAGTCGTTGTTCAGTGGGCGCTTTGCTTGCATGGTCACGAGCCTTCTCGAATCTTGTTGAACGGTAGCATAACTAGGGCGGCGTTCCGCCACTAGCAGCCTGCAGACAGGTTCCTAGGTCTCGCTGAGACGGGCGTCACGAATTCCGCCTGCGGCTTACGGCTTACGGCGTTTCGGCGCGGCCTCGGTTTTCTTGACCCGGGGATTGCCCAACAGCCGCGGAAAGCCGCCGCTGCAGAGAGCGTTGACCCAATCCTCGCACAAGGCGATAGCTTCGCGGGGCTTGAACACCGTCGGGCTCAAGCTCAATTCCACCCAGAACCCGTCGAGCAGCGCGGAGAGCGCAATCGCGGCCGGGCGCAGCTTGAACGGCGGCGCCGCACCTGATTCAACGAGTTGTCCCAGTAAGGACTCCAGTACGGATCGGTACTTGCCGTAGGTACTGAAGTGCACGGCGCGGATCTCGGCCGAATGCGCCACCATGCTCCAAAATACCAGCCACACATTGAATAGTTGCGGATCCAGTATTTCCGGTGCGAACGACGCGCGGAAAAAATTGCTCAACCGATCCCGCGGCGAGACCGCCTTGTTCTCGGCCTGCTGGCGAATCGAGTCCAACAAGGACAGGGCGAGGGTCTCATAGGTTTCTGCGATGAGTCCCGACTTGCTGGGAAAATGATGGTTGATCAAGCCGATGGACACCCCGGCGGCAGCGCTGATGCGGCGCACCGACACGCCTTCGTGGCCATATTCCTTGAGGCACCTTAAGGTCGCATCGACCAATGCTTCACGGCGCACCGCCGGAGTCGCGCGGTGAAATTTCGGCACATGCCGCTTGGTTGTCATTTGCTTCCTTTCTTTCGGATTATACCGAAGCGCAGTCCAATGACCGCTGTCCTTGGCCTCATCGTAGCTCAGCGGCGGCTACGATGGTTGTTCGCCGACGAATGCGCCGATCCTTTCCGTCACGTAACGCCTGATGTCCAGATTCCAATCTTCCATGGGCGCGTAGTAGCCTTGAACGTGTACGCGCGACCTGATCCCGTCCTGCACGCCCGCACACACCGCCCAATCCTGACGATTCACCAAATCCCAGAAGTCCACAGCGTCCGAGGCATCGAAGCCGGGCTTGTTTATTTCATGAGTCTCGAAAAGAAAATGGCAGGTGATGTCGGTGCGTTCGGCACCCCTAGGGTGCAGGATGAACGCTGCCACGTGATCGCAGGCCACGCTCAAGAATAAGCTGGGATACACCAGCTCGCCCTTGTGCCGCACCTGCTCATCGGCATCGAGACCGGGAAAGGCGCGACGCAGGGTGGTTCCGCTGTGCGTGAACGTGTATGCGCCCTCGCGATGCGGGATCCCGCGATTCCAATCCAGATTTCCGCCCCCCGCCTCGCGAAATGACGGCACCACTGCGCACAGTTCCGGGTGCACACCGCCGCAGTGGTAGCACTCATTGTAGTTCTCGCAAACGATCTTCCAATTCGCCGCCACTTCGTAGCGTATGGTGGCGCCGATGCGTAATTCGCGCAGCGGATAGCGCTGCAAGCGATCGGGGATGCCCTGCAACTGTTGCGTCAGCGGCTTGGCCTCTGCGGGCGTGAGATTCAAGAAAACGAATCCACCCCAGCTGTCGATCCCGACGGGGTACAAATGAAAGTCCTGTTTCTTAAAACCCCCGGCAGCGCTCAAGTGCGGGGCGGCCACCAGCGCGCCATTGAAGTCGTATGACCACTGATGATAAGGACACACGATGAGCCGTGCTGCCGTGACTCCACCGGGCAGCGCCACTTGCAGCGCTTCGGTCTGCGCCGGGGTGCGGCAGAGACGCGAACCGCGATGCCGGCAAACATTATAAAACGCCCGCAACTGGCCTTCTCGGTTGCGCACCACGAGGATGCTCTCGCCGAGCACGTCGAGCACCAGATAATCGCCGGGATTCGGCAATTCTTCCTCGCGGCAGGCCGCCACCCACTCGCGGCAGAATATGCGCTCTTTCTCGATCCGAAACACGTCGCTGCTGCGATACCAACTGGAGGGCAACGTGGTTTCCAAGGTCGCGGTGCTCATACCGGAAAATCCCGTGTGTAGGGCGCCGCGCTCAGGGGCGCATCGAACTCGCGTGCATAGCGATGCCCGCTGTGAACGGCATGCACGATCGCTCCCGGCGCCAGTGCATCGCCGATGCGCGTGACCGATAAGATGCCGGCATTCTTGAGATCCGGTCCCTTGGCGATAAGCGACTGATAGAGGTCGTCCCGCGGCACCCGCACGCCGACCATGACCAGCGACCGGCAGGCAAGACGTTGCTCGGTGCCGCTGTACACATCGGCGATGACGACGGAATCGCCGTCGAAGCCGGTGACTCGTCGCAGGGTGTGAATCGGCACGTTCGCCTTCGCCAGTGCACGATGCACCAGGGGCAGCTCATTGGTCATGAACGTCCAGGCGGACGCATTGCCAGCCGGCGTCACATAGGTCACATCGCCCACGGTCCTGGCCAGCTGTTCGGCAACCGCACCGCCCATGTAGTAGTTATCGAAGTCGAACACCACGATGGGGCCTTGCGGCACCGCTCCAGCGGCGAGGTCATCGGGCGTATAGATCCCCGGCCCATCGAGTTCACCGACCGGAAATTCCAAGGTCGAGAACAGCATCTTGGTCCAGCGAGCACCGGTCGCGATGACGACGTGACGGTGTTCCAGCCCCAAAATATCCTCCACGCCGAGCGCGCTGCCGGGATACAGGTTCACATTGGGGCGCTCGCGCAGCTGGCCCAGGCGCCAGTCCGCAACGCGGTTCCAGGTCTTAAGGCCCGGCAGTGCGGTTTCAAATCGCAAGCGGCCGCCGAATTCGTCGGCCGAATCCGCAATCGTCACGACATACCCGCGCCGGGCCAACGTGGTGGCGCACTCGAGGCCTGCGGGCCCGCCGCCGACGATCAAGATATTGGAATCGCTGGCCGGCGGCGCGAAGCGCTCGGGATGCCAGTCGCGGCGCCATTCTTCGCCGGCGGTGGGATTCTGGGTGCAACGCACCGGCACGCCGTCATGCCAGCTCGAGATGCAAATGTTGCAGCCGATGCACTCGCGGATCTCATGCTCCCGGCCCTCGTTTATCTTCCTGGGCAGGAATGGATCTGCGATGGAGGGCCGGGCGCCGCCGATCAAATCCAGGATACCGCGCCGCACCTGCGACACCATCACATCCGGGGAGGTGAATCGTCCCACCCCTACCACAGGCCGCTTGGTCAGCTGCTTGACGAAATTGATTACAGGCTCATGGCTGCCTTCGGGTGAAAAGCGCGAGGGCGCGCAATCGGTCGGACTGGAATCCATCTTGACGTCCCACAAATCCGGGATATCCGCGAGCAGCGATACCACCTCGTGCGCTTCCGAGGCGGCGTTCTTGCCGGGCCTGCCGCGCAATTCCTCCATGCTGATGCGCAGCGCCACGGCGCACTTGTCGCCGACGGCGTCGCGGGTCACTTCCAGCAATTCGCGCACGAAACGCACGCGATTCTCGATCGTCCCGCCATACGCATCGGTGCGCTGGTTGTACTCGGGCAGCAGGAACTCATACGGCAGATAACCCATGCCTGCATAGACATAGACGATGTCGAACCCCGCCTGCAGGGCGCGCCGCGCTCCAGCCGCCTGCCAGCGGAGCAGATCCTGAATGTCCGATTTGTCCATGACCTTGGGACGAAGATTTCCCATGAACCCCAGGTGAGTGGACATCCAGGGCATGCCCGAGGGCGACAACGGTGCGATGCGGCTGGTGCGGTTCATGGTGCAGGCGCCGCCGTGCCAAAGCTCTATGCCTGCCAAAGACCCATGGCGGTGCACGGCGTCGGTCATTAACGCGTGCGAGCGGATGTCCTTGTCGTCCCAAAGAATGGCGAACGGCAGCGGCGAGTCATCGGAGCTGGGATGGATCGATACCGCGCCGGTGCATACCACACCCCAGCCGCCCTCGGCTTTGGTCTCGCGAAAGCCGGCGCGCACCTGCGGCAGGGAATTGGTCATGCCGCTGGCATGCGGCACCTGATAGAAACGGTTCGGCGCCGTGACCGGTCCGATGCGCACCGGTTCGAACAAGACATCGAAGCGCGGATTGCGCGCCATGGCGGATCCCTAGGATGCTTAAGGTGTTTGAGTGTGCGGAGAGTAATTGATCGATCGTTTAGTAGCAATATGCGCCGCCAAAACTGCGCGGGCGCATTGCGGTGTTGCGGCCGTGCGCTCGCTGCGTTGCAGCCGATTCGGGCTTAAGTGTCAGGTCGCGTGAAACGCGCGGAAATCCAGGCCGAGCGCGCTCGCCACAGCCTCGTATGTCAATTGCCCCGCATGCACGTTGAGGCCGCGGGCCAACCCTGCATCGTTCGCGATGGCCTGCCGCCAGCCGAGATCGGCCAGCGCACGGACGTACGGCAGAGTGGCATTGGTCAGCGCAAAGGTCGAGGTGCGCGGCACGGCACCGGGCATGTTGGTGACGCAATAGTGGATTACCCCGTCGAGTACGTAGGTGGGTGCGGCATGCGTGGTGGGCCGGCTGGTTTCGAAGCAGCCGCCTTGATCGATGGCGATGTCCACCAGCACCGCGCCGGGCTTCATGGTCTTGACCATCGCGCGCGTCACAAGCTTGGGTGCCGCAGCACCCGCGATGAGCACGGCGCCGATCACGAGATCGGCGTCGCGAACCAGCTCTTCGATTGCATGCGCGGTCGAGTAAACCGTCTTCAACTGACTGCCGAATATCGACGACAGCTCTCGCAGCCGCTTCACCGAGCGATCGACCACGGTGACATCGGCGCGCAAACCCACGGCCATTTCCGCCGCATGGGTTCCGGACACTCCTCCGCCCAGCACCACGACTTTTGCCGGCGCCACGCCCGGTACGCCGCCTAACAGCACGCCGAATCCGCCGTTGGCCTTCTGCAGGCTGTTGGCGCCCACCTGCACGGACATGCGCCCGGCAACCTCGCTCATCGGCGTCAGCAGCGGCAGCGAACCGTCCGGTCCGGTGACCGTCTCGTAAGCAATGGCAGTGGCGCCCGATGCGATCAACGCCATCGCTTGCTCGCGATCGGCGGCCAGGTGCAGATAGGTGAACAGCGTTTGCCCGGTGCGCAATTGCTGGCATTCCTCGAGTTGCGGTTCCTTCACTTTCACCACGAGATCGGCCGCGGCGAACACGTCCTCTGCGCGCTGCACGACGCTCGCGCCCGCCGCCTGGTAGTGCGAATCGTCGAATCCGATACCCGACCCGGCTCCGCATTGCACCAGCACTTGGTGTCCGGCATCGACCAGCTCGCGAACGCCGGCGGGCACCAAACCGACGCGATACTCGTGGATCTTGATCTCTTTGGGAACACCGACTTTCATGGGATTGCTCTGCCGGTCAGGCGTTGGGAAGGTCGCCATAGATTACTGGCCCAAGACGACGAAAAGTTGCAAAAAGTGGTTATGGATACCGGAAAAATGGCAGAATACGTCGCATATTATGAATTTGGCGCAAGATACTGCCGGCCTTGACCGGAAGGGCTACGAATGAAACTCGACCGTTACGATCGCGCCATCGTCCGCGCGCTGCAGCTCGACGGCCGCATCACCAACAGCCAATTGGCCGACAGCGTCAACCTGTCCGAATCCGCCTGCTTGAGACGGGTTCGGGCCCTGGAGGAATCCGGCTTTATCGAGGGATATACCGCGCTGATCAACCAACAAAAGGCGGGGTGCCCAGTCAACGTGTTCGTCAACATCACCTTGGAGCGTCAGGAGCAGGCGCACCTGCACGCCTTCGAAGAAGCGGCGCGCAAAGTCCCCGAAGTCATGGAGTGCTATCTCATGTCCGGCGAATACGATTATCTGCTGCGCGTGGTGCTCGCGGACACCGCTGATTTCGAGAGGCTGCACAGCCAGCATCTCACGCGGCTACCCTATGTAGCGCGAGTGCAATCGAGTTTCGCGCTCCGCACGGTGCAAAAATCCCGCGAGCTGCCCGTTCGTTAACAGCTGCTACAGCCTACGTCTTGGGCTTAAGTGCCAGGGAAAAGCTGATCTTCACGGCATCCGCTACCCATTCGGTGCTCTTCCAGTCGCCTTGGCCCGCGCCGAAATCCAGCCGCCTGAGTTTGGCACTGCCTTCGAGCGTCGCGCCGCCGGCGGCCTTCGTGAACTGAAACTCGATCGGCACGTCCTTAGTCACGCCGCGTAAAGTCAGGGCGCCGACGGCCACATAGCCCGTCGCGGTCTTGGTGAAGCTTCGCGTCACATAGTGAGCCGTCGGCCAGTGCGCCACGTCGAAAATATCAGCGCCGCGTATGGCGGTGTCGCGATCCTTGTCGAGCGAATCCTCCGAGCTCAAGTCGACCAGCACGTCAATGTGCGAGCTCTGCAGCGCCTCCGGTGCGAAGTCGACGGCGGCCGTGAACTTATGGAACGAGCCCTTAAAATCCGCGCCCGCCTGCACGCCGGAGAACTCCAGACGGCTCTGCCGTAAATCGGTGGTGAAGCTCGCCGCGGTAACCGACGCGGTAACCGACGCGGTAACCGCGGCGCCCACGGTACCGGCAGCGCTTGCAACGCTTGCAACGCTTGCAGCCATCGATGCGAATGCGGCGGCGGCCATCCATGCCTTGAGTAGTCTCATCATGGTTGGTGCTCTGATTCGGTCTTCGTCGTCTTGGTGAAGGGCAGCATGCGCAACAGCACATCGTCCTTGTTCCAAAAATGATGTTTGAGGGCGGCCAGAATGTGCAACATCGCGATGGCAAACAGCACATCGCTCAAGATCTCGTGCGTGGAGCGCAACAAATCGAAGGCCGCCTCGTTCTTGCCGATGAGATCGGGCCATTGAAACAAGCTGAACCAACTAACCGAAAATCCTTTGGCGGACGACATCAGCCATCCGCTGATGGGCATGGCAAACAGCAGCACGTAGAATGCGATATGCGTCGTACGCGCCAACATCCGCTCCACGGGCTTCATCGCGGGCGGCAGCTCCGGCGGCGGATTTTTCAGGCGCCAAAGCACGCGCAGAATCGCCAACATCAGCACCGTCATCCCGAAGCTCTTATGGCGCGCGAGCAGCGCCAACTTGTGCACCCCGATCGGCAGATCGTCGGCCAGATTCGCCAGCACGAACTGAGTAACCACCAATGCCGCGATGATCCAATGAAAGGTCTGCGCGACCACTGTGTAGCGTGCCGGTGAACTTTGATTTGGCATACCTTGGACTCCGCGTGCAGACTGCAACCAAGATAGTTTAGCAAGACAGAGGAATTCTGCTGGTGTTGAGAATTTGCAATGCCGGCCTTTTCGTCCCGCCCTTGGGCTTGGCCTTGGCCTTGGCCTTGGCCGGTTGCGGTGCGCCCAGACCGCGTCAAGCTGCGTCGCCGACAGCGGCAGGCTCGGTTGCGGCAAGCTCGACCGGGAAAGTGTATCGGCTCGACGAGAATCAATCCGAACTGCGGGTTCTGGTCTATCGGGCCGGCCCGCTGGCGCACCTGGGACACAACCACGTCATGGTCAATCGCAGCATTCGCGGCTCGATCAGCTTGACCGAGGCGGTCGCCGCTGCGGCGAATCCTTCCGGCGCACCGGCTGCCACGGCCGCAACGGCTGCCGCGGGCTCTTCGGCGTTCTCGCTGAGCGTGCCGGTCACCGGTTTCGTGGTTGACGATGCAGAGGCGCGCCGCGAAGAGGGATCCGAATTTGCCGCCGAAGTCCCGGATGACGCCAGGAGAGGAACTCTGCTAAATATGCTGAGCACGTCGGTGCTGGACGCAGACGAGTTTCCGTTGATCACCATCAGCGGTGTGGAGTCGGGCAATATGAAGGCTACTGTCGTATTCAACATCGCGGGGCATGAGTCAAAAATCGACGTACCCTATGCACTGCGCGTCGACACGGGTCATCTGGTTGCAACCGGAACAGTGGAAATGCGCCAAACCGCGCTGGGACTTACGCCGTTCAGCCTGATGCTGGGTGCACTGCAAGTACAGGACGCGATGACCATCAAGTTCAAGATCGTCGCCGATCTTTAGGTCTCGTCCGGGCTACCCGCGCGTTCCGGACGACAGAAGTATGGGGGTTCCCTCGGGCGCCACCAGTGCGGCGGCCGGTACATGCCGCAGCGGCGACGGCAATTCGCCGTTCGGTGACATGCCGATTTCCGCCAGCCGCGCCAAGGAGCCGCCGACATCGTCGACTTCGAATCGAAGGGTGGGGCGGCGAAAGTGCGCGGGGTCATACAGGCCGAGATCGATATAATCGCTGGTGCATGAAATGTGCGGCAGCGGATCGTCCAACTCGTCCATTCCGACGAAACCGAATTGTTCCCAATACGACTTCGATGCTTCCAAGTTCTGAGTGGGCAGCGCAATTTCCAGAAAATAGCCGCATCGCGACACGTCGGTCACGGCACGCTTCGCCGGCGAATAGGTGCGCGCCTCCACCAGCCTGATGAGGTGCCCCGACGGATCGAACCAACCCACCTCGTTGAACACATCATTGCCCAGATGGCGAAATTCGAATTCCAGCCCCCGATCCTCGAGGGCCGCCAGGTGCTTGAGCAAGTCGGGTTTGACGAAGGTGACAGATGGCGCCGGGATGGCCTGCTGATGAAGTCCTAAGGAAATCCTGCCGTCAGTCACCACCGCGTAGGGATGCACCCATGCGTCACCGACTTCTGCCTGGGAAAATCCAAGCTTGGTGTAGAAATCCAAGGAGGCCTGAATGTCCGGTGTCGCAAGAGAAAATTCCAGAAACCGTCCTAGCACGGGACCCTCAACTCACTCCGCCGATGCACACGTACTTCATCTCGGTGTAGTCGAGAATTCCGTACTTCGAGCCTTCACGCCCGATACCCGATTGCTTGACGCCGCCGAACGGCGCCACTTCCGTCGAAATAATACCGGTGTTCAAGCCGACTATTCCGTATTCGATGGCTTCAGAAACCCGCCAGCTCCGTGCCAGATCGCGCGTGTACAGATATGCCGCCAAGCCGAATTCGGTGTCGTTGGCCATGGCGATGGCCTCGGCCTCTGTTTGAAATTTGAACAGCGGCGCCACCGGACCGAAGGTCTCCTCGCGCGCAACCAGCATTTTGGGTGTCACCTGCGTGAGGATGGTGGGCTCGAAAAACGTTCCACCCAGCGCGTGCCGCTTCCCTCCCAGCTTGACGGTAGCGCCCTTGGCCACGGCATCGGCGATATGTTCCTCGATCTTGGTCACTGCCTTGGCATCGATCAGTGGCCCTTGATCGGTGACGCCGGCGAGGCCATCGCCGACGCGCAGCTTTGTCACCGCATCCGTAAGTTTTCGGGCAAATTCGTCATAGACCCCGTCCTGCACCAACAGTCGGTTCGCGCAGACACAGGTCTGTCCCGTGTTGCGATACTTGCTGGCGATGGCGCCCTGAACCGCGGCGTCCAGATCTGCATCGTCGAAAACGATAAATGGCGCGTTGCCGCCGAGCTCCAAGGAAATCTTCTTCACCGTGCCGGCGCATTGCGCCATCAATTTCTTGCCGATTTCAGTGGATCCGGTGAACGTCAGCTTGCGCACCGTGGGATTCGACGTCATCTCGCCGCCGATTGCCGCAGCGGATCCCGTGATCACATTGAACACGCCTTTCGGGATGCCGGCTCGAGCGCTCAATTCCGCCAGCGCCAGTGCGGAATAGGGGGTCTGCGTAGCCGGCTTGCAAACCATGGTGCAGCCCGCCGCCAGCGCCGGGCCCGCCTTGCGCGTGATCATCGCAGACGGGAAATTCCACGGCGTAATGGCTGCGACTACGCCTACGGGTTGCCGCAGCACCAGAATTCGCTTGTCGACCTGATGGCCCGGAATGACGTCGCCGTAGATACGCTTGGCTTCCTCCGCGAACCATTCGATGAACGACGCGGCGTAGGCGATTTCACCCTTGGACTCCGCCAACGGCTTACCCTGCTCGGCGGTCATGAGCACTGCCAGGTCGTCTTGATGCAGGAGCATCAGGTCGAACCAACGGCGCAATGCGACTGCGCGTTCCTTGGCGGTGCGTGCGGCCCAGGGCGGCAGCGCGGCAGCCGCTGCCGCAATGGCGCGCCGGCATTCGTCCGCGCCCATGTTGGGTATCGCTCCCAATTTTTCAGCTGTGGCGGGATTGTGCACCTCGATGCTGCCGCCGTTGTCCGCGGACAACCAATTGCCGTCGATGAAGCACAGTTCGCGCAGCAGCAGGGGATCTTTGAGTTTCATGCTTAATTCTCTGGTCTAAGTGCCGTCGATGTGGGCGCAAAGGATAGCGCGTTCATTTGCCGGCGCTCAAGAATCGTCGTCGGTGCCCGAGAAACTTCAGCGCTCGACAATGGCCGTGACGCCCATGCCGCCGGCAGTGCAGACCGAGATCAGCCCGCGCTTGCCGCGCTGATCATCGAGAATTTTCGCCAGCGTGGCGACGATTCGTGTGCCGGTCGCCGCGAATGGATGGCCGACGGCGAGGCTGCCGCCCTTCACATTGAGCCTGGCGCGATCGACGCTGCCGAGAGCGCCCGGCAGTCCGAGCTTGTCGCGGCAAAAAGCCGGATCCGTCCATGCCTTGAGAGTGCACAGCACCTGTCCGGCGAAAGCCTCATGAATTTCGTAGTAATCGAAGTCCTGAAGTCCCAGGTGCGCGTCATTCAGCATGCGCGGCACGGCAAAGGCAGGAGCCATCAGCAAGCCTTCCTTCTTGTGGATGTAATCCACGGCGGCAACTTTGCCATAGGTGAGGAATGCCAGCACCGGCAAATCGCGTTCGCGTGCCCATGCTTCGCTTGCGAGCAGCACCGCCGAGGCTCCGTCCGTCAACGGCGTGGAATTTCCCGCCGTCAAGGTGCCGGCGCCCGACAAATCGAATACCGGCTTGAGCTTCGCGAGCTTCTCGATAGATGTGTCGCCGCGAATATTGTTGTCGCTGGTGAGGCCGAGATACTCGAGCACCAGGTCCTTATAAAAGCCCGAGGCGTAGGCAGCGGCGGCCTTCTGGTGGCTTTCCAGTGCCAACTGGTCCTGATCGGTGCGGCTGATGCCCCAGGTTTTTACCATGAGTTCGGTGCTCTCGCCCATCGACAGTCCCGTGCGCGGCTCGGCGAGGCCGGGCAGTACCGGCCGCAAATCCTTCGGTCGCAGGCCGAACCACGGCCTCGCGCGTTCACCCAATGACCTGCCGCGATAACTTCGCAGCAGCTTCTGTTGAAAGCTCTTCGGGTACACCACCGGGGGATCGCTGACGGTGTCGACGCCGCCGGCGATTGCACAGTCGATTTGACCGAGTGCAATCTTGTTGCCCAGCAGGATCGCCGCCTCGAGACCGGTGCCGCAGGCGCGCTGCAGGTCGAGTCCGGGCGTTTCCGCTGCAAGTCCCGACCCGAGCACCGACTCGCGCGTCAAATTCCATTGACTGGAGTGCTTCATCACGGCGCCGGCCGCGACGTCGTCCAAGCGCTGACCCTGCAGGCCGAAGCGTTCGACCACGCCTCGCAGCGTGGCCGTCAACATCTCCTGATTGCCTATATGAGCGTATGCACCGTTGCCACGAGCAAAGGGAATGCGCACGCCGCCGACTATCGCAACGCGCCGCGGACTGGCTCCGACCAACATAGGGCTGACTCCCGGAAGGTTAAGCTGCGAATTATGGACCTGGCCGCCGGCCTATAATCGAATTATGACCCGATTTTCTCATGTCATTGCAATTCTACCGGCCCTCTGGGGACTCGTCGGCTGCGGTAAGCCGCCGGCCCCTGCAGCCAGTCAAGGCACGAATTTGAGCGCACCCCATGAGGGGCTGAGGCGAATCGTCGATAGGTACTGGGATGAGCGCCCGGCCGGGGCTGCTGCCCTCGAGCCGCAAATGCTGGCGGATTCCCTGGCAATGGAACGGCGCTTTCTAACCGAAATTCTCGCCGTACCGCTGAACTCATTGGATGCGGAGTCGCGGTTGACTTACGACATATTCCGCAAAGAGCGCGAGCAGGAGATCGAGGGCCTTACCTATCCGGCCGAACTTCTGCCCATCGATCCCTTCGGCGGGCCGCTGCTCGAATTGGCGCGGGCGGCCGCAGACATGGGCCAGTACCCTCTCAAGACGGCCCAGGACTACCGCAACTGGCAGATTCAGATCGACGGATCGGTGCGCTGGATACGACAGGCGATCGCAAATATGCGCGACGGAATGCGGCGTGGCTACACCTCCCCACAGTCGATCATGCAGCGGGCATTAGCACTGCTGCAAGGTTTGGGCGAGGACACCGGCGCCAATGTGTTCTATGTGCCCGTTCGCACCCTGCCCGACGCCATCAAAGACCCGGAGCGCACGCGATTGAGCGTAAGCCTGAATGGCGCCGTGAAGGATCAGCTGCTGCCCGCCATCCGCGAACTGCACGATTTCATCAAAAGCGACTACTTGCCGAGAGCGAGGGTGAGCGTCGCATGGGCGTCGCTGCCCCTGGGGACATCCTGGTATGCGTACCTTGTAGCACTCAATACCGACACGCGCCTCACGCCGAGCGAGATTCACAACATCGGAGTTGCCGAGGTCGAGCGCATTCGAACACGCCTGCAGTCATTGCCCGCGGGACCGCCTGCCGCGCCCGCCAAGTCCGACGTGCCCGCCGCGGATCCATTGACCGCATACCGCGATCTCAAGGCGCTGGCGCTTGCCGCCGTGCCCGCCCTGTTTTCGGCACTCCCAAAGGCGGATTTCGAGATAACGGCGGCCAACCCTCTTGCCGGACCGGGAGCAGCGCTTGCATACCAGCGCGCAACAGAGGACGGCGCGACACCCGCCATTCTGTATGTCGGTGGAGGAACGGGCACGACGCCGGCAACGGTCGACATCGCAGAATTTCTGCAGGAAACCGTGCCGGGAATGCACCTACAAAGTGCGCTTCAGCAGGAGCGGGTGGACTTGCCCAAATTCCGGCGCTGGAGCGCCCCGCGCTATGGCGCTCAGCGCTACGGCGGCGCACCGGCCTTTGTCGATGGTTGGGCTCTGTATGCCGTGTCTCTGGGCGAGGACTTGGGGCTGTACCGCGATGATGAAGCCAAAAGAGGCGCGGCGTTCGCTCAATTGAGATGCGCGGTCGCGTTGGTCGCCGACACGGGCTTGCATGCGAAGGGCTGGACGCGCGCGCAGGCGGTGGAGTATCTGCGGGCACAATTGGCGCTTGACGAGGCCGGCGCCGCTCTGATGACCGACAGCTTCGTGGCGGAGCCCGGAAAGGCACTGGCCTGCAAGATGGGCGAGCTCGAGTTCCAGGCGTTGCGCAACCGCGCGCAACAGGCGTTGGGAGACAAGTTCGATTACCGCGAATTCCACGGGGAGGTACTCAGGGATGGAGCCATGCCCCTCGACATCCTCGAGACCAAGATGAAGCTCTGGATGGAGGCTCGGCGCTGAAGCGGATTGCCGGAAACAACCGCCTGGCGGCGATTCAGTTCGAACAGTTTGGATTGACCGGAGTCAGACTACAGAGTGCGCCAATCGTTCCTCCTCGTCCCTCTGCTGCTGGCTTGTCACATGGCGCACGCGGCGGACCTAGCGCAGGAGTCCGCGCAACACGGAGACATCGACGTCGCCGTGACGCTCGACGCCGGCGAACAGAGCGGCAGTGCCAAGGCGGCCGTCAGGATTCGAGCGCGCCGCGAGGTGGTCTGGTCGCTGATCACGAGTTGCGCCGAAGCGCTGCATCTCGTGCCGGGCCTGGTGGCGTGCGACGTCAAGGAAACGGCGCTGGATGGGACGTGGCAGCGGATTCGCCATGTGTTGGACTATTCCTGGTATTTGCCTAAACTGACCTATGAAATTCGCGCCTCCTACGATCAGCCGTCGCGCGTGTCCATAGAGCGCATCTCCGGGGACTTGCGCATTCTGCGGGGCTCGTGGGTCCTCGACAGCGACGGCGACTATACGATCGCGCACTACGCGATCGATCTGGCGCCTGGCTTCTGGGTTCCGCGCTGGATCGTGCGCGCGGCGCTGAAGCGTGACTTGCCTAAGATGCTGCGCGCCCTGCGAACCCGCGCCGAACTCGTGCAGAAGCAGAAATCGGGGTAGGGCATGCACTGCCGTGTCTTGCTCGTCGCGTGGTTGGTGATCGGGCTGGCCTTGAGTGCCTGCCAGCGTGCCGCGGAGCCGCCGCCGCCGCGTATCAAGCAAGTGTTCCGCTTGAACGCATACGAGAAGGATTTAGGCTATTCCCAGGCCGTATTGATCGGCAAAACGCTGTATATTTCCGGATCAGTCGCCGCGGATCAGAATGGGCGGCTGGTGGCGCGGGGAGACATGGCCGGGCAAATGCGCGTCGCTTACTCCAATATACGTCGCACGCTCGCCGCGCACGGGGCCGACTTCGACCAGGTCGTCAAAGAGACGATCTATACGACCGATATGGATGCCTTTTTGAAAGCCTCCGATTTGCGGTTCGAGTTTTACGGCAAAGAGCGGCTACCGACCGCCTCTTGGGTTCAGGTGCAGCGGCTGGTGGATCCGGGGTTCCTCGTCGAAATCGAGGCCGTCGCCGAACTGCCGTGAATCGATAATCGAGGATTGAGGTATTGCGTAACGTGGTGGACAAGAAATTCGAGCGCCGTCTCGCGGGGCTCATCAATTCGGGGGAACGTGGTGTGCTGCGCGGCGGCCGCAAGGGCGTCGAGAAGGAGTCATTGCGCGTATCGCCCTCAGGCGACATCGTGCAGACACGCCATCCTACGGCTTTGGGCGCGCCTCTTACCAACGAAAACATCACGACGGATTTCTCCGAGTCGCTGATCGAACTGGTCACACCGCCGTTTGGCGAGACCTGGGAGCTGCTGCAGTATTTGTGCGATATCCATCAGTTCGTGTACCGCCATCTGGACGACGAATTGCTGTGGGCGACCAGCATGCCCTGCGCTCTCGACGGCGATGCCAGCATTCCGCTGGCGCAGTTCGGCACCTCGAACGTCGGGCGCATGAAGACCATCTATCGGCACGGCCTGGGTGCGCGCTACGGCCGAATCATGCAGGCGATTTCCGGCGTGCATTTCAATTACTCGTTTTCGCCGCGCCTGTGGAACGTGCTTGCCGACGTCGAAGAGTCCAAGCGTACCGGACAGAGCTTCATGTCCGAGCGATACTTCGGCGTGCTGCGCAACTATCGGCGTTACGGTTGGCTGGTGCTGTACTTGTTCGGCACCTCGCCGGCAGTGTCGAAGAGCTTCTTTGCGGGCCGCGAGACCACGTTGAGCCGGTTGGACGCGGACACCTACTACGAGCCGTTCGGCACATCCCTGCGCATGAGCGACATCGGCTATCGCAACAAGAATCAGGCGACGGTGAGCGTCTCCGTGAATAGTTTGGACGAGTACGTGCGCGATCTGTCGCGGGCGATCAGCACGCCCTATCCGCCGTACGAGAGCATCGGCGTCAAAGTCGACGGCGTCTATCAGCAGCTCAATACCAACATCTTGCAGATCGAAAACGAATACTACAGCTACATCCGGCCAAAGCGTGTGGCACGCTCCGGTGAGCGCCCGACCAAGGCATTGCAACGGGCCGGCGTCGAATACGTGGAAGTGCGCGCCCTGGATGTGAGTGCATTCGATCCAGTCGGGGTCAATCAGAACAAGCTGCGGTTCTTGGAGGCGTTTCTGGCGCTATGTCTGCTGCGGGAAAGCGAGCCGATCGCGCAGAGCGAACAGGCCGGCCTGGACGCCAATCACCTGCTGGTGGCGCGGCGCGGACGCGAACCTAAGCTCTTGTTGAAGCGCGACGGGCGGGATTTTCCCATGCTGGAATGGGCGCGCGAGCTGCTGGACGCGATGCAGGGGTTGTGTGAGCTGCTCGATCATGGCGAATCCGCCCGTCCTTACATGTCCGCTCTGGAACAACAGCGGGCAAAAATCGATGACGTTGAGCGCACGCCCTCGGCACGGCTTCTGGCGGACATGCAACAGAGCGGTGAATCCTTTTTTCAGCTGGCACAGCGCATGTCCAAATTGCACAAGGACTACTTTCTCGGCCTGTACCCGCCGAACGAACGCCGTTTGGCGGATTTTGCCGCGGCGGCCCGCGAGTCGCACGAAGCACAGGCTCGCATCGAGGCCGCCGACAGGTTAGATTTCGACACTTACCTCGAGCATTACCTGGCCGACTAAGTCCGTGGGGAGTTCGAGACAGGGCATGGCGGATCTGAAACGGTGATTTGACATAATGTTCTCCATTGAGTGGAGAACTTTCGTTCTGAAAAGCGGCCTAGGTCACTGAGACTGCGCATTGGGTTAAGTACGGTGTCATCCGATGAACAGCGCCACTGGATTTTCCAAAGCCGACTTGCCGGATTCTCCGCAAGCGCGCCAGTTGCAAGCGGGATTTCCTTGGCTTACTTTCAACCCCGACCTCGAGTTGGAGTTCAGGCGCGCGCATTTCGAAGAGAACGTGCTGCATACGCGCGTCAATCTCTGCCTGGCCGTGGCCATTACCATTGCCTTTTCCATCATGGAATCCGTCGTGCTCGGGCCCGCGCTCAACCGGATTCCCAGCATGATCCACATGTTGGTAATCATTCCAGTTCTACTCATCGTACTTGCGTCGAGCTTCTCCGAGCAGCGCCATCGGATCTATCCGCCCCTGGCAATGGTCGCGTCCACCATACTGGGATTAGGCATCGCCGCCATTCAGATCATCGCGACGCAGGGCGGAATGTCAATTCTATTCCCCTGCATGATGCTGACCATCATGTTCATTTACTTCATGGGCGGCCTCATTTTCTACCACGCCGCCGCCGCGAACCTGATCGTGCTGCTGGTCTATATTGCCGTGGGCACCGAGCTGCAACTGCCCGAACACGAATTCGCCTACGACACGCTGGCCATGATCGCAGCCAATCTGTTCGGCGCTTCGGTGGTCTACATGCACGAGAAGACCAGCCGCATGCGCTTTCTCGAGGCGTGCCTGCTGCGCGAAATGGTGGCGCGCGACGGCCTGACGGGCATTCAAAATCGCCGCATGTTCGACCAGCACATTCAGCGCGCCTGGCACCAGGCAGTGCGCGACGAAGAGCGCGTGGCGGTGCTGCTCGTCGACATCGATTGCTTCAAGGACTACAACGATCGCTACGGGCATCAGGCGGGCGATGAATGCCTGCGCGCGGTGGCCGTTTCCCTGAGCCAGTGCGCGCGCAGACCGATGGATTTCGTGGCGCGCTACGGCGGCGAGGAATTCGCGGTGGTGTTATACGAAGCCAGCCGAGAATACGTCGCCGAAGTGCTGACGCGAATCCAGCGCTCCATAGCGGAACTCAACATCCCTCATGAAGCGTCACGGGTGGCGAGTCGGCTGACGGTGAGCATCGGCGCCGCGTTCATTCTCCCGAGCAGCAATCGAACCTACGAAGGTCTCATTCAACTTGCCGACGAGGCCTTGTACAGCGCCAAGGAGCAGGGCAGAAATCGCGTGGTGGTGATGGAGGCCGAATACCATACCTTGCGCACGGGCCGCTTCGAAAAACGCCGCGGTCAGCGGGCGGTTTAGCGGTCAGCGGGACAGTCTTGCGGTCAGCCGGCAGCCGGCAGCCGGCAGCGTAACGGCCGGCGGCTCAAGCCCGATAGATTGCGATCCGCGCCTCTTCGCCTGCCCTTCTGCTGGCGCGAAACATTCCCTCCGAATTGAATTCCATGGCGATTTCGCCGCAGCGGTCGATGGCGATGACTCCGCCCTCGCCCTTAAGCGCGGGAAGGTCTTCGAGCACCACCTCCCGTACCGCGGCCGTCAACGTGCGGCCGCCGAACCGCATGCGTGAGCAAATGTCATGTGCCACTGCGGCACGGATGAAAATCTCGCCATGTCCGGTTGCCGATACCGCACAGGATCGGTCATCCGCATACGTGCCGGCGCCGATGATGGGCGAATCGCCGATGCGGTTGTAGCGCTTTCCCGTCATCCCGCCGGTGGAGGTGGCGGCGGCCAGCCGCCCGGCACCGTCCATTGCGACCGCGCCCACCGTCCCCACATGGGAAATCGTCAGCGCCGACAGTGCGGAATCGCCGCCGCGGATGCGTTCCAGCTGCTTCCAGCGCTCGGCGGTGTAAAAGTAACTTTGTGGCACCAGCGCCATACCGCGGCTCAAGGCAAATTCTTCGGCGCCCGCCCCTTGCAGCATGACGAATTCCGAATGCTCCATGACGGTGCGCGCCAACTGGATCGGATTCCTGATATGGGTCACGCCGCACACCGCTCCCGCCTCGAGCGTGGTGCCGTTCATGATGGCCGCATCCAATTCATTGTGCCCGTCGAGCGTGAACACGGATCCGCGGCCCGCATTGAACAGCGGATTATCCTCGAGCACCATGACGGCGCGCGTCACCGCGTCCAAGCTCGCGCCGCCGCCCTGCAGTACTGCGTAGCCCGCATCGAGCGCGGCGGCCAGGCCGGCCTGATATTTCAGCTCCTGATCGCCGCTCATTTCGGCGCGCGGCAAAGTACCGGCGCCGCCATGGATCGCTAATCCAAACATCTACTTGGTTTCCTCTGGTCGCTCCGACGCCGCAAGGCTATCATCAAACGAAGATGAATCCATTTCCCAGGACAGGGGCTATCAAAAGCTTGCTCATCGCGAATCGCGGTGAAATAGCCATTCGTGTCATGCGTGCCGCTACCGAGCTCGGCATCCGCACCATTGCCATCCACTCGCAGGAAGACCGCTTCTCGCTGCATCGGACCAAGGCCGACGAAAGCTACCTGGTGGGCGACGGCAAGGGTCCGATCGACGCCTATCTCGATATCGCCGACATCATTCGCATCGCGATCGAAGCCCGTGCCGATGCTGTGCATCCGGGCTACGGCTTTTTGTCGGAGAGTCCCGAGTTCGCCGAGGCCTGTGCGGCCGCCAACATCGTATTCGTAGGGCCGCTACCTGACACCATGCGCAGATTGGGCAACAAGGTCGAGGCGAGAAATTTGGCACAGACCGCGGGTGTGTCGGTGATGCCGGCGACGCCGCCGCTGCCCGTCGACAACGCGGAGGTGCTTAGGCTGGCGCATGCGGTCGGCTTTCCGGTCATGCTGAAAGCCAGCTGGGGCGGCGGCGGCCGCGGCATGCGGGTGGTCGAAGACGACAAGGAACTCATCGAGACCGTCGCACTCGCGAGACGTGAAGCCAAGGCCGCTTTCGGCAAGGACGAGGTGTATCTCGAAAAGCTGATCCGGCGCGCGCGCCATGTGGAAGTGCAAATTGTCGGCGACTCCTACGGCAACCTGGTGCATCTCTATGAGCGGGACTGCACTGTTCAGCGCCGCAATCAAAAGGTCGTCGAACGCGCCCCCGCAACTTTTTTGACGGCTACGCAGCGCGCCGAGCTATGCGAGGCCGCGCTCAAGATCGGCCGCGCAGTAGCCTATCGCGCTGCCGGCACGGTTGAGTTTCTGCAGGACGCCGACACCGGAAAGTTCTATTTCATCGAGGTCAATCCGCGCATACAGGTGGAACACACCGTCACCGAATGCGTCACAGGGATCGACCTGGTCAAGGCGCAAATCCGCATTGCAGCCGGTGCGCGCATCGGCACCGTGGAAAGCGGTGTACCGCGTCAGGAAGACATTCGCGTCAACGCCCATGCATTACAATGCCGCGTCACCACCGAAGACCCGGAAAATAATTTCGTGCCTGATTATGGCCGGGTCACGGCCTATCGCAGCCCGGCCGGCTTCGGCATCCGGCTCGATGCCGGTACCGCATATGCGGGCGCCATCATCACGCGCTTCTACGACTCGCTGCTGGTCAAGGTGACGGCCTGGTCGCCGACGCCGGAAGAAACCATCGCGCGCATGCATCGCGCGCTGTGGGAATTTCGAATTCGAGGAGTGGTGACGAACCTGCGATTCCTCGATCAATTGATCATGCATCCACAGTTCGCGTCCGCCGATTACACCACCAAGTTCATCGATCAAACTCCGGAGCTGTTTCGCAGCCCGCGCAAGCGCGATCGGGCCACGCGGCTGCTCTCCTTCATCGGCGATGTGATCGTCAACGGCAATCCCGAGGTCACGGGCCGCGCCCGGCCGAAGCAGCCGGTGTTTCCACGGCTGCCGCGCGCTGCTCTGCATCCGCCGGCGGCCGGCACCAAACAGAAGCTCGATGAGTTGGGACCGGAAAAATTTGCCGATTGGATGCTGCAGCAGACGCGGGTATTGTTGACCGATACCAGCATGCGCGACGCGCATCAGTCGCTGCTGGCTACTCGGATCCGTACTCACGACCTGGCACTGATTGCACCGTACTACGCTGCAATGCTGCCGCAGCTATTTTCGGTGGAGTGCTGGGGCGGCGCCACCTTCGATGTGGCCATGCGTTTTCTGCGCGAGGATCCCTGGGCGCGCCTCGCGGCGTTTCGCGAAGCGATGCCGAATCTGCTGCTGCAAATGCTGTTTCGCTCGGCCAACGCGGTCGGCTACACCAATTATCCAGACAATGTCGTGCGGCATTTTGTCGGGCGTGCAGCCGATGCCGGGGTCGATGTGTTTCGTGTTTTCGATTGCTTGAATTGGGTCGACAACATGAAGGTGGCCATCGAGGCGGTGCGGGACACCGGCCGGCTGTGCGAGGCGGCGATCTGTTACTCCGGCAACCTTACCAACCCTCGCGAGACCAAGTACGACCTGAAGTACTACCTCAAGTTCGCCAAGGAATTACGGGCGATGGGCGCCCATGTGCTCGCCATCAAGGATATGGGCGGTCTGTGCCAGCCGCGTGCCGCCTCGGCGCTGGTCAAGGCGCTCAAGGAAGAAGTGGGACTGCCGGTGCATTTCCATACGCATGACACCAGCGGAATCGCCGCGGCCAGCGTGCTCGCCGCCATCGAGGCAGGCGCTGATGCTGTGGATGGCGCTGTCGACGCACTGTCCGGCCTGACCTCGCAGCCCAATCTGGGGTCCATAGTCGAAGCACTGCGCTACGGCCCGCGCGATACCGGACTTGATTCCGACAACGTGCGGGTGATTTCAACCTACTGGGAGCAGGTGCGCCGCGGCTACATCGCGTTCGAAAGCGACATTCGCGCCGGCGCCTCGGAGGTGTACGTTCACGGCATGCCGGGTGGGCAGTACACGAATCTGCGCGAGCAGGCACGATCGCTTGGAATCGATGATTACCGCTGGCCCGAAGTTGCGCACGCCTATGCCGAGGTCAACGAGATGTTCGGCGACATCATCAAGGTTACGCCGACCTCGAAGGTCGTCGGCGACATGGCCATCACCATGGTCACCAGCGGCCTCACGCGCGAGGCCGTACTCGACCCGGCGGTGGAAATCGCGTTTCCTGATTCCGTGGTGCGCCTGTTTCACGGCGATCTAGGTCAGCCGGTGGGCGGATTTCCTGCCGCCCTGCAGAGCAAAGTACTGGGCGGCAAGGCGCCGCTTAACGTGCGTCCCGGGGAATTGCTGCCGCCGGCCAATCTCGAGGCGGAGCGCAAAATTGCCGAAGGGAAGGTGGGCCGGACAATCTCCGACAATGAGCTCGCGTCGTTTCTGATGTATCCCAAAGTATTCGTCGACTATGCGGCCAACCGCACCTCATTCGGCGATGTCAGCGCCCTGCCGACCGCGGTGTTCTTTTATGGCATGGACTCAGGCCAGGAAATCAACATCGATCTCGAGCGCGGCAAGACCTTGATCGTGCGCTATGTGACCACCAGCGACCCGCACGAGGATGGCACGCGCACGGTATTCTTCGAGCTGAACGGCCAGCCGCGCCCCATCCGGGTCGCCGACCGCAGCCAGGTGGCGAAACGGCCGCCGCGCCGCAAGGCCGAGGCCGGCAATGTGAACCATGTCGGCGCTCCGATGCCCGGCACCATTGCCACCGTGCCGGTGCACGTCGGCCAGAAACTCGCCAAGGGTGAAGTACTGCTGACACTCGAGGCGATGAAAATGGAAACCACGGTACGTGCGGAGCGCGACGGAGTGATCAAAGAGATTCTGGCCCGGCCCGGTCAGCAGGTCGACACCAAGGATCTGTTGATCGGCTTCGAATAGCGATGAGTGTGCGCCCATCGGCGCAGCCGGCGGCGGCTATCGCTGCCGCTGCGGCACGATCACCTGCATGCCGTCCATGGCCGCAGTGATGTGGATTTGGCAGCTCAATCGGCTATTGCCGCGCGGTTCCCAGGAGTTTTCCAACATGCCTTCCTCCATGTCTTCGCGCGGCTCGAGCTTGGGAGCCCAAGCAGGATCGATATAGACATGGCAGGTCGCGCAGGCGCAGGCGCCGCCGCATTGTGCCACTATGCCCTCAACGCCATGTTGACGAGCCGCCTCCATCAGCGTGATGCCGACCGGCGCGTCGATCTCACGCCGAACCCCGCCCGGCTCGATGAACACGATCTTCGGCATTGCTGCCTAGACCGCGTCTTTGAGGGCAATTTCGGTGTCGCGGAGCTTTTCCGGATTCAGGAGCGCGCGCTCGGCGATGAGCTTGCGCGCCGCCATGTAATCCTTGGAGTGATTGACGGCTTCCACCGCGAGCAATTCCCGGCCCTTGAGGTAACAGACACTGAAACTGCGCGCGGCGGGATCGCCGCGCAGCACCTGCGTGTCGTAGTCCTGCGAGAGGCCGACAATGAGCAGCTTATTGTCGAATTGATCCGACCAGAACCAAGGTACCCGATCATGAGTGACTTGCCGGTCGAGAAGATTGAGCGCGGCCGTTTTTGCCTGCTCAAAGGCGTTGTCCACGGACTCTAGGCGCACCCGCCTGCCGAAGCGCAGCGAGGGATGATTGGTGCAATCGCCCGCGGCGAAAATTGCCGCGTCGCTGCTGCGGCAGTATTCGTCGACCAAGATGCCATTGTCGCACGCCAAGCCCGCCGCACTCGCCAGCTCCGTGGTCGCAATGGCCCCGACCCCGACAATCACCAGGTCCGCCACGTGACTGCTGCCGTCTGCGCAGACCACCCGTTCGACCCTGCCGCCGCCTTCGAGACGAACCACGCGAGTGTCGCAAATAATGTTGACGCCATGCGCAACGTGTTCCGCGGAGAAGTACTGTGAGACGGTGGGCGCGACGACTCGATTCATGAGCCGGTCGGCCATCTCCAGCACCGTGACGTCGCAGCCCATTTTGCGGCAGGTCGCCGCCGTTTCGAGCCCGATGTAGCCACCGCCGATGATGACGACGCGAGCCGCAACCTTGAATGCCGCCTGAATCGGTGCCACATCGGCAAGTCCCCGCAGATAGTGGACCCCGGAAAGATCTGCACCGGGACAGGTCAGCCGCCGCGATGCGGCTCCTAGGCACAGCAGCAGCCGGTCATAGGCTATTTTCTCGCCGTCGGCGAGCTCCACCAGCCGTACCTCGGGATCGAGCCGCACGGCCTTTTTACCCAGCCTCAATTCGACTCGATGTTCGTCATAGAACGCTCGGTGGCGGAACAAAAGGCGATCGGCCGCCATTTCCCCCGACAGGTATTTTTTCGACAGCGGCGGCCGCTGAT
Organism: Gammaproteobacteria bacterium; assembly: GCA_040004115.1. GTDB lineage: Bacteria > Pseudomonadota > Gammaproteobacteria > Steroidobacterales > Steroidobacteraceae > Bog-1198. The sequence continues at coordinate 5,592 of JBDUBO010000018.1, read as the reverse complement.
ACGGCAATTCCGGTTCGTCGCCGATCAACACGAGGCGGCCGCTAAAGCCCTCCCGCCGAAGAGTATCGATTGCCTGCGCGCCGGCTTGGCCGCCGCCTATGATGACTATGGTCGAGAGCATCGGAATCCTTAAGAATTGCCTTATGCGTGCAGGCACGCCTTTATAGCGGGTCGGGACCCGGCCCGAAAGGCCGATTGCAGGGAAAGGAGTGGAGGAGCCTGCGCCCGGTCCCGCATATGGCCGTGCCAGATGCCTATATTCGTAATAGTATTGTCGCGACGGCCCAATGTTGACCGGAGTTTAGAATGAAATTGATTACTGCCATCATCAAGCCCTTCAAGCTCGACGACGTGCGCGCTGCGCTTTCGGAAATCGGGGTGTCCGGTATGACTGTGACCGAAGTCAAAGGTTTCGGGCGCCAGCGCGGGCATACTGAGTTGTACCGCGGCGCGGAATATGTCGTTGATTTCGTGCCGAAGACTCGTATCGAGGTCGCAGTCAAGAATGAGCTCGTCGACCAAGTCATGGAGGCCATCGTGGGCGCCTCGAAAACCGGGAAGGTTGGCGATGGTAAAATCTTCGTTACCGACATTGTGCGAGTTCTGCGCATCCGCACCGGCGAGACCGACAACGCCGCATTGTAGCCGCATCGTCAGATGAGACTGGCCGTCAGCCGCCTTCTGTTCGCGTTTACCGTCCTCGTCGCTGCGATGACCGAACCCGGGCTCGCGGCGAAGCTCACGGACAAGGAACATACGCGCATCGAAATACCGCGTCCCGCGGACCTGCCGGACGATGCCGCGCTGGAAGCGGACGGCGCCGTCATCGGCCGCATCGACATCGATATCCGCAATATCTTTGACGAGAGCGATCCACGCGAACGGAACGGGTTGTTTCGCCTCGCCAACACGCTGCATATTCGCACCAAGCGTTCGACCATTCAGGCTCAGCTGTTATTCGTGAGCGGAGAGAAATACCGCGCGCGCAAGCTGGCGGAAACCGAGCGGGCGCTGCGTCTGCTGACCTATGTTTACGATGCCCGCGTGGTGCCGGTCCGGTACGCCGACGGCAAAGTGGATATCAAGGTGATCACCAAGGATGTTTGGACCTTAAGTCCTGGAATTTCTTTCGGCCGGGCGGGCGGTAGCAATGACACCCGATTCAACCTGCAGGACACGAATTTCCTCGGCTGGGGCAAGGCCGTGCAGGTGTCGCACGGCAGCACCATCGATCGCACCAGCGACACAGTGGCCTGGACCGATCCGAATGTGTTCGGGTCGAGGTGGACTTCGAAATTCACGTACTCGGATTCCAGCGACGGCTCGAACCGGTCCGCACAAATCTCCCAGCCCTTCTACTCGCTCGACGCGCCCTGGAGCGCCAAGATCACGGCCGTGGCATTCGACCGCACGGTCTCGCGCTACAACTTGGGAGACATCGTCGATCAATTCAATGACAACGAACGGTCCTATGAACTGAGCGGCGGCATTTCCAGCGGTCTGATGGACGGCTGGACCCGCCGCCTGACGTTCGGAGTTCGTTATGACCGCAATGAATTCCTGCCCACGCCGGCCACCTCGACACCGGCAAAGCTGCTGCCGCCCGACCGGACAGTGTCCTACCCCTTCGTCGGATTCGACATTCTTCAGGATAAGTACAAGAAGGTCGGCGATGAGAACCAAATCGGCCGCGCCGAGGACTTGTACTTCGGCACCGAAGTCAGCGGCGAAGTGGGATATTCCAACGAGGCCTTCGGCGCCGACCGCAATGCCGTGATGCTGGTATTGAAGGCGCTGCGCGGCATCGAATTGAGTGACGCGCAGCAGGTCTTCTTGACCGGCGATTTCTCGTCGCGCGTGGAAGAAGGCCGCGCACGCAACTTGATCGCCAACGCCGGCGCCAAGTACTACTGGCGCTGGCGCACGGACTGGCTGCTGTACGCCGGATTCTCAGGCACGGTCACCGATTCTTTGGACCCAGACATGCAGCTGCTGCTGGGCGGCGATAACGGCCTGCGCGGCTATCCGCTGCGCTACGAGTCCGGAACCTCGCGTGCGCTGTTCACGGTGGAGCAGCGTGTCTTTACCGATTGGTTTCCTTTTCGCCTCGCGCGCGTGGGCGGCGCGATATTTGCGGATGTGGGCCGCACCTGGGGCAGCGGGTCGATCGGCAACAGCGACCCCGGGTTGCTTAAGGACGTCGGAGTCGGCCTGCGGCTCGGCAATTCGCGAACCGGCCTCGGCAATGTATTGCACATTGATTTCGCGTTTCCGCTCAACAATATCGCCGGCATCCAGAAATTCCAGTTCATCGTGCAAACCGAGCAGAGCTTTTGACCGTGCATGGCGACGGAGACTGCCTCAGTCGGATACTTTTTTCTGCGCAGCTTTGCGACGCCGCGAAAACAGCCATAGAAAGCCGATGCAGACGGCGAAATTCAGCACCCACCACCACAGCTGCCGGGCTGTGTTCTTGTCTTCGGATTGCGCTGCGCCGGCGGCGACTTGCAATGTTCCATTGAGGCTTTGCCGCATCGCCGCCTGCGCCACCTGAAATTCCACCGCCGCCGCGCCGGGAAGCGTCAGGTCCTGCGACTGCAGCAAGTAACTGCCGTCATTCTGTGCAGTAGTAGCGTGCGCCACTCCGCGCAAAACCACCGTTACCGCGGCATCCGCAACCGGAGCGTTGTCAACCACCCGTGACAGGCGAATGGTCATGCGGTCGCCACGCACCACTCCCACGGCCACCAGATCGGCGGATCGTACCTCGACCCTGGCCGGCGTCGCCAGCGGCTCCGTCGAGCCGCTCGCCGCCGTGGTCAGCGTGGCGGCAGCAACCGCGCAGAGGGCGAGCACAGCGGGCACGCCGGCGTATCGCCACCCGAATGGCTGCCTCAAAGCAAGTAGCCCCAGATACCCATGGCGGTGCCGGCGATGGCGGAAACCACGCCGAAAATCGGGAAAAAACTCTTCCGCGCCAGGAAATACAGGGAACAGAGCACCAACCCAAGCTCCAGCAACCCCTCGCCTATGTCGAAACGCAGCGCACGAGCCTCTTCGTGGTCGCTTTCCTTGTCCTTCGCCTTGGCCTCTTTCTGGATCTCTTCGGCGTCCGATACATACTTGGCGCGAGCCGCCTCCAGCTTCTTCTCCGCGGCCTCCGACTTGGCGGGGTCCATGCCCAGTGTCTGAACCAGCGTGAGGGCCACATCGCTGCTGTATTCGCGAATCTTCTTAGCCTGATAGTAGGCCCAGGCGTCGTTGGATTCGGTTCTATGAATCACGGCATCGGTATGCGAGCGGTGCGACGCGATGGTGACCACGGACAGAAAAATTCCGACTGCGCCGACCAGGATCCCGACCCGGCGAGAAACAGGATCGGCGGCATGTTCGGGGGTGACTTCAATTTCAGGCATGGAGGTATGGTGTCCTATTTGACGACATGCAGACGCGGACTGCTACGCGCGATCCCGAGCACGCCGCTGCGGACGACCTCGACGATTTCGCCGAATGCGGCGACGTTGGCGATGAATTCACCGATCTCGACTTCGGTGCTGGTGAGCTCCACGATGTAGCTTGAAGGATTCGACGACAGCACCCTGCCGCCGACGCGGCGCAGCAGCGTCCCCACCGCCTCGACATGCTCGGCGGGTAGCTGCAATTTGATCAGCAGCAACTCGCGGGCCAGGTGGTCGCCGCTGGTCATGTCCTCGACTGCGACGACGTCCACCAGCTTCAGCAGCTGCGCGTTGATTTGTGCAATGACGTGGTCGGAGCCGGTGGTGACCAGCGTGATGCGCGACACCGTCGGGTCATTGGTCGGGGCCACCGACAGCGATTCGATGTTGTAGCCGCGCGAGGAGATGAGGCCGGTTACGCGCGTCAGCGCGCCCGCTTCGTTCTGCAGGAGTATTGCGATGAGGTGGCGCATTGGCCGACAAGCATACGGGAGGGTGGCACTTGGGCGCCAGGGCGAGAACTGCTAGTCTTTCACCGTGAAAGACCGTTACGACATGTTAAATCAAGCCGCGCATCCGCTGGCGGGCGCCACGATGACCGGCGCAGATATGCTGGTGCAGGTGCTGGCAGACGAAGGCGTCGACACGATCTTCGGCTATAGCGGCGGCGCAATATTGCCTATCTACGACGCGGTATTCCGCTTCAACCAGGAGCACGGCGCGTCGATGCCGCTGATAGTGCCGGCCAATGAGCAGGGTGCGGCCTTCATGGCGGCGGGATTCGCCCGCGCCAGCGGCCGGGTCGGCGTGGCGCTGGTCACCTCGGGACCGGGGGCGACCAATACCGTCACTCCGGTGCGAGACTCCATGGCCGACTCCGTGCCCATCGTGGTGATCTGCGGCCAGGTGCCGACCACGGCCATCGGCACGGACGCATTTCAAGAGGCACCCGTGCCCAGCATCATGGGTGCCGTGGCCAAGCATGTGTTCCTGATCACCGACCCCGCCAAATTAGAGGCGACGGTGCGTACGGCATTCGAGATAGCGCGCACCGGCCGCCCGGGCCCCGTGGTGCTCGATGTGCCGAAGGACGTACAGAACTGGAAGGGTGTATTCCACGGCTCGGGCCGCCTGCCCGTGGCCGGCTACCGCCAGCGAATGAACCGCCTGGCGGCGAACAAGGTGCCGGAAGCCGCCTGCGCCGACTTCTTTGCGGCATTGGGCGCCGCGCAGCGCCCGCTCATCTATGCGGGAGGCGGGGTCATCAACGGCAGCGCGGCACATGCACTGCGCGAGTTTGCGAAGGAATATCAGATACCGGTGGTCACCACTCTGATGGGCATCGGCTCGGTCGACACCACTCAAGCGTTGTCGATGCGCATGCTCGGGATGCATGGCGCCGCCTTCGCCAATTACGCCGTCGATGACTGCGATTGCCTGCTGGCGCTCGGTGCGCGTTTCGACGATCGCGTTGCCGGCAACCCGGGAAAATTCGCCGGCAATGCCCGATTTATCGCGCATTTGGACATCGACGCGTCGGAGATAAACAAGGTCAAGCGTGTGGATTGGAGTCATGTAGGGCTGATGTCGGATGCGCTGCTCGCCTTGCTGGATTACGGCAGGCGCCAGGGCTTCACGCGCGACTGGTCCGAGTGGCATCGGCATTGCGATGCGCTGCGGTCGAAGTACGCCATGAACTACGACCGCGACAGCGCATTGATCCAGCCGTACTACGTCATCGAGGAAATCAATCGCCTGACGGGCGGCGAAGCCATCATCACCACAGGCGTGGGCCAGCATCAAATGTGGGCGGCGCAGTATTTTGATTTCCGCAGTCCGCGATTGTGGCTGACGTCAGGGAGCATGGGCACCATGGGCTTCGGCCTGCCTGCGGCAGTGGGCGCGCAGTTTGCGCAGCGCAAACGTCTGGTCATCGACATTGACGGCGATGCCAGCATCCGCATGAACATCGGCGAACTCGAGACCGTCACCACCTACGACCTGCCCATCAAGGTGGTGGTGCTCAACAATTGCGGCGACGGCATGGTCAAGCAGTGGCAGAAACTGTTTCACGCCGGGCGCCTGAGCGCCAGCGACAAGAGCCTGCACACCAAGGACTTCGTCAAGGCGGCGC
>JBDUBO010000087.1:0-17286 GCA_040004115.1 Gammaproteobacteria bacterium | reverse complement strand
CCGCTCCCCTCGCCGGCCTGGTAGGCGCGCATGCAGCCGAAGTCGTCGCGATGAACTCGCTGACGGTGAATCTGCACCTGATGATGGTGAGTTTTTTTCGGCCGAGCGGCGGGCGCAATCGTCTGCTGATCGAGAAATCGGCGTTTCCATCAGATCGATACGCCGTTGAGTCGCAGCTGGCTTTTCACGGGCTGAATGCAGCCGAGCATTTGATCGAGATCGAGCCGCGAGCCGGCGAGCGCGCCCTGCGCACCGAGGATATGATCCAGCGCATCGAGCAGGAAAAAGGCGAGCTGGCCCTGGTCCTATTGCCCGGCGTTCAATATCTTACCGGACAGGCATTGGACCTTGAGCCCCTGGTCGCCGCGGCACGCCGTGCGGGGGCGGCCGTGGGAGTCGATCTTGCCCACTCCATCGGCAATACCCTGCTGAACCTGCATGACTGGAATGTGGATTTTGCGGTCTGGTGCAGTTACAAGTATCTGAACGCCGGCCCCGGTGCCGTGGGCGGCTGCTTTGTACACGAACGTCACGCGCGAAGCGTCTTGCCGCGGTTTGCCGGCTGGTGGGGAAATGATCCAGAGACGCGATTTCAGATGGGACCGGAATTCGTGCCGATTGCCGGCGCGCAGGGTTGGCAGATCAGCAATCCTTCGGTGCTGTCCACCGCGCCCCTGCTCGCCTCGCTGGAAATGTTCCAGCGCGCCGGCATGCACCGGATCCGCGAGAAATCGATTGCGCTCACGGGATTCCTGGAGCAGTTGATCGACACGCGGCTTGCGGGGTTGGTGGACATTATCACCCCACGCATGGTGGGCCAGCGCGGTTGCCAGCTGAGCCTGCGAATAGCGCGTCCGGCCGCCGCCGCCAAGCACTGCCACGAATTGCTGACCGCCGCCGGCGTGGTCAGCGACTGGCGGGAGCCGGACGTGCTGCGGCTGGCGCCGGCTCCCCTCTACAATTCGTTCAGCGATCTGTTGGCCGCGGTCGAGGCCCTATCGCACGCCGTGCACCGGTGAATGCAGATCGATCGGTGGTTCGCATCTGCGGTGCGGGCCCCACCGGCGCGCTGCTCGCAATACTGTTGCAACGCCGCGGTCACTGGGTGGAGTTATACGAAAGCCGGGTCGACCCAAGAGGCAGCCCTGTCGAATCCGGGCGCTCCATCAATCTGGCGCTGGCAGATCGCGGCATTCACGCCCTGAAATTGGCGGCTGTGTTCCAGGATCTGGAAAAAGCCCTGCTGCCGATGCGCGGCCGCCTGATTCATCATGTCGAGGGAGGCACTTCCCTGCAGCCCTACGGCCAGCGGCCCAGCGAACTGATTTACTCGATCTCGCGGCAGCGCCTTAACCAAGCCTTGCTCGACGTTGCCGCGCGTCAACCCGGAGTGACGATGCATTTTGAACACCGCTTAGAAGCGGCCGAATTCGATGCCGGAACAGCGCTGATCCGCGACGTGCGCCGCGAACGACTGATCCGCGTGCCCATGCAGCCCATGCTGGCGGCCGACGGCGCCGGCTCATTGATGCGCCGGAGCCTGAGCGCGCAGCAACTGATCGACGCCCGGGAAACCGACCTCGAACACGGCTACAAGGAATTATCCATTCCGGCCGCCGCCGACGGCAACTACCGCATGGCCGCCGATGCCCTGCACATTTGGCCGCGCGGCAAATTCATGTTGATCGCCCTGCCGAACGAGGATGGCAGCTTTACCGCGACCCTGTTCCTCGCCAAGCACGGCGCGGCCAGCTTCGAGACCTTGACTGAAGGCGCCGCAATCGAACGATTTTTCTCGAATCATTTTCCGGACGCGCGTGCATTGATGCCCAATTGTGTTGCGGAATTCCAAAGTCATCCCATAGGGTTTCTCGGCACGGTATCGGCCGCTCCTTGGGCCCACCGCGACATGGCGGCATTGATCGGCGACGCGGCGCACGCCATTGTGCCGTTTCACGGCCAAGGGATGAATTGCTGCTTCGAGGATTGCGTGGAATTCGATGCCTGCATGGGCCGCCATTCCTCCTGGGAGCGTGTATTCGCGGAATTCTTCGCCCAGCGCAAGCCGAATACCGATGCGATAGCCGCGATGGCACTCGACAATTACCTGGAGATGCGCGAGCGCGTCGCCGACCCCAAGTTTCAGTTGCACCAGATGCTGGCACTGGAGCTCGAGCGGCGCTTCCCCGAGCGCTTCATCCCACGCTACTCCATGGTCATGTTCCACCATGAGATACCGTACCGAACGGCGCTCGATCGCGGAACGGTACAGACGCAACTGCTTGCCGAGCTAACGGCGGGGTCGGTCGATAATCTCGCCGACGTTGATTTCAAGCGCGCGGAACGTGAAATTCGCGCCAGGCTCGCGCCGGTCAATTGACGCTGCCGCGCCCCGTCCGATCGAGCGTGATGAAACTGTAGGCGTAGCCATTCTTGGCGTCGGCTTCGTGGCGCTCGCGCGACGACGTATCCCACTCCGTGCCGCGCCAGCCCGCGAACAAAGTGTCGCCGTTCTCGATTCGCGTATGTACGAGGGTGAGGTGGATTCGGTTGGCGAGCGGCAGACACTGCCGGTAGATCTCCGCGCCGCCGATCACCATCAACGCCGCTTGCCCGCGCGCGGCGGCTCGTGCCGCGTCGAGAGTGGTCACGACGGTGCAGTCGTCCGGTGAAAAGTCGGCGGACCGGCTGAGTACGATATTCTCACGACCCGGCAGGGCCTTGCCGATGGATTCGTAGGTCTTTCGACCCATCAGAACGGGCTTGCCCATGGTGAGTGTTTTGAAATGCCGCAGATCTGCCGGCAAGTGCCAGGGCAATTGATTGCCGCGGCCGATGACGTCGTTTTCGGCCACGGCCAGAACCAATTCGAGAGTGGCCGCAACCGCGCCTGACCCATCATTCGCTGCATTACTCATGGCGAATTTATACGCCGGAGGCGCGCAACGCGCCAGACGCTGCGGCCGGACTGACGGCCGCAACCACCTGCCTCGGCCGCGGCCGTCAGTGATCGAGCGGGCCTACTGGCGGGCGGCGAGCCTCGCGGGAGCGGCATAAAGCGGAAGCGGCGACAGCGCCACGACGGCGCCGCGCATATTGGTCGAGCAGCTCGCGCGCGCAATCGGCAACCCGGACTTCCGATTGTTGGCATACAGATCGAAAGTGTAGTTGGAGCTGAAGAAATCGCTCGCCGATACGCCGTAGCGCGCGCTGCCGTCGATGACTTTGAACGTCGGCACCGTGGCGCCGGGCGCTGCCAAGCTGGTTGCGAAGGCGGCGGCGCAGGCATTGAGCGCAACCGTCTCGGGCGAGGCATTCGATATGGCGGGGGACAATGCGGTGATTGCGGCGGCGGCGAGGGAGATTTTACGAAGATTCATGGTGGTATTCCTTAGTGGCCGAAAATACCAACACCCCAAGTGCACGATAGGCAGTGCTTATTGCGAGTACAAACGAGAAATATTTTGCGGCGGTGAAATTCCGCTCAACTGAGGCGCCGGTCGACATCCATCAGGCGACCCTGCACTCGCTTAAGATCCATTGCGTCAACTCCTGCAAGTCCTCGCGCGCGCGATCCTCGGGCCGGTGCAGCAGCACGTAGCTTTCGTTGGTGGTCAATTCCGCGTCGAATAATTTCACCAGTCCGCCGGCGACGAAGCGATCGGCGCTCAGGCGGGAAGGTACCAAGGCCACGCCGACACCCTGTTCGGCGGCAAGCACGACGGCCGACATGGTGTCCAAGCGCACCAGCCGGTTGGGTTTTATCGGCTCGATTCCCAAACCCGTCGCCCAGCGCTCCCATGCATCGCGACGTTCCTCGTGCAGCAGCAATGTCTTGCCGTTCAAATCGCCGTAGGCGTTGATCGGATTCTCCAACAGAAACGCAGGCGAGCACGCGGCGATGAAGCTTTGCGCAAACAGCTCGTGCACCGTCAGGCCGTCCCAAGGACCGGAGCCCACTACGATGGAGAGGTCAGCCTCGGGCGGATGCGTCTTCGGTGCGGAAAAAGTCGTCTCAATGCGAATGTCCGTCTCTTCGCGGGCCTGGGAAAACGAAGCCAGGCGCGGCAGCAACAGTTCGTTGGCAAAAAACGGCGGTACATTCAGACGGATGATAGTGCGCCCATAACGCACCTGCAGCTGCTCGGTAACGGATTCGAGCTTCGAGAATATATCGTTGATATGTTCGAGGTAGTGGGCGCCGGCGTCCGTCAACGTGAGCGAGCGCACACCGCGTTCGAAAAGCGCCACTCCGAGCTGCTCCTCGAGCGCCTTGATTTGATGACTGACGGCGGACGGGGTGACGAAGAGTTCCTCAGCAGCGGCCTTGAAGCTTTGCAGCTTCGCCGCGACCTGGAAGGTCTTCAGAAACTTGAGCGACGGCAAGCGCATAGGTAACCAATCTGCAATTGTGGGGCGTGACTACCGTAGTGAACCCCTCACGGTATACTCCCGATATACTACACTAAGTAATTTCAGCAACATTCGTGCCAAGACCGTAAATTCCTGAATTTGCGGGTTTCGGCATCCTCCAGCTTTCCTCGCCGCCATTTTCGCGGGCATCAGACACGCAGCGCGCACGATAGTAGCGCGCAAATCGAAGCGCAGGATGCGAGTGAGGTCTATCCGAGCAGCCGGCGCTGCAAAGCTCAGGGCGTCGCGGTGAATGGAATGCTGACGGAACCGGTCTTGGCTGTGCCGGAGTCGTCGTCATAGCGGTAGGTTAGGGACAGCGTGCCGCTGCCTGTCGCCAACGGCGCATACGTCAGATTCAACACGCAAGTGCTGCCGGTGCTCACCATCGAACAAGTAAAGGCCGTCGCAGTGCTGCTCCAGCCGCTCGGCAGTGAGCCAAGAGCGGAGGTCACGGACAAATTGCCCGCAGGGTTGCTGTCATCCGTGGTGAAGGTGACGGTGACGGGCGTGCTGCTGCCGGCGCTGACGGCTAGCGATCCGGGATTTGGAGTAGCAACGATGTTGTCGTCGGTCGTCGCCTGATAGGCAATGTTCACCGCGCCCGTCTTGGACTCACCCGCGTTGTTCGCATACGAGTAGCTCAGCATCAGGGTACCGTTACCCGCGGCGGCAGGCGCGTAGGCCAGCGGCAGCTGGCAGGCGCTGCCGCTGCCGAAGCCGCTGCACGAGAACGACGATGCGGTGCTGCTCCAGCCCGCGGGCAGCGTGGCCAAACTGCTTGTCAGCTGCAACGCGGTGGCCGCACGGCCATCATCGGTGGTAAATGTGACCGAGACCGACTGAGTACCCAAGCCGACCACGGCATTGATCTGACCAGTCGGCGCTGCTGTCGCGACTGAATTGTCGTTGGTCGTCGCCGTATAAACGACGTTAAGCGATCCCGTCTTCGCTACGCCCGCGGGGTCGGTGAAAGCGTAGTTCAATACAAGCGTGCCGCCCGCCAAGATCAGCGGTGCGTAGGTCAGGTGCAATTGGCAGCCATTGCCGCTGCCGACGCTGGCGCAAGAAAAGCCGTTGGTGGCGCTGCTCCAGCCGGCAGGCAGCACGGTCAGGCTGGATGTGAGATACAAGTCCGCGGCAGGCTTGCCATCGTCAGTAGTGAAACTGACGGCGACAGCCTGTCCGGCCGAATTGAGGGCTGCATTGATCTCGCCGGCGGGAGCGGCGCTCGCTACCACGCTGTCATGGGACGTCGTCGAGTACGGAATATTCAAACCGCCGCTCCTGGCCGTGCCGGAACTGTCGATGTAGCTGTAATTCAATGTGAGAATCCCGCGCGCGGCGGCCGCAGGCGCAAACGTCAGCAGCAACTGACAACCGCTGCCCGTGCTGACGATTGCGCAGGGACCTGCTGCGGGCATGCTCCAACCAGGAACGCCGGTCAGGTCGGTGGTCAGGGTGAGATCCGTAGCGGCGTTGCCGTCATCGGTGATGAAATTGACGCTCACCGACCGGTTGCTGCCACCGACAACGGCGTTGATCTCTCCGCTCGGCGAGGCCACTGCGACGATATTGTCGTGCGCGGTGGCGGCGTACGCGATGCTCAATGAACCACCCGTACTCGGCATGCTGGAATTGTCGACGAACACATAGTCGACCGTGAACGTACCGGCGGCGACTGCGGTGGGTGCGTAGGTGAGATTGAGGATGCAACCGCTGCCCGCGCTCACCGCCGCGCACGAAAAACCGGCGGGACCGCTCCACCCGGCCGGGAGGCCCGCCAGGGTGCCTGATGTGCCGAACCCAGAAATGGCATTTCCGTCGTTCGACGTGAAGGTGATGCTCACCGTCCGCGTGGCGCCGACGGCGACGGTTACGATGCCTACGGCCGACGGCGTCGCAACCACCCCATTATTACTGCCCGTGGGACCGCGTGTTCCACCGATGGGATTGGCAGGAGGATTACCCCCCGTTGTGGTGGGGCCGCTCGTGCCGCTGCCGTTGTCGGTGCCTCTGCTGCTGCTGTAGGAACTGGAGCCGCATCCGGCGAGCACCACCACCACCCAAACACCCAGAAGCATCGAATAATGGGCTTGTCGCATCGCACAGCCTTGGACGATTGAAGGGGTCCAACGCTAAGCCGGGAACAGCCAGGACGGAGTTAACTACGTCACGCTATGGGAGGTGCGTGCATGCAATGAACATAACGCGCGCGAGTCAGGCCAGCTCCTCGAGCGGAATCATCGCCGACGTCGGCACGCGGCCATCTTTGACCCTAACTCCCTCTGCACGCAATCGCCGGGCCTGTTCTCTGTGCTCATGCGATGACGTCGGAAACACTATCCTGCCGCCCGCACCGACCACACGATGCCACGGTATGTTGGCCGCCTCGGGCGCAACCTTCAGAGCAAATCCCGCGAGTCGCGCCCGGCCGGGGAATCCGGCGGCTCGGGCGACGGCTCCATACGTTGAAACCTGTCCCCGCGGAATCGCACACACCGAGTGCCACATCGCCTCCAGCGCCGGATTTTCTTCGGGCGCCACTCGCCGCCGCGATCCCGGGCGCTTCACGCTCAAGGGTCGAAACAATGCGTCGATATTTTTCTTCGGGCTCACTAATAAAGCTCCAGCTGCCGGCTGTCGCCGATTACCCGCTCGAAATCCAGCCCCAAAGTCGCCAGCACCGGTTCCGCCACAGGCTTCACCTGCTTCTGCACATAGTGCTCGCGATCCAGTCCGTGCTGCACATTGTCGAGCGGCTCGGGACCTGCCGTGGTCATGACATAGCTGACCAACCGAGCGGGCGGCTGCGTGGACTTACGAGCCGCGGCCACGTGCGGCGGAGTGGTTGCGGTGTACTCATCGGCGCCTTTGCGCAAGTTTTTCCGGTATACCAATGAGGCATCCAATTCGCCATTTCGCACTCTCTTCACCACATCCGCAAGATACACATCCACCGATTGATCGGTGAATAGGCGCTGATAGAGCTCGCGCTGCACTTGCTTGGCAAGCGCGGTCCAGTCGCGGCGCACGACTTCCATGCCGATGAACTCCACGCTGTCGGCATCTGCGCCGCCGAGCAGACCCGCATAGCGCTTGCTTGCACCGCGCATGCTGTGGCGGGCACGCGGCAGAAATAGTCTCAAGTAAAGCTTTTCGAATTCCAGCTCCAGGCGGCTCGTCACGCGCCATCGATCGGCTACATGGCGGTTAAGATCGGCGTTCAACGCAACCGCGAGATCTTGTCCCAGTTCCCTTGCCTGATGCGGATCTGCGGCGCCTGAATCTACGAACAGGCTGTCGGTATCGCCATACAGCACCTTGAAGCCGGCAGTTTCGAACCACGCCTTCGACCACAGCAGGAGCTCGCGGCCCGTGCCGGTGATGGCATTGACCAGTGCCGGGTTATAAAAGCGGCAGGAGGGCGCACCGAGCACGCCGTAGAAGGAATTCATCAGAATCTTGATCGCATTCGACGCCACGGCGTCGCCGGCCTTCCTGGCAGCCTCGCGCCGCGGAAACAGCACATCGAGCATGCGCGGCAGGATAGCCGGCGCACGAGCGAATGCGCTGCCAGCCGTGCATATGAGATCGGCGCCCGCTGACGGTGCTTTCACATAGGAGAGCGGATCAATGTTGAAAGTGCGTATGATGCTTGGGTACAAGCTCTTGAAGTCGAACACCCAGACGTTTCGATGCAGGCCGGTCGCGGGCTCGAGCACATGGCCGCCTTGCTGAGCGTCGTAATCTCGCGCATCATCCGCCCGCACCGTCGGCGCGACAACCGACAGCCGCTCGAGTTCGGTCAGGTAGAGAAAGTCGAAGGAGGCGATGCTCGCAGCGACCCGGTCAGGCGTCATGCCGGTCAGTTGGCTGCGTGCCACAGCGAGTCGCACCAGATTGAGCCGGTCCACAATATCGAATGCAAGACGCGCGTCAGTGCGCGCGTACAATGCGAATGCTGGCAGGTTTTGCGCGTAGTTGGCGAGGATCTCGTCGATCCGGTTGTGAACATCGCCCGCGACTGCCTTGCCCTCGCCCAGCACTTCGCGCGCCACCGCATCGAGCGAGTATTCGTCCATGCGGACGAAGGCGCCGCGCAACAGATCAATGCCGTCGAGCACCAGGCGCCCGGCTATGGAGGCCTGTCCGCTGCCGAAATAGCCATCTGCCTTGCGCAGACGCAGCGCGCCAGGCTCCCGCCCCAAGTGAAAACGGTGGTTCAAGCGCTCGGCAATTCGCTGCAGAACCGTCAGGTCGAAGTCGATGACATTCCAGCCCGTCAGTACATCGGGGTCGAGCTGCCGTACTCGCGCGCTAAACATGTCCAATGCGGCACTCTCGTCCGCACAGCGAATCGCCCGCTCCGGCATGGCGCGAGTGCCGCCGTCGACGATCAGAACCTCGTCCGCACCCAGACCGTACAGTGAAATCGCCAACAGGCGATCTTCCCTGCCATGAGTTTCGATATCGAATGACAGTACGCGCGGCTCGACCTCGACTCGGACCGGCCGCAGCGTCGGATTGGTGTACACCCTGGACACACCATTGCCCGGCACCCATTCGCCGTCGATCTCACAGCCGCCCTTGATCTCGCGGTCGATCAAGTAACGCAGGGCGAATCGCACGTCGGCCTCGAAGGTGTCGATGCCGGCCGCACGCAGGCGATCGCGCAGCCCCGGCACATCCTGGGGCGTCTCTACCTCGATCCGGCACACCGGCGCGCCGGCAAAGTCGCGCTTGTCAGTCGGCTGCGGCAGCGGTGCACGCAGCGCGTGCGCGCGTTCAGCGTCGGCGGCGCGAACATAGAAATGCGGGCGTTGCCGGTCATCGCGCAGCAGGAAGGTGCCGCCCTCCTCCAGCCGGCCAAAAATATGGACAATGGGTATACGCTGCCCGCCAACAGCGGAGGTGATTCGATAGCTTGCTTGAAGAATCAGTCCACGTGCGGTCATTCGCCTTTGCCTTTCAACTGTCGCCGCACCCGCGTATGGGATACAGTCCGCAAAGGATACGCTGGGGGAGAGTCGACGTTGAGTTGGTTTCGCTGGCGTGAGGCATAAATGAAGTTCGCGCCTCCGGCCGTACTGCGCGACGGCAATTTTCGGATTTACGCGCTCGGCAATCTGATTTCATACATCGGCACATGGGCCCAACGCGTCGCCATCGGCTGGCTCTCGTGGGAACTCACCCACCAAACATTTTGGGTGGGCCTGATTTCACTGGCGCAAATCCTGCCATTGATCGCGTTCGGCCCGCTGTCCGGAGCGCTGCTCGACCGGCACAACCATCGCTACTTCGCCATGACCGTCAACAGCGCCATGGCGGCTTTGGCGCTGCTGCTCTACGCGCTGACCGCAGCCCATCTCATGCACATATCGGTGTTGCTGATTATTGCCTTTCTGCTCGGGGTCGCGAACAGCGGCTATCAAGCTGTGCGACTCACCATGATCCACGAAGTGGTGGCGCCGACACTCTTGGCGCAAGCCATCGCCGCGAACTCAGTGATATTCAACTTGAGTCGCGCCGTCGGTCCAGCCATCGGAGGCATCGTCATTGCGCGCTACGGTCTGGCGGCAGCGTTCGCCGTCAATGCGGTTTCATTTCTTGGCATCCTGGCTGCACTAGCGGCCGTGCAATTGCGCACGCGGGAGGTCAACAAGCCGACACAGGGCCTGTTAGCCGAAAGTCGGGACGGCTGGCGCTACGTGCTCGGGCACTTGGGCATTCGACAAATGATGCTGATGTCGGCGGTCACGTCCACTCTGGCAAGGGGAGTCATCGAACTACTACCGGCGTTTGCGGATTCCGTGTTTCACCGTGGCAGCCTGGGACTCGCCAACCTCACCACGGCCGTTGGCGCGGGCGCCATCGTGGGCGCGTTGGTACTGGCTTGGGCAGGCGCTACGAACCTGCTGCCGCGGGTGACACGTCTGGCCGCCATTTGGCTGGGTCCGCTTGTGATTGCCTTTGGGCTGTGTAGCGAGTTCTTCCTCGGATTGTTGATTAGCACCGCATTGGGGTTCGCCATTGTGTTGTGCAGTGTGGGTTTGCAGGTCCAATTGCAGTCCTTGATCCGCGACAACTTCAGGGGTCGGGTGCTCGGCCTTTGGACAGCGGTAAACATTGCCGGTCCCGGCGTCGGTGGCGCTCTTTTGGGCGCGCTGGCGCAATGGGCCACTCTGCTAACCGTGACAGTAGCGGCTGGGTCCCTTTGCGTGGCCCTGGTAGTGTGGCTGACGCTGCGCTCAGATCGATTGCCGCCTGCCCTAAGTACATGACCGAATCGATCGAGTGCGTGGTCATTGGAGCGGGTGTCGTGGGATTGGCAGTAGCACGGGCGTTGGCGCGGCGTGGCCGCGAAACTTTGGTGCTGGAGGCCGAATCGGCGATTGGCACTGCAACGAGTTCACGCAGCAGCGAAGTGATCCATGCGGGCATTTACTATCCGACCGGATCTGCGAAGGCCCGCTTTTGTGTCGCGGGCAAGGAGCTTCTATACGAATTCTGCAAGACCCGCGGCGTAGAGTACCGGCGCTGCGGCAAACTGATCGTCGCCACTAACGAGTCGCAGATTGCGACACTACAATCCATTGATCTCATGGCCCGAGCCAACGGAGTCACTGATATTGACTGGCTGACGGCCGACGAAACTCGTGCGCTTGAACCGGAATTGAACGCTGTGGCTGCGCTGTGCTCTCCCTCCACCGGTATTATCGATAGCCACGGCTTAATGCTGGCGCTGCAGAGCGAATTTGAGCAAGCCGGCGGGGTGATCGCGTTCCGCACGCCGGTCCTGAACGGGCATAGCGACGGAAAAAACATCCTCTTGGAGGCGGGTAACGGAGAGCGCGTGAGTCTCTTCGCCGGCGTCGTCATCAATTGCGCCGGCCTGCACGCCCAGGAGTTGGCGCAGCGCATCGAGGGCGTCCCGAAGTGGAGCATTCCAGCGGCGCACTTTGCCAAAGGGAGTTACTACGTCCTGCGGACGAAGAACCCGTTCCGTCGGCTTGTGTATCCGGTTCCTGAACCCGGAGGTTTGGGGGTTCACGTGACCTTGGATTTGGCGGGGCAGGCACGCTTCGGGCCCGATGTCGAATGGGTGGAGCGCTTGGATTACACAGTCGACCCGGCGCGAGCCGGGCCGTTCTATGCGGCGATTCGTCGCTACTGGCCTGCTTTGCCCGATGGCTCCTTAGGGCCTGGATACGCCGGAATTCGGCCGAAGCTGCATGGTCCGGGCGAACCCGCAGCGGACTTTTTGATACAGGGGTCCGACGTGCATGGCGTGCAGGGGCTCGTAAACCTCTACGGCATCGAGTCGCCGGGGCTGACCTCGGCGCTCGCAATTGCCGAGCATGTGGCGGATCGGGTGCGGGCGAAGTGACACTAAATTACTTCGGGTGAAATCCCCTCGCTGTAACAAATCCGTAAAAACTCGCTGACAGACTTTGCCGGACAAAGAACCGTCCGGCCCCGTCAGAAATAACGCCTGGTGTCCGCGGCGGCAATCCATCCTCTGCTAGCGGAACACAAGGCATTGAACACCAATAATCAGTCTTTCTGTGAATTGTTATTAATCGTCGTGACGTTGACCTGCTGGTCTTCGCTCGCAAACGGCCTCGACCTGGAGGAAACAGACGCGCTGCAAGAGATCGTGGTGAACGCACAGCGCTCCACACCGGAAATGGCCCGTGCTGCGCAGCGCGAGGCGCCCAATCTCATTAATCTGACCACAGCCGATGAAATGAAGCGGCTGCCGGACGTCAACACCGGCGAAGCGATCCGCCGCGTACCGGGGATTTCGCTGGAGACCGACACCGGCGAAGGCCGCTACATCAACATCCGCGGCCTGGATGCGGATCTCAACAGCACAACCTTCGGCGGCCTGCGGCTGCCACCCACCAACAATAGCTCGCCCTCCTCCGCCGGGCGGGCGGTGGCCTTTGACTCCATTCCCATCGGCTTCGTCGGCGCCATCAAGGTCACCAAATCCAATTTACCTGAACAGGATGCCGAGGCGCTTGGCGGTACCATCGACATCACGCCAAAAACCGCGCCGAGCGACGGCAAGGCCTTCGCCGACGTCAAACTAGGCAGCGGAGAAGAGCTGCTTCGCCACACATGGATCACGGATCTCGCGGGCACTGCCGGCATGCGCTTCGGCGGCTCATCGAATGCATACCAACCCTTCAGCATATTGGTGACTGCCTCCCTATATACCGATCGGCGCGGCATTGACGATGCAGAAGCGGCTTTCGTCGACAATCAACCCGGTGGGGTCGCCGACAAGGCGTTCGCAGGATTCGAGCAGCGTTACTACACCTATCACCGCGAGCGGCATGGTTATGGTGCCGACTTAGGGTTTGCTCCGAACACGGGAAATAGCTACTTTTTTCGGTATTACGACGCGGGTTACTCCGAATCGGTCATTCGCAATCGGCTCATCTGGAACTACACCGGCACGCCCACCGTCGATCCCTCCAATCCCAATGGGTTCGATGACACAGCCACCTTTACCAAGGCGCTTCGAGACGAGAAGGAGTATCTGGACTCTCGCGTAGCCGAGCTCGGCGGCCAGAATAAAGTCGGCGAAAACACCCTCGATTATCACGTCGGTTACACCAAAGGCACCTACTACAAGCCCTACGATTACAACTCGAATTTCGATAACGCAAGCCTGGCAAACGTCGCCTACGACAACACGACTCTGCCGAATTGGCCCGTGGTACGGACCCTACCCGCCGCTGCGGCCAACGCTACGACCGACGTAAACCCGGCAAATCCTGGCGGCTACGTCTTGACCGGTGTAAGGACGCAAGTGACGCACTCGAACGACCATGAGTGGGGAATCGGCACGAATTTCACCCTGCCCGCGCACTTTACGGACCGATCGGACGAGCAGTTCAAATTTGGTGTCAATGCGCGCCTCCGCAATCGCTCGGCCGACCAGTTCTCCTCATCCATAGACCCCGCGGCACTGCCGGTATTGCCGCTGTCCTCGGTAGCCTATGGCAATAGCGTCAACTTCTACATGGACCACTACGCCAACGGGCCACAGATCGATGCGGCCGCTTTAAGAGCGATATACGCAGGCGCTTTGACGTCCGGCAGCGTTTCCGGAGGCGAAGACGTCCTCAATAACGTACACGACAAAGAAAATGTCTATGCGCAATACGGCCAGTATGAATTTGGCTTCGGGCCGCTGGGCATTATTGCCGGCCTTCGGGTGGAGGAAACCCAGGTGACCTACTCCGGCTACAAGAACGACCCGACCAACCCGGCCTGTGGAATATGCGCGGTCTCAAACTCCAAGTCCTATACCAATTGGTTCCCGTCGGCGCAGGCCCGGTATGAAATAAATTCGAGCTTGATCGCTCGCGCCGCCGTCTCCTCAACGATTGCACGCCCCGGCTTCCAACAGGTAACCGCCGCGACCACCGTTGATGCCGGCAGCGGCAATATCACGACAGGTAATCCGGATCTAAAGCCGACCACGGCAACCGGACTGGACCTGGCTCTGGAACAGTACCTGCCGCATGCGGGCATTGCCTCAATCGGATTTTTCGGCAAGGACATCAAAGATTACATCGTCCAAAATGTGCAGCAGACCGCGGGCGGCCTACAAAACAGCGGCGGCAATCTCGGCATCATCAAGCTCATTAGTTTCGGCAATGCCGCGACGTCACATTTGTTCGGCTTCGAAACGAACTATGTGCAGCATTTCAACGACATTCTTCCCGGGCCCCTTGCCGGCCTCGGTGTTTCGGCCAATTGGACCTGGGTCCAATCAAAATACAAACTGCCTGTGGCGGATCCGACCAGCGGCCTCACCAATGGGACGCGCGATTCCCTGCTGCCTTCGACATCCAGGAATACCTTCAACGCCGAGCTTCTGTACGACGTGTATGGCTTGAACGTCTCGCTCGGCGCGTACTACACCAGCAAAAACATCTTTGGACTCGGAAATACGGCCGCGCTTGATGTCTGGACGCAGGAGCGGCTATCGGTCGATTTTGGGAGCCAATACAAGATCATAGAGCCCTTAAGTGTCTATTTGAACGTCAAAAACCTCACCAATACGGCGCTTAAACTCACAGAAGGTCCCGGATCGGATCGCGTGATCCAACGCGAGTTCTACGGGGCTACCGTGCAGTTCGGAGGAACCTACAAGTTCTAGCATGAGTCTGCGCACCCGTACTTCGCGCCGCCTTCTATACCATTCCGTAATAGTGACCCAGTAGAATTGATGCGATGCTGTAGCTGAACGAATCTGTAATATCTTGTTGAGGGAACTCCCATGTTGAGATCGCTATCCAGACGCATTGTTCGATCGGCCGGTATGACATTGATCGTCGGCTGTTGTATCCATTCGGGTGCTGAGGCCGCGCCCACCAATACATCGCTCTCCGTGGTTCAGCGCTGGATGGTGGGTGGCGTCGGCGGATGGGATTATTTGACGCTCGACGCTGCGGGCAATCGGCTCTTTATGAGCCGCAGCACTCGTGTCGATGTGGTGGACACTCGGTCTGGAAAAATAGTCGGCACCATAGAGAATACGCAGGGCGTGCATGGCATCGCGTTGGCGGAAGAGCTGCACCAAGGATATACAAGTAACGGCCGGGCGGACTCCGTGACGATGTTCGACCTGGCTACGCTGAAAACGCTGAAGGAAGCGCATATCCCCGGTCACAATCCGGATGCAATCCTGTACGAGCCCGCCGGCAAGCATATCTGGACCTTCAATGGGCGCAGCAAGGATGTGACGGTGCTGGATGCCGGGAGTTTGAAGGTGGTGCGCACGCTGGCGGTTCCTGATAAGCCGGAATTTGCAGTCGATGACGGTGCGGGCCACATCTTCGTGAATATCGAGAGCGAAGCGGGCCAAATGGTCGTGCTCGATAGCCAACGAATGACGATCAAAGCAACCTGGAAATTGCCGGGCTGCGCCAGCCCCAGCGGGCTCGCACTAGACAAGGCGCATCATCGGCTATTCTCCGTGTGCGACAACAAGGTCATGGCGGTAACCGACGCGATTTCAGGAAGGCAAATTGCCCAGCTTACGATCGGTGAAGGACCGGATGCCGCGGCGTACGATGCCAAACGCGGTCTGGTGTTCAGCTCGAATGGCGACGGCACGCTCGATACCTTTCATCAAGAAGCGCCCGATCGATACCAACTGGTCCAGTCCGTGGCCACCCAGCGCGGCGCCCGAACAATGGCGCTCGATTCTGCGAGCGGAAAGGTTTATTTAGTCAGCGCGAACTTCGATGCGCTCGCCGCACCCACCCCAGGACAGCCCGTGACACGACCTGCGCCGACGCCGGGGACTTTCAACATCATGACGGTCGGGTATACTGATCGCGCGCCCGAAACCACCCGCTGATGCTCCAGCGCTCGCACCGCGTGGGCAGCACCGCATGCTCGCGGCCCGGCGTTAAAAAGCACACGAGACGCCCGGCAATCGGCTCCACATCCCGATGACGGCCGGCCGCATCGAATATCCGCAACTCGCCGCCCGCCGCCGGCTCCCAGCCTTCGTTCAAGTAAAGCACCACGGACACCTGCCGCTGCGTACGTCCCTGCGGCTGGTCCACATGGCGCGCGTAGCGGGCGCCGGGCGGATACCAGGCATAATGCAGTTCGAGATCGAACAGCCCGAGCATGGCGCCGCGATTCAGCTCCAGGCGCAAGCGCTCCAGATCATCCAGTAGTGCCTGCTCCGCCGACTCCAACGGCGGTGAGATCCAACAGATGCTGTCGCCGCGAATCTCCTCGCGGCGCAGCAATCCGCGTTCTGCGCCGATGCGTGCCGCAGTGAAATCCCCGCGCGCGCGGCGCAGCTCCGCGCAACTCGCGAGTGCGCGAACCTGTGCCGGCGGGAGGAATTGATCCTCTACCGAGATACCGTCAGCTCTCAGCCCGGCTTCAATACTCACGGATTTGAACGAGGCCGCAGATACCACCGGCGTGGACATCATCTGCGCGCCGGCATCACCGGACGCTCAGGCATCACCGGCCGCGACGCCGCGACCGTTCCGCCAAGCCGCCGCGCCGCGCGCCTCGCTTGCGGGGCGCCGCCTTGAGCGAAGCGACGCGATCCGGCGCGCGGTGCACCTTCTTGCGCACTTTCATGAGCACCTTCTTACGCGGCTTCTTCGGCGCCTCCAGCATGCTGCCGCGGCATTTCTCGGCTCCGCACCGGCAGGCGTATATTTCATCGACATTGGGCGCATCGTCGCTGTCGCGCTGTATCTGATAGTCGTACGACAGTTCTTCGCCGGGCTGTACGGTGCGAATCGCTTCGATGAAAATGCGCTTGTTCAGCGTGGTGCTTTCGCAATTTGGGTCGCAGCCATGATTGATGTAGCGCGCCTCATTGCCGTTCACGCCGGCGTCGATCACGATTTTCGCGTCCACCGTGAACAGAAAGGTATGGTTGTCGTTTGGATCCTTGTTCTCGTAGCGCGCATCCGCTGCGACGTGGCTGACCCGGTCTCCCAAGTACTCGATCACAGTGGTGCCTTTGCGGATGCGCCGCGCGGCGAACACCCCGTATCCATGGATGGGAGAATGGCGCACTTCGAACAAAGGTGCACGGCGGCGCGGAGTTTTTTTCATACGGCGATGGGGGCCTTGATGGCTGCGTGATAACGGTAATCGAGGATTTCGAAGTCCTCGAACGTGTAGTCGAATAGGCTCGCCGGTTTGCGCCGGAGAACCAGTTTGGGCAACGGGTACGGCATGCGGCTCAGCTGCAGATCGGCCTGTTCCAGGTGATTCAAGTACAGATGACAATCGCCGCCGGTCCAAATGAAATCGCCGACGTTAAGATCACATTGCTGTGCCAACATATGCGTCAGCAGCGCA
>JBDUBO010000153.1:0-5105 GCA_040004115.1 Gammaproteobacteria bacterium | reverse complement strand
CGAGCGAGGTCAGCGGCAGCCAAATGCGCAGCATCTCCCGCGGCGGCATTTCGAAGGCCGTGTCCATGACTGCCGGGGCGACAAATAATGCCAATGCCAATCGCGGCTCAATACTCAGGTGCGGTGCGAAGGGCAGCGTCGCCACACAGCCGCCGACCAGCGCCAGCATGGCGGGATAGGGCACCCGCAAGCGCCGGGCCGCCTGCAGCAACACCACGGCAATGGCCAACAAGAGCAGGGTGATTTCGAACAGCGGCAACGGGATCCTTACACTGGAAATTCGACGCTGCTCAGTCGCGCGTACCCGCTCAGCAAACGAACCTGCACTGCCGAACCCGTGATTGAAATACGCGCCATGCTCGAATTCTGCGGGCGAGCGCATCATCGTGCAACCTCCCTGCCGCGTCCCTTTGCCACCCCGGCGAGGGTCGCACGGCGAGCAGCGGCAAATCAGCGTAGCAGCGCCGTTGGTCGATGCGATATCCCACGCCCGCTATAGTTTCTGCACGATCACCCGCCCCTGCGCGTTGACGAAGACGTGGTAGCGGTTCCCGTCCTTGCAGGCGGCGGTATAGTCGCTGTCGCCGTTCTGCTTCGCCGTCACCACTTGATCGCAAGGCATACCCTGCAATGCTATCGTCGCCTTAAGATCCTTGCCGACCGCGGAGTCGTCCGCGAGCGCAGCGCCGCTCAGCAAAAGGGTTGTGGTCAACATCAGAGCGGAAATTCGCAGTGCCATGATTTCTCCTTGAGGCCAGTGTTAGATTTTTGAGAACTTGTCCGGGTCCGCGAGAATGCTCCAGATTGCCTCCTTCGAGGAAGCGATGGCCGTCGCCAGCGGCGGATCGCTGTCCTGCAGGAGACTGAGCACCTTGAGCAGCAATAGATCGTAGCGCTGACGTAATTCCGCGGGCGGACGCTTGTTGGGAACTCGATATAGCTCCCTGAATGCGCTCAGTAGATCGTCGACTTGATTCTTGAGCGAAAGCTTCGCAAACACGCCGATGGCGCGGGTCTCGCGCAAGCGCTGTTCCAGATCGTGAAGATTGAGCGTCGGCAGGGACCGGGGCGGCGTTGAGGCCGCTGACGTCGAAGATGTCGCCGGGCTCGACGCAGGCGGCGGTGTCGGTTGCGGCGGCGGCACCGATGGCTTTGGCGACTTCGGCTGCGCTACCCGCGGTCGGGCGGCCGGTGCCGCGCGAGCGACCGTCGGCGGCTTCGGTTTGGCCGGGTTGGAACTCGGCGCCGAGCTCACCGGCAGCGTACTGGGGCGCGGCGCCGCAGCAACGGGCGCCATCGCGGGCACCGGCTCCCGGTCAGGAGCAGTATCGCTCGGCGGCGCCGGCGGTAGCGATGGATGCGTCTCGCGCGCCGCGCCTGCGTCCGATCCCTTCATGGCGCTGCAGCCCGAAACGCTGAAAACGACGAGAAATCCGGCAATCGCGAGTCGGCACATTGACGGCTCTCCACAGATGGTTAATTTCGACGGCTGGTGCTCACCGAGTCAGCCCTGTGGCCCGTTCTTCAGATCGTACACCAGGTGCAAGAGGTCTTGATCGGTATCTTCCATCGGCGCAATATTTTTCGACCGAACTTAGCCATGTCCGCCTAGAATAATCAGCTGATACCAAGGTCGGAGAGAACATGGCTAGGGTTACCAGGCGCTCGTTTGTTACCACCGTGGGCGCCGCGACTGTTGTCCCGGCCGCAGCGCTCCTGTCAGCCACTGCGCAGGCTGTTGCAGCAACGGCAAAGTCTCCGCTTACGACCGAGCCCGACAGGATCACTTATTTGTTTTTCAACGCCGAGCAAGCCTTCTTCATTGAGGCTGCTTGCGAAAGGCTCATTCCTGCGGATGAGTCGGGCCCGGGCGCGCTCGGCGCGGGCGTTCCCAATTATATCGATAAGCAGTTGGGCGGTGCTTGGGGTGCGGGCGAGAGGCTGCATCGAAGTGGTCCGTGGCAAGCGGGGACGCCGACCCAGGGCTATCAGCTGCCATTCACGCCCGCGGAATTATTTCACGCATCATTGCGCGCCATCAATCGCGATCTCGCGGCGCACGGCACACCTTTCCACGACATGGTGGGCGAGGCTCAAGATGCATACCTGAAATCTCTGGAGTCCGGCGCGCACGATTTGGATGGCGTGCCTTCCGCCATATTCTTTGACGTGCTGTTGAAGATGACCGTCGAGGGATTTTTCAGCGATCCCGTTTACGGCGGCAACCGCAATATGGTGGCCTGGCGAATGATCGGTTTCCCCGGCGCCTATGCCGACTACTTTGAAGCCGTCGACAAGCACGGTGTGAAATTCGAGCGCGAACCCATGAGTCTGGCCGAAGATGCGCACGGCCACATCCACGTGCGTCGGGACATCCCGGCGAATCTATGAGCAAGGCACCATGAAGCAGCGTCTGAAAGAAGTCGATGTCGTCGTCATCGGCGTCGGCATGGTCGGCAGCATTATCGCCAAGGAATTGGCGGCCGCGGGCTACAAAGTGGTGGGATTGGAGCGCGGCCAGACACGCTTCACGGTCCCGGAGTTTCAGAGTCCGGCGATTCACGATGAATTGCGTTTCGACGTACGCAAGGCTTTGATGCAGGACAACACCCGCGAGCCCGTGTCGTTTCGCAATCAAGCATCGCAAGTCGCTCTTCCTGTGCGCCGCTGGGAATCCTTCCTGCCGGGTACCGGACTCGGTGGTTCCATGGTGCACTGGAACGGTCAGACTTACCGCTTTCAGGCCAATGACTTTCAATTGGCGAGCCGGACCCGCGAACGCTATGGCGCCAATTTTCTGGATCCGGAATTGACCGTTCAAGATTGGGGTGTGACCTACGACGATCTCGAGCCGCACTATGATCGATTCGAGTATCTATTGGGCACGAGCGGCAAGGCCGGCAATATCAAGGGCAAGATCCAGCCAGGCGGCGACCCACATGAATCGCCGCGGTCGCGCGAATATCCAACTCCGCCGCAAAAGGAGCTGTTTCAGGGCGCGCTGTTCCGCAAGGCAGCGAGCGGCCTGGGCTACCATCCTTTTCCGCAACCTTCATCTAACTTGAGCCAGCCGTACACCAATCCCGAGGGCTTGAGGCTCAATGCCTGCGTGTTTTGCGGCTTCTGCGAGCGCCACGCCTGCGAGCACTTCGCCAAGTCCGTGCCGCAGACCGTCATCTTGCCGGTGTTGCTCGCGAACTCGAATTTCGAGCTGCGCACCGGCTGCCAGGTACAGCGTATCAACCTGGATTCGACCAAAAAACATGCCACCGGAGTCACTTACATCGATGCCGTGGGCCGCGAATTCGAGCAACCGGCCTCGTTGGTGATCACCTCCGCTTTCGCGCTCAACAATATCCGCATGCTGCTCCTGTCGGGAATCGGCGCGCCGTATGATCCGGCCACCGGGCAGGGTGTAGTGGGCCGCAACTACGCATATCAGACCGTCAGCACGGTAGCGTCGTTCTTCGACGACGACATCATCATCAATCCCTTTATGGCCTCCGGCGCCTCGGGCACGGTCATCAACGATCTCGCCGGCGATAACTTCGACCATAGCGGCTTAGGATTCATCGGCGGCGGCTATATCGGCGCCGTGAACTCTAATGGGCGGCCCATCCAGTATCATCCAACTCCGCCGGGCACTCCGACCTGGGGTAAGGGTTGGAAACAGGCGGTGCTCAAGCACTACAACCATTCGGTGATGTTCACCCTGCATGGCAGCTCGGTGGCGCAGAAGCAGAATTTTTGCGACCTTGATCCCACCTATCGCGACGCCTGGGGCCAGCCGTTGCTGCGGATCACATTCGATTTTCCACAGAACGACATCAAAATGGCGGCGCATGCGACAGCAAAGGCGGTCGAAATCGGCAAGGCTATGGGCGCGAAACAGGTAGTCGGCAATCCGCGCAAGGGTCCCTACACGGTCACTCAGTATCAATCCACCCACAACACGGGCGGCACCGTCATGGGCGACAATCCGAAAACCAGCGTGGTTAACCGCTATCTGCAATCCTGGGATGTGCCGAACGTCTTCGTCATCGGCGCGTCGAACTATCCGCAAAATGCCTCGTGGAATCCGACAGGCACCTTGGGCGCGCTGACCTACTGGGTGATCGACGCGCTGAAGGAGAAATACCTCAAGAACCCCGGCCGTTTGGTGTCGGCGTGAACGCCGCTTGGCGCACGCGCGCCGGCTTCCTCGTGGCCTGCGCTCTGCACGCGGCAGTGTGCGTTGCATTTGCAGCGAGCACGCCCGCGCCGCCCGCCCCTAAGTCGTCGAGTTCGAAGACTGCGGCTCCCGCCACCGTGTCCGACGAGGCGGCGTTTGCGCCCTGCGTCGCCTGCCATGGCGCGCAGGGCGAGGGTTTGGCGGCGGCGCATGTGCCGCGACTGGCGGGCCAGGCCGCGGAATATCTGCAAAAACAGCTGCACAACTATGCTGACGGCACGCGCGACAGCCCCATCATGACGAACTTTGCGAAAGCATTGAGCGAGACGCAACGCGCCAAGTTCGCTGCGCGTTATGCATCGATGTCCGCCCCGTTCCTCGCCGAGGCTGCCCCGGTCAACGCCGTGATGCTGGCACGAGGCCATCAGCTTGCATACCAGGGCGATGAGACCAAGCGCGTTCAAGCATGCGTCGGCTGCCATGGTCCCGACGGCATAGGTGTTCCGCACGCCGCGCCTTATCTCGCGGGACAGTCCGCCGAGTATCTCGCCGGTGCGCTCAAGGCGTTCCAACAAGGGACGCGCAAGAATGACGCCGGCCAATTGATGCGCTCGGTGGCGCAGCGGCTGGATGATGCCGATATCGCCGCGGTGACCGGATATTTTGCCGGCCTTTCCTCGTCGACTCACCAGTCCGCTACTCCTTGGTGAAGTACGGGGGCATTCCGCACTTGCTATGATGCAAGTGACGCCCCCCCGGGGCGACACGCGGAGAGATCTCACGATGCAGCTGCGAGCAAGAATTCAGGGCGGCGGAACCCGACCGCTCGAAAAATGGGGTGTCGACAGCGAATACGGGACCCTGCGCGAGGTTCTCATCGGACCCATCGATCACTTCAAATGGCAGCCGGGTAACGCCGTGTGCCAGCGGGCCG
>JBDUBO010000086.1:0-17359 GCA_040004115.1 Gammaproteobacteria bacterium | reverse complement strand
GGAAACTTGCCGATGTCCTCGGCCGTGATTGCATCTACGACACCGGCCGTGTTGCGCTTGATGGTCTCCGAAGTCACCAACGACTGCCGCAGTCCCGTGACCACAACCTCTTGAAGTTGATCGGTCGAAGCATCGGTCGACTCCGCAGCGGCGGCGACCGCCGTGCCGGAGCAGTACATCGCGATTAATACCGCGAGCGGCTTCATCGCAAATTGCGAAACTGGTTGTTGCGCCTTATTGCAGGCTCGAGCGAGGCTCGGCTTCTTCAAGTTACTCTCCCCTTTCCCGGTCTCCCCGGGAAAACTCCGTTTTCTATTCTGCCGACGTCATGCGCCGGTTCTTTATGCGACCGGTTTCTGAAACCGGTTGCAGGTTTATACTGCCAACGGTTTTTGCAAATTGCAAGTGCCTGTATTGCGCAATTTGTAGCGATTGGGCCAAACTATGACAAGACGGCCTTGACAGGACGCGTCTCCGGCACGCAGCATTCCTGAAACCGGTTGCAGGAGCGAGCTTTAGACTCGCGGCGAGGGAGTTAAGATATATGAGTCGCGGGTACGCGAGTCTGGAAAGATCCCCCGACGGGTCGGGGCACTCCGCATCTTTGCGCGGCGGTGTTAGATTTGCCCGCAAACCTCAGGATCGCGAAGGTGTAGCGGTGATGGGCAACCCATTGAAATTATTCGGTATCGCGCTCACCGTCGCTATGGGTGGATTCTTGGTCGGCTTCGACGCCACCGTCATCTCCGGTGCCGTGCCGTTCATTCGCGAGTACTTTGATTTAGGTTCCGCGGCCGGCAGTCTGAAATTGGGTTGGGCCGTGAGCAGTTTGGGCTGGGGCGCCATGGCCGGCAACTTGGGCGCCGGTGTCTTGAGCGACCGTTTCGGACGCAGAACGGTATTGTTGCTGACGTCGGTGTTGTTTCTCGCGTCCTCGCTCACCGCCGCTCTCGCCACGAGTTTTCCGCTGTTCATCGCCGCGCGCATCATGGGAGGCCTCAGCGTCGGTGCGGCCCTTCTCATCGCTCCCGTCTATATAGCCGAGATCGCGCCGGCGCGCAGTCGGGGCAGCCTAGTCTCAATCAATCAGCTGATGATCGTCATCGGCATCTCGGTTTCGTTTTTCTCCAATTATTTTCTGCTGTCGTTGGGTGCCGGCGCCTGGCGCTGGATGCTGGGCGTGCAAAGCATTCCGGCCGCCCTGTACTTTTTCCTGCTGTTCTTCGTACCGGAGAGTCCACGATGGCTGCTCAGCAAGGGCCGCGCGGCCGCGGCGCGCACCGTGCTCGACTTGGTGCACGGACATAACGCGGCTCAGCGTGAATTCGATTTGATAGAGGCCAGCGTCACGATGAAATCGCGACGTGTTGCCTTTCGCGATCTCTTCTCCAGAAAGCTCAGGGCTCTGATGCTGTTTGGGCTTGGCATCGCTTTTTTTCAGCAAGCCACTGGCATCAACGCTATTTTCTACTACCTGCCGACGATTCTCTCAGAGGGCGGCGGCGAACTCTCGACGTCTTTCGCACAGTCGGTGTTGGTCGGCCTGGTCAATGTCGGAATGACCTTCGTGGCCATTTGGCTCATTGATCGCGTGGGACGCAGGCCGCTGCTGCTCTTCGGGGTCGCCGGCATGGCGATGTCCCTGCTCACCATTGGTTGGGCCTTTCATGCTGGACACGCTGCATCAGGTGCCGTGGAACCCGGTCATGCGCGCATCTTGCTGGTCGGCATCATCACTTACGTCGCCTGCTTCGCCATTTCTTTGGGCCCTGTCATGTGGGTGCTGTTGTCCGAGATCTTTCCCAACGAACAACGTGCCGCGGCGATTTCCATCGTGGGATTCTGGAACTCCTTGGTGAGCGCCAGTGTCACCTTGCTGTTTCCCGCAGCGGTTGCCGCCTGGGGCGCGGGCGGCACGTTTCTCGCGTACGGACTGGTAGCCGTGGCCGGATTTGTATTTTTGACGGTGCTTGCGCCCGAGACGCGCGGCAAGTCCCTAGAGGAGTTGGAAGGCATGCTGGCAAACCCCAAGCCTGGGGTCGCGTTTTGAAGAAATCGAAGTTCCCTGCACCGACTCCCGGCAAGAGCGGCCCTCGTCCGGGGCAATCGGCCACCTTGCGCATCGTGGCGCGTGAGGCCGGCGTCTCGGCCAGCACGGTATCGCGCATCATCAACGGGACCGTCAATGTCAGCGACGGACTCAAGCGTGCCGTTGAGGCAGCCATCGTCAAGTTTGACTTCCGGCCGAACGCGGCGGCACGCGGTCTGGCACTGGGGCGCACCTCAACCATCGGCGTCGTAGCTCAAGCCATCGACAGCCCCTTCTATGGCGAAGGTTTACGCGGCATCGAGGCGGGCCTCAGGCAGCGCGGCTATGCGCCGCTCATCATGAGTGGTAATTGGCGCATCGAAGACGAGGACCGCTGTGTGCAAGAGCTCATCGCCCGCGGCGTCGACGGGGTCATTGTATTCGCCGGCCGCTTGAGCGATGCCAAGCTCAAGGGCTATGCCAAGAGCGTGCCCATCGTCATTACCGGGCGCAGCCTGCGCGCGCCGCGCCTGTACAGTCTGCAAATCGAGGATGCCGGCGGCGCGAAGCTGGCGGTCCGGCATTTGGTCGGTCTCGGACACCGTCAGATCGCATTCATCACCGGTTCTGAAAATCACCCGGACGCCATCGAGCGCCTGCGCGGCTACAAGGAAGCGCTGGCCGAGGCCGACATCGACTTCAATCCCAAACTGGTTGCCGTCGGCGACTGGCACGAGGAAGGCGGCGTACGCTCCACCTTGGAGTTGCTCAACAGCAAACTACCCTTCACCGCTCTTTTCTGCGTGAACGATCAAACCGCCTATGGCGCCTGCCTCGCGCTGTACCGGCAAGGTCTGTCGGTGCCGCACGATGTCTCCGTGATCGGTTTCGACGATCTGCCCTCGTCGACGTACCGGCTGCCGCCGCTCACAAGCGTGCGCCAATCCATCGGTGAGCTCGGCGAACGCTCGGCGCATGCCATGCTCGATTTGGTGGCCGGGCGCCGGCCGCGCATGGCGGCTCCCAATGTCGAATTGGTGGTGCGCGAATCGACCGGCCCGAGCCCTGGCCCCCGCAACGTCCCCTCGGCGAAACGGTCCGCTCATCGCTCCAAGTAAAGTAATCGCTCTCATGAATGAAGTTTCTCTCGCCGCACTATCCGATCGCTTCCCGCAGAATTTTGTCTGGGGGGTCGCCAGCAGTGCCTTTCAAATCGAAGGCGCCGCCGCCACCGGCGGCAAGGGGGCGTCCATCTGGGACGATTTCTGCCGCATTCCCGGCGCCATTGCCGACGGATCCGACGGCCAAGTCGCCTGCGATCACTACCATCGCCTCGATGCCGATCTCGATCTGATCGCAGGTTTGGGGGTCAAAGCCTATCGCTTCTCCATTTCCTGGCCGCGAATTCAGGCCACAGGATCCGGGTCCGCCTTGAAGTCCGGCATCGACTTCTACAATCGTCTCGTCGACGGCTTGCTGAAGCGCGGCATCGAGCCCTATGCCACTCTTTACCACTGGGATCTACCGGCGGCATTGCAGCGCAAGCAGCAGGGCTGGGCCGACCGCGGCACGGCCTATCGGTTTGCCGACTATGCGGCGCTCATCGCGCATGCCCTCGGCGATCGGGTCCGTTCCTTTGCCACCCACAACGAACCGTGGGTCACCGCCACCTTGGGCCACGAGCTCGGGATTTTCGCGCCGGGTGTGAAAAATCGCGGCGTTGCGATGCAAGTCTCGCATCACTGTCTCCTGAGTCATGGCCTTGCAGTGCAAGCCATGCGCGGCGCGCGCCCCAATCTCGACATCGGCATTGTTCTCAATCTTTCGCCCGTGTATGCGGCCACCGCGTCGTCGGCCGACCAACAAGTGGCCGACCGCGAGGACGGACTGCTGGTGCGCTGGTACATGGACGCGCTGCTGCGCGGCGCCTATCCAGCCGATGTGCTGCATTATCTGGGCACCGACGCGCCGCAGACGCTCGCCGGCGATGAACGATTGATCGCCGAGCCGCTGGATTTTCTCGGCGTCAATTACTACCACCCCATCATCTCCAGCGTGGCGCGACCATTTTCTCATGCCCGCGAAGGCGTACCCGTCACCGATATGGGCTGGGAAGTGGCGCCGTCGAACTTCACGGAGTTGCTGTTGCGCCTTGACCGCGATTACGATCTGCCACCGCTGTATATCACGGAAAATGGCGCCGCCTATCGCGATACCCTCGTCGCGGGCGCCATCTATGACGGTGAACGGCGTGCCTACATCGAATCCCATGTCAGCGCCGTCGCCGATGCGCTCGATCAAGGCGTCGATGTGCGCGGCTACTTCCTTTGGTCGCTGCTGGATAACTTCGAATGGGCGTCGGGTTACACCAAACGCTTCGGCATATATTACGTCGACTACGCCACCCAGGCGCGAACCCTCAAGGCCAGCGGCTTGTGGTTCAGGAATTTGGCCAAGGTATTTCACCGCGAGCGCATCGGCCCATGAGTTTGCGCACGCTTATCGCACCTGCCGCGTTTCTCCTGACATCTGCGATCAGCATTGGCGCGACGGCATCCGAGCCGCCTCGCCCGTGGATGAATACCTCACTTACCCCGGATCAGCGCGCCGATCTCCTCATCGGCGCGCTCACCTTGGAGGAAAAGATTCAACTGGTGCATGGCATCGGCTGGGGACCGCTGAAGGCCGGAGAGCCGGTGCCACCCGATAATAATGGCGGCGCAGGGCAAATCCTCGGCATTTCCCGCCTCGGCATCCCGTCGGTGCAGCAGGCGGATTCCGCGGTGGGCGTGCGCATGGCCGCGCCGCAAAGCCGCTACGCCACTTTGCTGCCTTCGGTGTTGGGCGCGGCATCGTCCTGGAGCCTGGACGCCGCGCATTTGTATGGCGATGTGATCGGCCGCGAACTGCGCGCCCAGGGCTACAACCAGTCCATCGGCGGCGGCGTCAATCTCGCACGCGATCCGCGTAACGGCCGGCTTTTCGAATACGCCGGCGAAGATCCGCTGCTTGCCGGCACGATGGTCGGGCATTTGATCCGCGGCGTCCAAGACAACCACATCATGGGCGACATTAAGCACTATGCGCTGAACGATCAGGAGACCGGCCGCACCGTCGTCGATGTGCAAATATCCCATAAAGGCGCTCGCGAGAGCGACCTTCTCGCCTTCGAACTCGGCATTCGTATCGGGCAGCCTGCCTCCGTCATGTGCAGCTACAACAAGGTGCGCGGAGATTGGGCCTGTGAAAACGAGTGGCTCTTGAATCACGTGCTGAAGAACCAATGGCAATTTCCCGGCTTCGTCGTCTCCGACTGGGACGGCACGCATTCCACCGACAAGTCCGTGCTCGCGGGATTGGATGTGCAAATGCCGGGTGAAGAGTACTTGGGCGCGCCGCTGAAACAGGCAATAACCGCGGGCCGGATCCCCCAGCAGCGCTTGGACGACATGGTGCACCGGCTGCTGCGCTCCATGTTTGCCGCCGGGGTCATCGATGATCCGCCGCTGCCGCGTCATGTGGTCGATCCCTTCACGGGCTTGGCGGATGCGCAGCATATCGCCGAGCAAAGCATCGTCCTGTTGAAAAACACCGGTGCGTTGCCGCTCAATGCCGCCGCTATGCACTCCATTGCCGTGATAGGCGCACACGCCGATATCGGCGTCCTGTCGGGCGGTGGCTCCGCCCAAGTCGATGCACCCGGCGGCAATGCCATCGATCCGCAAAGCCCCACGCAATGGGGCAAGCCCGTCTACTTTCCCTCGGCACCGCTGCGCTACATTCGGGAGCATGCGCAAGGCGCGCAAGTCCAATTTGCCTCGGGTGTCGATATCCCCGCCGCCGTGTCGCTGGCAAAAAGCACAGACATCGCCATCGTATTCGCCGACCAATACATGAGCGAGGCAGGGGATGCGCCGTCTCTGTCTCTGCCGGGCCAACAGAATGACCTCATCGCCGCGGTCGCCGCAGTCAATCCGCGCACCATCGTCATGCTTATCACCGGCAATCCGGTGACCATGCCCTGGATCGATCAAGTAGCCGGCGTTCTGCAAGCCTGGTATCCCGGTATCGGCGGCGGTCAGGCCATCGCGAATCTCTTGTTTGGCAGCGTCGTTCCCTCGGGAAAGCTACCCATCACTTTTGCCCGCAGCGAAGCCGACCTGCCCCACCGGCAAATTTTTGGCGCAACCCCGCGCCCCGCCGGCGACGAGGGGTACTGGATCGAAGACAAACAGAAGCACGACACTTTTCCGGCGGACTACAGCGAGGGCGCGCGCTTCGGCTACAAGTGGTTCGATTCCGAGGGCAAGCAGCCGCTGTTTCCGTTTGGCTTCGGTTTGTCGTACACAACGTTCGAGTATCAGGACTTAAAAGTCGACGCCAAATCCCGGGCGGTAACGTTCACCCTGACGAACACCGGTAAGCGCGCCGGCATCGAGATTGCTGAACTCTACGTCGCGCTGCCTGCAACGAGCGGCGAGCATTTCCACCGCCTCGCCGGCTGGCAACGAGTGGCGCTCGAAGCCGGTCAACACATGCAGGTCACCGTCGCCATGGAACCCCTCACGCTCGCAGTCTTCGATGAACGCAAAGATGCGTGGTCCTGGCCGAAAGGCCGCTACACCGTGTTCGTCGGCGGCTCCTCGCGCAGCCTGCCGCTGCATGCTGAGGCGGCGCTGTATTAATAAATCCGCGGGCTGACCATCTGTTTACGCACGATTCGGCGATCGCGGCCCCGCTCCATTAGTTTTGTTTTTCCTATCGACGAATTCACTTTAATAGAGTGCGATCGGCGGGCGTCCTCGTCTAACCTTTCTTGCGCCAACGCCAGGAGTCAAGACGCATGCCAAATCCGGAAGCCGTTGCGGATGGAGTTCCGACGTCTCAACTCGACCCGTATTCAACGGAGTTTTTGCACAATCCCTTCCCGCTGCATGAGTATCTTCGAGACGCGGGTCCCGTCGTCCGGCTCGAGCGCTACGGCATCTGCGCGATGGCTCGGCACAAGGACGTCCATGCCGCTCTGAACGACTGGCAGAGCTTTTGCTCGAGTGCGGGCGTGGGAATCAGCGACTATCGCAAAGAGAAGCCTTGGCGCACGCCCAGCATTATTCTCGAGGTGGATCCGCCAATTCATACGCGTACGCGAGCCGTGCTGTCACGCGTGCTGTCGCGTCGCACACTGGAGTCGCTGCGCGCAAGATTTGTCCGGCAAGCGGACATTCTGGTGGATCGCTTGGTAGCCGCGGGGAACTTCGACGGCATGAAGGACTTGGCTGAGCCTTACCCGCTCGAGGTCTTTGGGGACGCCATCGGCTTGCCGCGCGAGGGCCGCGAGAATCTCATGCTCTACGGTAGGCTGCAACTCAATGCATTCGGCCCACGCAACGAAATATATGAAGAAGCAATGGCTCAAGCGGGGCCCATTCAAGACTGGGTGGCGTCGATTTGCAGCCGCCAGGCGCTCACAGCGGATGGTTTGGGTGCGGCCATTTTCACAGCCGCCGATCAGGGTGAGATCAGCCAAGACGAGGCGAAGCTCCTGTTTAGGGCATTCCTATCAGCCGGCGGAGACACCACGATCAACGGCATCGGCAACGCGCTCTATCAATGCGCCCGAAATCAAGACCAGTGGAAAGCGCTCACCGAAGAGCCGACGCTCGCCCGCAGCGCCTTCGAAGAGGCGATCCGGATCGATCCACCGATACAGACATTTTTCCGCACAACGACGCGGGAAATCGATGTGAGCGGCTTGCGGATCGCCGCGGACACAAAAGTGATGTTGTTTCTGGCATCCGCCAATCGCGATCCAAGGCGCTGGGACGATCCGGATCGCTTTGACATCCGTCGCAGCACTACCGGCCATGTGGGCTTCGGCGCCGGCATCCATGGCTGCATTGGTCAGATGATTGCCCGCATGGAAGGCGAATCCATATTGACGGCTCTCGCCCGCAAGGCCAAGTCGATTACGTTCGTCGGCGAGCCCATTCGCAGGGTCAATAACACCCTGCGTGGATGGTCGAGCTTGCCGCTGGCCGTCCAACCTGTGCAGAATTGAAAGGAGCAGCGACTGCGGCGTAATAGGCGGCCGCCCTTGGATTGTCGTCTAGTTCTGAAAACCAGGTTGACAAGGTCGTCATGATCCTTCGCTTCCTTGCCAAACGGCTGCCTCTGTCTTTCATCACGCTGTGGATCTTAAGCGTCATCGTATTCCTGGGCGGCCAGCTGCTGCCCGGCGATGTAGGCCGCGCTGTTCTCGGGCCGTTGGCCGACGCCAGGGCTGTCGCGCACTTCAACCATGAGATGGGCGTCGACCGACCGCTGATAGTGCAATACGGGTCCTGGATAACGCATTTCCTGCAGGGAGACTTCGGACTGTCCTACATGTATCGAACGCCGGTCGCGCCGTTTATTGCCGACGCGCTCGCCAATTCGCTCAAACTCGCAGCTCTGGCGTTTGTCGTTGTGGTACCGCTCGGCCTCCTGGGCGGTGTGTGGTCGGCACTTCGCGTCGGCACCTGGACTGATCGGGCGATTACGCTGCTGGGGCAATCGCTCGGTGTCGTTCCTGAATTCATCTCTTCGATCGGGTTGATTCTGATCTTCGGCGTGTGGCTGCGGTGGCTGCCGATGTCCGCGGACTGGCCGGACGATTCCGGGCTCGTCACACAGATCTACTATTTGCTACTACCTTCCATTCCCCTCGTCTTGATTTTCTTCGGCTATATCGCGAGGATTGCCCGCGCCGGGACAATCGAAGCGCTGGACGCCGACTACACCCGCACCGCCGTATTGAAGGGGCTTCCCTGGTCGATCGTGCTCAGGCGCCACGT
Source organism: Gammaproteobacteria bacterium (assembly GCA_040004115.1). Classification (GTDB taxonomy): domain Bacteria; phylum Pseudomonadota; class Gammaproteobacteria; order Steroidobacterales; family Steroidobacteraceae; genus Bog-1198. The sequence continues at coordinate 8,497 of JBDUBO010000086.1, read as the reverse complement.
CCTGCGAAACGCGCTGTTGCCCACGATAACCGTTATCGCGAGCTTGATCGGCTATCTGGCAGGGGGCCTGGTCATCATTGAGACTTTGTTTCACTACCGAGGCATCGGCAGCCTCATTTACACCGCCGCCAAAGCAAAGGATTTTCCAATGTTGGAGGCGGCGGTGCTCACAGTGGGCGCGATCTACGCTATCGCATCCCTTGCAGCGGATCTGCTCAATGCCCTGCTGAATCCCCGACTGCGGGCCGGGGAGGCCGCGTGAGTGGTGTCGACGTCGCCCGGCCTAGAAGCCTTCGCAGTGAACGGCTGCGCGCGGCCGCACGCTCCGTGACGCTGTGGGTCGGGCTCGCGATACTGGGGTTCTGGATCGTATGCGCCCTGTTCGGAAACCAGATCGCGCCGATGGATCCCTATGCCGATGATCTGCTCGCTACCCTTGATCCACCTTCCTTTGTCCATTGGTTCGGCACCGACCAGCTCGGCCGCGATATATTCTCGCGAGTAATCGTCGGCGCGCGCGACATTTTGACCGTGGCGCCGCTGGCCACCCTGCTGGGTACAGTACTCGGCACTGCGCTCGGACTTTTTGTCGGCTACTACCGCGGCGCGGTCGATGACATCGTCAGCCGGGTCATCGAAGCTGTGCAAGCGCTGCCGCTCGTGATTGTCGCGCTCATGGCGCTGGCGGCCGTCGGCACCTCCAACCTGACGGTGGTAATCGTTATCGGCTTTGTATTCACGCCGCTGATCGCGCGCACGGTCCGCTCCGCGGTACTGGTCGAGAGCTCGCTCGATTATGTCGCCGCGGCTCATCTGCGGGGTGAGCGCGCACTGTCCATCATGTTCGTGGAAATCCTGCCGAACGTGCTGCCGCTGGTGCTGGTGGAAGCAACCGTGCGCTTCGGTTATGCAATCTTTTTCGTCGCTTCCTTAAGCTTCATCGGTTTCGGCATTCAGCCACCCTCCGCAGATTGGGGCATCGCGATTTCCGAAAACTACAGCCTCATCGGCAGTTACTGGTGGACCGTGGCTTTTGACGCACTGGCGACCACTTCATTGGTGATCGGCGTCAACCTTGCGGCCGATGGGATTCAGGGCGCCTTGCAAGCATGAGACCCGCCGCCGATGCGCCCATTGCCGATGCACTTGCGATAGAAAATCTCGACGTGGCGTTTCGCGTACGCGGTCGAGATCGAACAGTATTGAAGCGACTTAATCTACGCATCGGCCGCGGCGAGTCCTATGGGCTGGTCGGCGAATCCGGAAGTGGCAAGTCGACCGCCGCCTTGGCGGCCGTCCGTTATCTGCCGCGCAACGGCCGCGTGAGCGGCGGCCGAATCCTGGTTGACGGCCGGGATCTCATGGGGTTGTCGGAGGCGAAGCTGCGGCTACTGCGCACACAAAGTGTCTCTATGGTCTATCAGGATCCGGGGCGTGCGCTAAATCCAACCCTGCGGATCGGCCGCCAAATGAGCGAAGTGTTCGAGGCGGCTTTGGGCCTCAGGCGCGCCGACGCTCTCGAACGGACGGCAGACATGCTGGCCAAGGTGCAGATCCCGAATCCGGCTCGAGTGATGGCAAACTATCCGCACGAGCTCTCGGGCGGCATGCAGCAGCGCGTGATCATCGCCATGGCGTTGTCGACCAATCCCACGCTCCTGATTCTCGATGAGCCAACGACCGGGCTCGACGCGACGGTGGAGGCCGAGGTGCTGGACCTCATCACCCGGCTGCGCGTCGACTTGTCGGCCTCGATCTTGTTCATTAGCCACAGCCTGCCGGTGATTTCGCGCATGTGCGACCGCATCGGCGTGCTTTACGCGGGCGAGCTGGTCGAAGAGGGTCCCTCTAACATGGTCCTCAAGGACCCCCGCCATCCTTACACGGCTGCGCTACTCCGTTGCGCGCCACGATATGGCAGGCGCAAGCAAGACGGCCGGCTGACGACGATTCCCGGCTTCCCGCCTACACCCGGTGCGATTGTCGATTGCTGCATATTTGCGGATCGCTGTGCCCTGGCCGCTGATCTGTGCCGGCAGCGGACGCCCCCGCCGGTCGAGCTAGACGGCAGGTCGAGCCGATGCCACTACCCTGAACTGGTCCGGGATGCCCCGCACTACGAGGCGAACGCTCTGCCGGCCGCTACCGAGATTAAGCGGCACGACCGCCCGGTGTTGCGTACGCGTCACCTGTCAAAAACTTACCAGATGGGTGGCAAGAGCCTGAGCGCCGTGCACGATGTTACGCTCGATTTGTGGCCGGGTGAAACGTTGGGACTAGTCGGAGAATCGGGCAGCGGCAAGAGCTCCATCGCCAAGCTGCTGCTCGGCCTGGTCGCGCCCGATGCCGGCAGCAGCATAGAGTTGGATGGCGCTGCCTTGCCGGCGCGTGCGCTGCGACGCTCGCAGGCACAACTCAAAGCGCTACAGATCGTATTCCAGAATCCGGGTTCGGCGCTCAACCCCTCGCATTCGGTTCGCAGACTGATTGGGCGTGGGCTCGCCAGGACCGGACTTCGCGCAGCGGAGCGCGAAGAGTCTCTGCAAGCGCTGGCTCGGGCGGTGCGTCTCTCAACACAGCATCTCGAGGAGAAGCCACGGGCTCTGTCCGGCGGATTGAAACAGCGCGTGGCGATCGCACGCGCCTTCGCGGGCGGCCCCAAGATCGTGGTGTGCGACGAGCCGACGTCCGCCCTCGATGTTTCGGTCCAGGCGGCCATTCTCAATTTGCTGATGGATCTGCAGGCCGAGCAGCACGTCAGCTACATTTTCATCTCCCACGATCTGCGCGTGGTTTACTACCTTTCCGACCGGATTGCCGTGCTCTATTTGGGACGCCTCATGGAAATCGGCTCAGCCGCTTCCGTGTTCGCCGGCCCGCATCACCCCTACACGGAGGCACTGCTGTCCGCCAATTCCTCCGACGGCGGCGGGCGGCCTCGCATCCGACTCGAAGGGGAGATACCGAGCGCCACCGATCTGCCTAGCGGCTGCGTGTTCCAAACACGCTGCCCGCGAAAGATCGGAGTCATCTGTGAGCAACAGGAACCGGAGCTCATCGAGGTGGAAGATCGTCACTCGATTCGCTGCCACATCCCTTTCAAGGAATTGAGGTCGTTGCAGCTCAAGGATTCGGCTGGAAGAAATGTGCCCGATCCAAATACAGCTGCGAACTTGCGGTTGGAAGAACCCCCGTTAGGTCTTTCTTGAACACCGACAGCCAGTCGTAAAAATAGGCGAAAATAACCGGGGTCTCATCCAACAACAAGCGCTGAATCTTGCCCGCCGCCTGGCGCTGCAACACCGGATCGAGGGCGGCGATATAGTTGGCTACCAAGCCATCATAGGCCGCATTCTTGAAATGTGCCGCGTTGAAGCTACCACTGCTGCCGAGCGCCGCAGACAGCAGGATATTGGGTACTCCGCGATGGATGTAGTCCTCGATCCCCATTACCGAGTCCAGCCAATCGGACTGACCAAAGCGGGCCCGCCCGTAGTACGCGGCTTGATCTTCGATGTTTAAGCGGATGTCGATTCCAATCCGCTTTGCGGCATTCTGAATGACGACCGCGTAGTCGGGAATTTCGAGAAAGCGTTCTGTCACCAATGTCACCGCAAACCCCTGCGGAACGCCTGCCTCCTCGAGCAACCGCTTAGCCTGAGGGATATCCTGTGCTCGCTGCGGCACCGTCGGATCGGTTGAAGCAAACACCGGCGCGAACGGACTGTCGTTGCCGATGCTCGCCCGGCCGCGGAACAAACCCTTCACCAGGTCCTCACGGTTCAGACACAGCGCCATCGCCCGACGCACCCGTTTGTCGGCGAACGGCCCGCTGTCGGTTCGCATATGCACCTGCTGGTGCGCGCTCGACTTCAGGCCGACGATGGTCAAGGCCGGGTCGTTTAGGAGTGCCTGACTGCCCTGCAGCGGTACATGCAGCAACATGTCCATTTGCCCGCCCTGCATCGCCAGTACTTGCGCCTGAACGCTGTCGTAAAAAATAAACTCGGTCCGTTGGGGCAGCGCCTTGCCGCCCCAGTATTCACTGTAAGGCACGAAGGATGCGCGCGCCCGCGGCGTGAACTTCTCCAACCTGAAGGGTCCAGTACCGACGAAATTTCTCTCGAAATCGCCTTGGTAGTTGGCCGGCAATATGATTGCGTTGTAATTGTCCGACGACACCAGGTAGGGAAAATTGCCGTTCGGGGCATCGAGCCGGAACTCAACCGTTTGCGCATCGATGGCGTGACTGCCGCCCTTCGACAACACGCCGGCGAACGCCGACAGTGCGACCGACCCGTTGGCGGGATCCGCAAGACGATCGATGGTCGCAACGACGTCTGCCGCGGTCATCGCCTGACCGTTATGGAAAGTCACGCCGCGCCGGATCTTGAAGGTCCAGGCGCTGCCATCCCGGCTGGGCTGCCAGCTTTCCGCAAGCCCGGGCGTTAATCCCAGCCCGGGCGTGGAGATTGCCAGGCATTCCCCGGTCTGCGACAGCATGCAGACGCCGCCGGTATCCGCGACCGTCAGCGGATTGATCGAACCGGCCGGCACCGGCATTCCCACCCGGATCGTAGTGCCTGAGTTCACAGCCCGATTTCCTTGCGCCCGCGCACGCGGAGAAAAACCGGCAAGTGCGCTCAACAGGGGAATCGACAGTCCAAGCACGCTGCCGTGACGCAGGAATTCGCGCCGGCTAAGCCGGCCAGCCACCAGATCGTCAACGAGCGCGTTCTGGACGGGCATTATTCCACGCCGGAGCCGATCGACCACTGCGCGATTGCTGTGCATCTGTGTGCGGTTAGCAGAGCTCGGGGTAGCTGAGCGCGACCGCCGCCTTTTCAACGTCTCGAACGCGATCGTAGGCGCAATGGTCGAGAACGCTTATGCCTCCCAAATACAGATCCTCACGCACCGATGTCAGCGCCGTGTCTGCGATCGCTGCAACGAACGCCGACCGCAGTTGAATGATGCTCTGGCGGGTCGCACCGACCGGCGCTACATAGGGCGGGGCCGGAGCTGACGGCGTGTAACCCAAAGCCCGCGTACCGACCAGCGCGAGAGGTCGCCAGCGCGCGACGAAGGCGTAAATGACACTGCACACCGTCGCGATATCGCCTGCGCCGGTTGCAAGAAGCCGGATACTGTCGATGTGTGATCCGCTGCCGATCACCTGTGAGAAGAACGGTCTCCCGCCCGCCAGGGGTGCAATGATTCCGCGCAAGGCGTTGTAGCCGGCGTGGGAATAGGGCCGGCTATAAATGGCGACGCCGCCCCTGAATCCCTCGAGTTCCGTGGCAGGATGCGATTCGCGCACCAGAATGACGCTGGCATAGTTCGGTCCGCTGCACCCCGGGACCGTATAGTGCGGCGTCGCCACCGGCTGCAGGGCGGTTCTCAGGTCACCTGCCAGCAAGTAGCCACATGTTTGGCTGATAAGAAGCGCCGGGTCGCTCCATTGCTCGATCAGATCATCTCGTCGCAACAGAGTGCTCGGAATATCTGCCATCCCTTCACGTGCGAGATGACGCCGCAGCCCCGCCCACCATGCGTCCGTGGCAGCGCGTACTTCCGGAAAATCATACATCGGTAGACTGGCGCTACTCATGGCCCCTGACTCGTGAACACCTGTTGAGTAAGGCCATCCGCGAGGCTGCCTAATTGGGGACCCAATACACGGTCCTCCACCAGCGGCGGCAGGATGCTCCGCACCCACTCAACGAAGTCGCGCAGCGGCGGCGGTGCCTGCCGATCGGTGGCGTACAGGGCCTGCGACGCGATGGCCGCGAGTGCGGCTAGCGATGCGTCGAAATAACGTCCGGCGCGCTCCTCCTTGGCCCACGCCAGAAACACAGGCGTTCCCACATCATCCTGCCCGGTGCCGGTAGGATCCCCACCGGGAATGAAGGTCCGCTGCGCTGCTGATTTGGCCTGCTCCACATAGCCACACTGCGCCATGGTCACGTAGCCTATCGCCCCGCGCCCGTCACTGGTGCCGGGATCGCGTCCCACCAGCAACAGATCGGGCAACTGAGAAAATCGGCCGTTGAGCAGCTTGGTGCTGTGCCGCTCGCACAGCAGGCACAAATCCGCCCAGATTGCCGCCAGATCGTCTAGCGCCGGGGCGGCCATGGCATTGTGAAACCCACCGGTGCTTATCGCGCGCCCCAGAGGATGCTCTGCATCAGGCTCCAGATACACCGGATTGTCCGAGACCGACGGCAGTGACACGCCGGCTGCGTGTTCCGCGGCGGCCAGGGCACGATGCGCATGTCCCAACACGCGCGGCACGATGCGATAGCTGACGGGAGCTTGGTGATCGCGTCGTCCCTGCCCTGCCCCCACCAAGTAATGCCGCAGGCCCTGCAATGCGGCGGCTTCATGCGGATCGCCCCACAGCGAATCGAGCAGCGCATCGAAGTGCTCCAAGGGTGCGTGAAACGCCTCTATCGACAGCGCAAAAACCTTTTCAGCAAGCCTTACACGGCGGCGCGCGGCCAACGCAGAATCCGCAACCAGCGCTGCGGCGCACGGAGATCCATTGATCAGAGATCCTCGCTCCTTGACCTTAAGGTCAAAGCGAGTCGAGAGATCCGCGAACAGCGGATATAGCGCGAGAATTTCTCCCGCACCCCCCTGCCCCGACCCCGCAACGCAGGGAACCTCTGCTCCATTCAGCATCTCGGCCACCGCCAGTGCAATCCGTGTCGAAGTCGCCGAATGACCTTCCAAAAAATTCGCCAGGCGCGCAAAGATGATTCCACGCACCACTCGCGTCGGCAGCGGGTCACCGAACGACGTCGCGGCTGAAAAAAGCTTTGCCCCCCCGTGAACGTCGCGCTCCCGCGATGAGAGACGATGGCTGGCGCGCTCGCCTGTCGATGTGGTAACCCCGTAGACCGTGACACTGGGATCGCCATCGATGAGACGCAGGAACGATTCGCGGCAAGACGCTATTTTCGCCACCGCCTCATCGGCAAGGCGAACACCCTCGCGCTGCCACGCAACGCGGTAAAAGGTCGCGAGATTGATATCGCGCCGTGCCGTCAATACCAGCGTCATTCCGGCTTGACCGTCGCCGGGGGCGGTGTCTGATTCACCGGCGTCTCACGCCCGTAAAATAGCCGCCTGGCGTAACCGCTAAAGCACGCGTCCGGCTCCCGCGTAAAGCTCAATGCGGCCATCAGGCGCTTGCTTGGGCCGCTGCCCGGGGAGACACGATGCAAGGAATAGTGCCCGCGGAACAGCGTCAAGGTGCCGGGTTCCGCCGGCAAATGACGCACACCTGCGCCCGATCCTGCAAGAATGCCGGCGACGCCGTCGTAATTCTCATCCTCGTCGCTGCGCAGATTGGGGACATATTCAAACACCCCGCCCAGCTCGCTTTGCTGCAAAGACAGAGTAACCGCGAAGTCGGTCCGATCGAAGTGCCAGCCGAGTTCCTGGCCTGAGCCATGGACATTGATATTCAACGCCGCCATCGGGTCACCGTGACGGTACAGATTCGTCTCACCCAGTACCGCGGCGACGAAGGCGAGCAACGGACCCCATTCATACAGGCGCCGCAGCAGCGCGCTGTGTGGAATCAAATCGTAGGGCACGCTGCTCTTGTCGGTGCGCACCCGCCGGCGGCGCGGGTGACTCTCCGGCAGGCCCTCATCAGGGGGTTCGAAGTACACCGTATGGTCAGTCTGGTATCGATGCTCCACCCCTTCTAACCCACGCGCCTCTGCGGCCAGTTGCGCCGTGGCGGAAGGCGTGAGAAAGGCCGACAGGACCAGCGCGCCGGAATCGCCGATATCGATGCGACAGCGCGAAATTAGCTCCCTACCTGCCGGGCTGTCCAAATCCACAATCGGATAGCGCGTGAGATTGACCAACGATGCGACATCATCTAATCGTGCTTCTCGGGAATCGTCCACGTCATCGCTCCAGCTACATGTACGGACACTCCAAATCCATGGAGCGGGAAGGTCTCGACTGTCAATTTAGCACCCCCCTAATGATTAATAAAATTAACAATTCTCACCACATACATGAGAGTCTTGCATATATTAAAGGCAATCATGTTCCTTCCGAAGCTAGAAATACGGCACTTTCGAATGCTGCAAGCCATGGCGCAAACAGCCAGTGTCACGCGCGCGGCAAGTTTGCTCGGCCTGACGCAATCCGCGCTAAGTCACCAGATTCGCGAAGCGGAGCGACGTTGGGGATCGCCGTTGTTTACCCGCAGCGGCAAGCGTCTTCAGATGACCAAGGCAGCCAAGGTCCTGTCCGAGGAGGCCGGGCTGATTCTGGCTCAAATTGAGCGTGCGGAGGCCGACATCGGCAAGGTGGGGACGGATGTCCAGCACATCGTGCGCATCGGCTGCGGAGCGTACAGCTGCTATCGATGGCTGCCGCAGTTCCTGCGCGGCTTTCAGGCAAACGCGGCGGATATCGATATCGAAGTGGTGGCCGATGCCACGCAGCAGCCCTTGAAGGCTCTGCTCGA
>JBDUBO010000017.1:0-49107 GCA_040004115.1 Gammaproteobacteria bacterium | reverse complement strand
CGCCGGCCGCCGAGCTTGCCGTCGATCTGGCGGTGCTCAAACCACGGATGCGACCCGGTTTGGAGTCCGACCGCATCGCCGTGCTGTATCCAGATCGACACCTCGACTACTTTGCCGACGCCCGCTGGAACGGCGCGTTGGGCGAGGTGCTGCAGGACGTCGCGGTTCAGGCGTTCCGCTCGCGCGCTGCCGTGCGCACCGTGAACGGCGACGCGTCGGTGTTTGCCAGCGCCTACTGGCTGGAAATGGAAGTCGCGGACTTTCAAGCCGAGTACGCGGCCGGGGCGAGCGCGCCCACGGTGCACGTGCATTTCCTGGTACGGCTCGGCAGTTCGGGCGATCGGCGCGTGCTCGGTCAGTTCGCGGCGGACGAGCAGCTGCTCGCTTCAGAGAACCGGTTGACTGCGATTATCGATGCCTATGCCCGGGCCACCGACGCGGCGTTCGCACAGATCGTCGCGCAAGTCGGCGCAACTCTCGCCAAGACTTCAGAAGCTCGATAGCCCGGTGGCCTCCGCGAAACGATAGCGCCAATAGGCAGCGCTGCCTTCATCCGCGACGCGGGGATACACGGCTGCGCGCGACCAGTGTCCGTCGAAGTATTCGGCCACGGCGCGCGCCGGCGCCGCCCGCAATGGCATGCGCAGTTCCACGCCGGCCTCGAGATTCAAGTCGTCGAGATTGCGGCGGGTGAAGTTTGCCGCGCCGAAATTCAGCCACAGGTCGCTGCGGTGCCGGACCGCGAGCAGCGAGAGGCGCGGCACCGCCGGTTCATCCGCGAACCAACGCACTTCGATGCGGCCGGCCCCCTCTCGCAGGAGCTCGTCGGCCACCGTCCTGTTCGGGATGCGGTCGCGGGACAGCAGCACACGCAGGCGCACGCCGCGCCATGCGGCGGCAATGGCTGCCGTGATCAATGGGCGATGACTGAGGACTTCGACTGCGATGCTGATCCGATCGCCGGTTCCCGCCGCCGCTACGGCGTCGAGCAACGCGGTTTTGATGCCGCCCTCGGTCAGAAATCGCGCATCGATCGATCCCAAGCCGCCGCCTTCCATAGGGGTGGCAGCGGGCAGGCGATCATCATCGGTCGACCATTTTACGATTTGCAATTCACTGGCAATCATCGCGCGGGCCACAGATCCCTTGAAAACTAGGCCCGCGACGGCATCGGTGGGTGCGATGATGGCGCTCCAGCCTGCGGACCCATCGTCCGCCACCAGCAGTTGCCGCTGATTCGACTTAAAGTTCTGCATACGCAACCATACCCGCAAGCTCACGTTTCCCGGCGCTTCATCGAACGGGTTGCTCCACCAGCCGATCAGCAGACGCCAGACTCCGGAATACAACGGGTTCGAATCGCGCAATCGATCCAACTGGACGCGCGCAACAATGACGCCGGCCTGCTCCAAGGACGCCAGTGTCGCCGCGGGAGTGCCGCCGAATACCTGGTTGGCGGGGTCCGTTACCAGCACGATCTTGATGCCGGGCCGCAGCCGCTTTCTCGCCAGCAGGCGCTGCGCCAATTCGCGAGTCACCGGCGAACGATCAATCACGATCAACTGCTCGGCATGATCGATGGCTGCCGCATCGCGGGACGCGACATTTGGGCTTTGCGGTGACTCGGTGAGGAATTCAACATCGGCCTCCGACAGCCGCGATACCTGCGATACCACGTGGGTGCCCGGCGGCAGCGGCTTCGCCGAATTCCAGAAGATCAGCGAGACCCAAGCGATCACGAATGCCGGCGGAATGATCCCGACGCAACGCATCACGAGCGAGGGAGTGGGATGCCCGGCTACCTCTGATACCCCTTCTGATTCCTCCATCACCCAGAGTCCCGGCGGCCGGCCTCGGTCTCTGCAACCTCGATTGCAGTGCCGATCTCCATCCAGCGTAGCTCCAGGGTGGCTGCGTCCCGCGTTAAATCGGCATGCTGCGCCTGCAGTCCGCCGTGCATGGGGTCTTGGCAGAGTGCAGTTTCGACCTGCGACATCTGCGCGGCGACGGCGGTAATGCGCTGCTCGACCTCGACTATCTCACCACGCAGCTTGCTTAATGACGCGGCGGCGCGCTTCGGCTGGCCTCGCTTGGCAGCCCTAGCCCCAGCGCCGGCGCCGGCAGAGGGATCCTTCTTGCCTCGAGATCTTAGCCACCCCTGATAATCGTCCAAGTCGCCGTCGAATTCTTCGAGCTTGCCGTCGGCGACCAGCCATAGTGAATCGGCCACCGTTTTGATCAAGTGACGATCATGGGACACGATTACGAGGCCGCCCTCGAAGCTCTGCAACGCGACGGTGAGAGCTTGGCGCATATCGATGTCGAGGTGATTGGTGGGTTCGTCCAGCAACAAAAGATTCGGCCGGCGCGCCACCAGGATGGCCAGAGTCAGTCGCGCTTTCTCACCGCCTGAAAATCGACCCACGGGCTCGAAGGCGCGATCGCCCGCGAAACCGAATTGTCCCAGCATGTCGCGCACGCGCTGCTCGTCGCCTCTTGCGAAGTCCGGGCCGCCCAAATTGCGCAGGTGCCAAAAGGCATCGTAATCCGGCCGCAACTGTTCCATCTGTTGCTGTGCAAAGTAGCCGATGCTCAAGTCGGCGGCGGCCATGCGTTTTCCGCCAAGAGGCGGGGTCTCGCCGGCCAGCATTTTGGTCAATGTCGATTTGCCGGCGCCGTTGGGCCCGAGCAGCGCGATGCGATCCTGCGGTGAGATGGATGCATTGATGCCGGCGACGATGCGGGTCGTCCCATAGCCGCACGCCGCGTCCTCCACCGTCAACAGCGGCCGCGGTGTCTTCAGCGGCTTGAAGAATTCGAACTCGAACGGACTGTCTACGTGCGCCGGCACGATGTGCTCCATGCGCTCCAGCATCTTGATCCGGCTTTGCGCCTGTCGCGACTTCGTGGCGCTGGCGCGAAAGCGGTTCACGAATGCGGTGATCTCTGCCACGCGCTTCAATTGACGCGCCTGCAATGCCGTTTGGAGCGCCAATTCCTCGGTGCGCTTTTTTTCGAATTGCGAGTAATTGCCGGAGTAGGCGTGGATGGCGTTATTCTCGATGTGCAGCACCCGGTCGATGATGGCGTCGAGGAATTCGCGATCATGCGAAATCATCAGCAAAGTGCCCGGGAACGCCGCCAGCCAATCCTCCAGCCAGACGATGGCATCCAAATCCAAGTGATTGGTTGGCTCATCCAGCAGCAACAGATCGGCGCGGGAGCACAAAGCGCGGGCCATGGCCAATCGAACCCGCCAGCCGCCCGAAAACTCCGACACCGCTCGCGCGTGATCCGATGATTTGAAGCCCAACCCATGCATGATGGCCGCCGCCCGCGCACGGGCGCGATAGCCGTCGATGGTCTGCAGCAAGCCGTAGGCTTCCGCGAGCGCCATGGCCGCATCGCGCCGCTCGGCGTCCTCGATCAGCCTCAGTACGCTGCGTAATTCGGTGTCGCCGTCCAATACGAATTCAATGGCGGCGCGCGGACTGGCGGCGATTTCCTGCTCGACGTGGCCGATCTTCAAGCCGGCGGGTACCTCGATGTCGCCGCGATCAGGGTTGAGGTCGCCGAGAATTGCGGCAAATAGACTGGACTTGCCGGAGCCGTTGGCGCCGGTGATTCCGACCTTGTTGCCGCGGAAGACGGTGAAATCGACGTGCTCGAACAGCGGCTCCGGACCACGCCGCAGGGTGAGATCCCGAGCGGACAGCACAGCTACGAGCTACGAGGACAATCGAATCGGCCGCAAGACCGAAGGCACGCACAAATCTGCATGGTAGGGCGCGCCGTCCAACTGTCCGGCCAGAATTCCAACCAATTTGCCCGCTTCCATCGCGTCGCCGAACAGACGACCCTGCGCGTAGTAGCAGCCGTGCTTGCGCAGGAACTCGAGTTGCTCGCCGGCTTCCACGCCCTCCGCAATCACCTCGAGATCGAGGCTCTTTCCCATGTCGATGATGGTACGCACGATGGCCGCATCGTCCGAGTCGACGGCGACGTCGCGCACGAAGGATTGATCGATTTTCAGGGTCCCGATGGGAAACTGCTGCAGCGCCGACAGGGAAGAATAACCAGTGCCGAAATCGTCGATGGCGAGGTTCAATCCCATGGCATACAGTTCGTTCAGCAGGCCGATGGTGCGCTTCGGGTCGGTCATCAAGGTGGTTTCCGTGACCTCGAGCTCGAAGCATGTGGGCGAGACATCATGCTTGCGGAACACGTTGCGGCAGCGGGCGATGAAACTCGCCTGTTTGAGTTGGCGTAGCGAGAGATTGATGGCAATTCTGCCCGGCTCCGGCACGATTTTCTGCCATTGACGGTAGTCTGCGCACACCCGATTCATCACCCACTCGCCGATATCCAGGATCAGACTAGTTTCTTCGGCCAGCGGAATGAAATGCGAGGGTGAGATGTCGCCATGCCCCGGCAGGCGCCAGCGCAACAGCGCCTCGGCGCCGACGACGCGCCCGCTGCGCAGATCAACTTTGGATTGATACAGAATCACCAATTCGTCTCGTTCCAGCGCGCGCCGCAACTTGCTTTTCAGCATCAGCCGCTCGACCGCGGCCGCATTCATTTCGGGTATATAGAAGGCGCAGGAGTTGCCGCCGTTCTGCTTGGAGTGATACATCGCCGCATCGGCATTGCGGATCAAATCGATCACATTCTCGGCGTCGTATGGACAGATGGCGACGCCGACGCTGGCCGTGAGGTACACCTCCTGCTGGTTCACGTAGAAGGTGCGGCTTATTTCATCGAGCAGAGTGCGCGCCAGCGTGCCGATGGCCGCCCTATTGTCGACGTCCACCGGCAAGTCATCGATGAACATGGCGAATTCGTCGCCCGCCAGCCGCCCGATGACCGTGTCCTTGCTCAAATTTCGGGTCAGGCGCTCGCTTAAGATTTCCAGCGTCCGATCGCCGGCAGCGTGCCCGAATGTGTCGTTGACCTCTTTGAATCGGTCCAAGTCCAGGTACAGGAGCGCGAGCGAGCGCTGGTTGCGGCGGGAGCGTGCAATCGCCTGCTGCAGCAAGTGCTGGAACTGCATGCGGTTGGGCATCTTGGTGAGCGTGTCATAGCGCGCCAGGTAGCGGATACGCCGCTCGGCGCGTTTGCGCTCTGTGATATTGCGAGCCACATAGATATTGCCCTGGAACTGCGGATCCTCCGTCGAGATCGAGGAGCTGGCCATCGATACCGGAATGGTCTGACCGCTGGCCGTGCGCAGCACGGTCTCGCGCGCCTCCGGCGCCGAGTTGCTCGGGTCGAACGCCGCACGGTGTGCCTCATCGATGAAACTGGTCAAGGGCTTGTCGACCAGGTCGGCCGCGCGGTAGCCCAGCAGGCGCTGCGTGGCTTCATTGCAGCTTTTCACAATGCCGTCGGGCGACGTCACCAACACGGCATCGCTCAAGCTGTTGAGCACCGTGTCGAGATAGTTCTTGGTGATGGTGGTTTCGTTCAGCTTCTGCCGCATGCGTTCCAGCGCGAACTGCAGGTCGCCGAGCTCGTCATGACGCACCACAGCGAGGGGCCGTGTGTAGTCGCCCCGGCCTATGCGGTCGGCGCTCTTAACCAGAGCAGAAATGGGTCCCGCCAGTTGCCGGGCGATGAACCAGGCGCCAGCCAGTCCCGAGAGCAGCAAAGCGATGGCGATGCCGGCGAGCAGGCCGCGCATGCGTTTGATCTGCAAGCCCTGCTGGCTCTCGAGCTGCTTGCGTATGCTGGCCAGAGTCTCGTGCATCTCGGCGCGGCTCATCCAGATGCGCAGCGAGCCGACGCGCTGCACGGGTGCCGATACCAGATTGGAATGAATCGTGCTCTGAAAGACGAACCAGTCGCCGGTTTGCCTGGCGGTGGTATCGCCGCCGTTGAACAGAGGCGAGTCGCCGGCATCCAAGACTTCGACTCGTTCAATGTCGCGTTCGTCGAGCAGCCGGCCGGCGATCGACGCGACCGCGGCTTTGTTGCCCGACGCCAGCGCACCCGCGAGCGAGGTACCGGTGATTTCGCTTAGACTGCTGGCGCGGGTCTCCAGGTCGGCTTCCAGCTTTTGCGCGACCGTGGCATAGGTTAGCTGGTTGATGTATGCGGCATCCACCCGGTGTTCGTAGTAGGCCAAGCCGCTCAATATCAGCGACAGGACAGCGCCGACCGCCAGTGCTAGCAGCAAATACTTGGTTTTAAGGCTTCGCGCCATTAATTACACCAACCGTTCACCCAGTGGAACCTCTATGGAATCATACTCGTTCACGCCAACCCCCATAAGGGGACCCGTACAATCGACACGCATGGCCGCGAAATATGCGCATTGACATCTATTCCGACACCGTTTGCCCCTGGTGCTATCTCGGCAAGCGGCGCTTTGAGCTAGCGGTGGCGGCCCGCCCGCAATACGAGCCGAGAGTGATTTGGCGGCCATTCGAGCTCAATCCCGAGATACCCGCGGATGGTGTCGAGCGCGAGAGTTACCTTACGGCCCGGCTGGGGAATGCCGAGCGCGTGGCGGAGGCGCATGCCGAATTACAGCGCCAGGGCCAGGCCGCCGGCATCGAATTTCGCTTCGATTTGATAAAGCGCGTGCCGAATACCCGCCGCTCGCACCTGTTAATTGCCCATGCGGCCCGTTTAGGCCGTCAGTCCCTCGTTAAGGATCGCGTTATGCGGGCCTATTTCGAGGAGGGTTGCGACATAGGAGATGTCGAGGAATTGGTCAGGCTGGGGGTCGAAGCCGGATTGGCGGAGTACGAGTCCCGCGCCGCGCTGATACTGCGGGCGGGCCAGGACGGGGTGATTGCGGCCGAACGCCACGCCGCGGTGCTCGGCATCACCGGCGTCCCAACCTTCGTCTTCGAAGGGCAATACACGATTTCAGGGGCCCAGGAAGTCGGAACGCTGGCCCGCATCTTTGATCAGGTGGCCGAATTAAGTGCCGCCCGCGACCAGCCCCGTGACGTGGCGTCGTGAACGACGGCGAATTGACCGGGCAAGTCCGCACTCACATCACCGCGGTGCCAGACCCCGACTGTGCCCTGCATGAGCACGTGGTCGCCCCCTTCTTGAATTTGCGCCGGGCGGCCCAGGCCGACGGCTTCGACCTTAGGCCGCAGAGCAGCTTTCGCGACTTTTCTCGTCAACTGACCATCTGGAACGGCAAATTCAGCGGCCAGAGGCCAATGCTGGACGCTACCGGCCGGCCCGTCGACGTGAGCCGGTTGTCCGCGCCGGAGCGAGTCGACAGCATACTGCTTTGGTCTGCCCTTCCCGGAGCGAGCCGCCATCACTGGGGGACGGATGTCGATGTGATTGATGCTCGCGCCACGGCGCCGGGCTATCGGGTACAGCTGACGCCGGAGGAATTCGCATCCGGTGGACCGTTCGCACCGCTCGGCGAATGGCTGGAGGAAAATGCGGCCCGGTTCGGATTTTTCCGCCCGTTTCGCGGCGTCCTGTCGGGCGTCCAAGCCGAACCCTGGCATTTCAGCTTTGCACCCGTGGCGGAAAATGCGCGGCGCGGCTTAAGTCCGGCCGTGCTCTACAAGGCAGTTGCTGCGGCGCCGCTGCTGGGCAAGGAAGAAGTGCTGCTGCGTCTGGACGAATTGCACGCGCGCTACGTCGCGAACATTGATTGGCCTTGAGGCTTAAGCCCAGAGCGCCTTGAGGTGCGTCAACATCAGCCCGCGCACCTGACCCAATTGATTTTCGCCGGAGGTGAATAGCGGCGGACTTCGCCGCAACATTCGCCAACGCTCGGCGCGCAACACCCGGTGCAGGTAGCCGAGATTGCGGTCAATGGCCTCGAGATACGGATTCTTGCCGCCGAACAACGGCTCGATAAAGCGGTAAGCGTGTTCGAATTCGCCTTCGAGGCGCTGCACGCGCGTTTCGCGCACGAATTCCGGGGTTTGCCGCAGCAAGTCCAGACCCGAACTGTAGCGAACCTGCAGGGCACCGTCGGTACCGGTGGTGGCGGCAATTCCGCCCAGCACGAATTCCGGATACAGCCGGTCGCGGCACTTCTCGAGATAGCATCGATCCGCAATCTGCGCGATCAAATCCGCCGTACCCAGCAGGTGGCCTAGCTTACGGTCGCGGGCATCGGCCAGTTGAATCTGGTCAAGTTTGATTTCGTAGCCCGTGAAATGCACGATGCGCGTCGAAATCGGAACCCAGTTTTCCATGCCGATGCTGGGCAGGAACCGCGTCAGGAATCGCGCACTGCGAGTCACATGATACAGAGTGAACTCGGCGCCGTTGCGATGCTGCCGGTCACCGAACTCGCGGATATAGCCTGCGTCGTGAAACAGCGAAGTCACCAGTCCCATGACCGCGCGCTCGACGCCGAAGCGCATGCGGCTCTCGACGGTGCGCTCATAGCCCACCAACAGGCGAGCCATGGTCAAAGTCATGTCGAGCGAATGCTGGCGATCGTGGTAGACGGTGTCGACGCCGTGATAACCCGGCATGCGGCCCGTGAATAGCTTGTCGAATTCTTCAAACGCCACGGCGACCCGGTCGAACGACTCGCCGGGAAAGGCGTCCGAAAAGAGTTCGCGCACCGCAACGGTCACCGCCGCAGTGGAACTGACTTGTACCGAATTCGTAACGTCGTAGTCGTTACGGCGTAGGTCATGCATCGCTCGAAGTCTAGGCTTATAACGTCGCCCGCGCCATGTGCCTAGTTCTCCTTTGCTGCAATGCTTTGGCGCCGGAGCCACGGATATGTCAAAGGCTGGAATGCCGGAATTATGTTAATAGACCTTGATTCCACCGAACTTGTGCCGCACGCGGCGTGCCAAGGTGGCGTAACCCACCCAGAAGCCGCAGGCCAGCACCGCCAGCAAAACGAGCACCCACACCCAGGCATAGGCGGTCAACGCAGCCACGCCCGTCATGGCGCCGGCGGCCGCAGGAGCGCGAGGAGTCGCGCGCGGCGGCGAAAGCTCGGCAGCAGGTGGGCCGCCTGCGGCATTCGCTCTCGCGGAATCGGCAGCGGGCGCAGGCACGGAGATTACTCCGCGCAGCGCATCGAGCTCAGATTGCTTGGCCTTGAGCTCACGCTTCAGTTGCTCGAGTTCACTGCGCGCCGCCGCCTCCGCCAGCGCCGGGGTCGTGGCGCGGTTGCGATCCAGCTCATCTTGGAGCTGTTTGAGCCGCGCGGTGGCTGGTTCCTGAGTGGTGAGGTAGGACGATTTGACCCAGCCCGTGGTTCCCTCGCTCAAGCGGACTTGGGTAAATTCTCCATTGACCGCAAGAGTCTCGAGGCTCGCTCCGGAATGCAGCGTCGCCAGGCGCTGACCCTGGCCATTCTGTTCGGCGTAGACGCCGAGCACGAGTTCATCGCTGACGTAGGCGGTCCCCGCATCGGCTCTCGCGGCCAGCAGCGCCAGCATCACTGCGCCCGCTTGGCCCGCGCCTGTCACGCGGCAATTCCCGTTTGCTTGAGCAGCGGCCTCACGTCGGGCTCGCGGCCGCGAAATTTCACGAAGGCGTCCATTGCATCCAGGCTGCCTCCTCTGCTGAGAATCGAATCGCGAAAGCGCGCCGCCGTTGCGCTGTCGAACACTCCGGCGTCCTCGAACGCTTCGAACGCGTCGGCGGCCAGCACCTCGGCCCACTTGTAGCTGTAATAGCCGGCCGCGTAACCGCCGGCAAAGATGTGCGCAAAGCTGGCGGGCATGCGGTTAAAGGGGGCTGCCGGTACGACTGCCACCCGGCGGCGAACCGCGGCGAGGATCTCGGCGACCTTCGCTCCCTCCGCTGGGTCGAAATTCGCATGCAACTCAAAATCGAAACTTGCCAGTTCGATTTGGCGCAGCGTGTCGAGCGCCGCGTTGAAGGTGCGTGTGCCCAAAAGCCGCTGCAGCATGTCCGCCGGCAGGGATTCGCCGGAATCAACGTGCGCGGAAATCAACGGCAGAACTTCGGGGCGCCAGACGAAGTTCTCCATGAATTGACTGGGAAGCTCGACCGCGTCCCAGGCGACGCCGTTTATTCCGGCAATGCTCGGATAGGCTACGCGCGTCAGCATGTGATGCAGCCCGTGACCGAATTCATGAAACAGGGTGGTTACTTCATCGTGGGTCAGCAGAGAGGGTTCAGTGCCCACCGGCGCGGTAAAATTGCAGACCAACTGCGCCACCGGCAAGGCCGAGCCTGTGGGCAAAGACTTGGCGACGACGCACTCATCCATCCAGGCACCGCTGCGTTTCTCGGTGCGCGAATACGGATCCAAAAAGAATCCGGCCACGATCCCTTCATTCTGATCGAGCAGATCGTAGTAACGCACGCTGGGATGCCAGACTCCTACGCCGGGCCTTTCTCGCACACTGATGGCGTAAAGTCTGCGAATCAGGGCGAACAGACCGGAGAGCACCTTGGGCAGCGGAAAATATGGCCGCAACGCTTCCTGCGATACCTTATAACGGCTCTCCTGCAGTCGCTCGCTGTAGAACGCCATGTCCCAGGCATTGAGCTTGCGGCCGGCAAATTCCTCCAAGTCCGAGAATTCCTGGCGCGCCGCGGGCAGGCAACGCCGCGCCAGGTCGTCCAAAAAGGTCAGCACCTGCTTGCCGCTCTTGGCCATCCGTGTGGCCAGGGCATAATCGGCGAAGTTGCTGAAGCCTACCAATCGGGCCAATTCATGGCGCAACGGCAGGATCTCGGCAATGATGGGGTTATTGTCGAATCGGCCGGCACTGGGACCCACCTCCGAGGCTCTCGTCACCCAGGCTTCATAGATATCGCGGCGCAGCTGCGGACTCTGTGCGCTCGCCATGACGGTCATGTAGGTGGGCTGATCGAGCTTGAACAGCCAGCCGGGTTGATTCGCCTCCCGCGCGTCAGCGGCAGCGCGATCCACTGCATTCGCAGGCAAGCCCGCGAGCTCCGCATAATCGGTGACGCTGCGAGTGTAGGCGCGCCCGGCATCGAGAACGTTCTCGGAAAACTTGGTGGCCAGCTGCGCCAGATGCTGTGCGACCTCGCAATAGCGCGTCTTGTCGCCGGATTTGAGATCGACTCCCGCCAGCCTAAAATCGCGCAGCGCGTTCTCCACCACCTTGCGCTGTGCCGGATCGAGCCGCTCGCCTTCATGCTGCAGCACATAGGCGTAGCCGGCTTGCAGCGCAGCGTTCTGCCCAAGTTCGGAGGAATACGCTGTCAGCAGCGGCACGCATTCATTGTAGGCCTCGCGCATCTCAGGCGAATTGGCGACGGCATTCAAATGCCCGATCGGACTCCACACCCGGCTTAAGCGGTAGCTCAATTCCTCTACCGGCATGACCAGCGATGCGAAGGTCGGCGCAGTTTGCACCGTCAATTCGGCAAGGCGCCCGCGATTCTCCGCCAGCATGGATTCCAGCGCAGGACGCGCGAAGCGCGCCTCGATGCGGCCGAAAGCGGGCAGGCTTTCCAATTCCAGGAGTGGGTTGTTCACCGGTAAGATTCTATCAGACGTGCGTCAACATCCAGGTGAGTGCGGCCGAGCTGCCGACGAAACCGCCGATACCGGCAAGCGCGCGCCGCCTGAATTTTTGTGCCAGCGATTCGCCGTCGGAAGCGGCCAGAAGAAAAGCGCGTCCGTCGGCCGGATGCGACAGCACGTTCAAGGAGGGCGGTTTTTCGTCGGCGACGCGGCCGTCCAAGATCTGGCGGCGCGCGGCGGCGCGGGCCTGGTCCCATTCCGCGCTGCTCAGGGCGCCGTCATGGTTGGCATCGAAACGCGCCAGCAGCCCGGCTTGGTCTTGCTTCCAAGTCCGCAACAAATCCGTCACCGCCGCATCGGGGCTTTCGACGCTGACGCCGCCGAGGCTGCGAAACGCGCCGATCGCGTACAGCGTTTCCTGCGGCTGCAAGCGATACTCTGTGTAGCGGTATCTGTCCGTCACCAGTGCATCGGCCAGGCGACCGAAGAATCCGCTGCCGTCCGGTATCCGCCCCTGCGGCCACTGCGATGGCCCATACCAGACGTCCCTGGCTCCAGGAAAGACTTCGGCGCCGCGCGGATCGATCAGACACTGACCGGTACCGTCGTCCAACAGAAAGGGTGTGTCGCTGGTCGCGCTTTGCAGGGTGGTCCACGAGCGAGATTTGCCGCTGGAGCGGCGCTCCTCGATTTTGTAGCGCCACCAGGCGCAGGGCTGGCCGGTCAGCGGGCCCTTGATCTGCGAGTTGGGCGGCGGCACGCTGCGGCCGCTGAGCTCGACATACCCTTGTGCCGCAGACCGCACGCGCGAGGTCGCCGTGTCCTCGATGACTCGATTCTTGGCCCAGGCCTTGAACGCGTACCAAAAGGAATACACCGCGCCTGCGGCGAGGCCCGCGACCAGCAGCCAGAATTTGAAGCGATCGCCGGACATGGGCCGGGTTGCCCCCGCGGCGGGAGCCCTACACAGGCTCCTTGGTGCCGAACAGCGCGCCCACATCCACGTCGCTCTTTTCCGCGGCCGAGAATTCCAACAGCTGCGCCGGCTGGAAGCCGAATCGCTGCGCGATCAAGGCGTCCGGGAAGACCTTCACGCGAATATTATTCAGATTCACCTGATCGTTATAAAGTTCGCGGCGGTCGGCGATCGACTCCTCCAGAGCGGTAATTCTTCCCTGCAACTGCTTGAAGGTCTCGTCGGTCTTGAGCTGCGGGTAATTCTCGGCCACCGCGAACAGGCGGCCGACGCCGGCGCGCAGCTGCTGCTCGGCCGCGCCCACCGCAGCGACATTTCCTGACGCACTCGCCGAACTCACCGAAGCCCGGGCGCGCATCACTTTTTCGAGCGTCTCCTGCTCGAATTGCATGTAGCGCTTGCAGGTTTCAATGAGCTTCGGCAGCTCGTCGTGTCGCTGCTTCAAGAGTACGTCGATATTCGCCCACGCGGTCTTGACGTTCTCGCGCAGACCCACCAGGCCGTTGTAAATGCCGACCAAGTAAACGATCAGCGCAACAAGTAACGCTAGGGTCACGACAACACCGATCACCGTAGCACCTCATCCGCGAGTTATGGACCGGCGCAGTATATCATTGTGTTTTTCCGGCCTTTCGGTATGGAGTTCACAGTGTCGGACCAATCATTCGATCTCATCAGCATCGGCGGCGGCAGCGGCGGGCTGGCCTGCGCCCAGCGCGCGGCCGAATACGGCGCCAAAGCGGCCGTGATCGAATCGCACCGCTTGGGAGGCACCTGCGTCAACGTGGGATGCGTACCGAAAAAAATCATGTGGAATGCGGCAGGGGTGGCCCAGAGCCTGGACGATGCGAAGGACTATGGCTTCGATGTTACCGTCGGCGGCAACGATTGGCCGGCCCTCAAGGCCAAGCGCGATGCCTATGTGCTGCGCTTGAACGGCATCTACGAACGCAATCTGAAGATCAAGGGCGTGGCCTGGGTGCGAGGAGCGGCTCGCTTCTTGGACAAGAACACCGTGGAAGTGAACGGCGAACGTCTGACGGCACGGCACATCGTCATCGCTACCGGCGGCCTGCCCATCATGCCGGAATTGGCGGGGATCGAACTCGGCATCACATCGGACGGCTTTTTCGAGTTGCAGAAACGGCCGAAACGCGTCGCCATCATCGGCAGCGGCTACGTGGCTTGCGAGTTCGCTGGTGCGTTCCACGAATTGGGCAGCGAGGTGGAATTGCTGGTCCGCCGAGACCATCCGTTGATGAGCTTCGATGCCATGCTTGGAAAATCTCTGATGCGCGAGATGCGCGAGGAGGGAATTGCGGTTCAGCAATACGTCGTGCCGACAGCGGCCCGCGAGGCGTCGGGTCTCAAGAGCGTGACTGCGGCGGACGGCCGCGAGTTCTCGGGGTTCGATTGTCTGCTATGGGCTGTGGGTCGCAAAGCCAATGTGGGCGGTCTGGATCTCGGCAAGGCCGGGGTCGGTCTCGATGACCTCGGTTATGTGCCCACCGACGGGTTTCAAAACACCAATGTGCCGGGCGTCTACGCCATCGGCGACGTGACCGGCCGCGCCGCCCTCACGCCGGTCGCCATTGCCGCCGGCAGGCGCCTGAGCGATCGCCTGTTTGGCGGCGAAGCCGGTCGCCGCCTCGACTACAACATGATTCCGACCGTGGTATTTACCCACCCACCCATCGGCACTGTTGGCGTCAGTGAAGCGGAGGCGCGTGCGCAGCATGGCGATGCGGTGAAAGTCTACGTCGCGGATTTCACACCCATGTATCACGCCTTGACCACGCGCAAGACGCATACCGATATGAAGCTGGTGTGTGTCGGGCCGGACCAGCGAATCGTCGGCTGCCACATCATCGGCACGGGCGCCGATGAAATGCTGCAGGGCTTCGCGGTGGCGATTCGAATGGGCGCCACGAAGAGCGACTTCGACGATACCGTGGCCATTCACCCGACCAGCGCGGAAGAATTGGTCACCATGCGTTAGGTGAGTGTTGCGCTTGCGACTCGCGTGGCGCCTGCGACTAGGCGTGCTGAGCGAGCGCCTGCAGAACGGGCCGGGTATCGGGCCGAATGCCGCGCCAAAGCAGGAACGACTCCGCGGCTTGCTCCACCAGCATGCCCCATCCCTTGGTGGTGCGCGCCGCATGCAGGGATTTCGCCCACAAAGTGAAGGGTGTGTGGCCGCGGCCGTATGCCATGTCGTAGCAAATCGTCTCTTCACCGACCAGACCCACCGGCATCTCGGGCATTTTGCCCTGAATGCTCGCCGACGTGGCGTTGATGATGAGGTCGTAGGGCGGACCCGAGATGTCGGCGAACCCGCAGCCTGAAATCTGGCCCATGTCGGCGAATTCGGCCGCCAAATTGCGCGCTCGATCCGGGGTGCGATTGGCAATGATCACTTCGCTCAATTCACGTTCCAGCAATGGGCCGAGGACGCCGCGAACCGCGCCGCCCGCACCGAGGATCAGTAGTCTCTTGCCTGCGAGAGTGATGCCGAGATTGCGTTCCAGATCGAATGTTAGCCCAAGCCCGTCGGTGTTGTCGCCGAGCAGCGAGGTATCCTTGAAAAAGGCGATTGTATTGACCGCCTGGGCTCGCTCCGCCCGCGGCGTAAGTTCGTTGACCAGCTCGGCGGCCGCCTGCTTGTGGGGCACGGTAATGTTGAGGCCGCGCACGCCGACGGCGAACAAGCGCAGTGCTTCACGCCGAAAATCATCCGGGGCCACATCGAACAGGCGGTACACCAAGTTTTGTGCCGTGGCCTTGGCGAACATCCCGTGGATGAACGGCGACCAGCTATGCGCGATCGGGTGGCCGACGACGCCGTATTGATCCGGGGTATCAGGTCCAAAGGTGGTGCTCACTCTGCGAGCCACTCCGCCGCACGCTTGGCGAAATATGTCAAAACGGCGTCTGCCCCTGCGCGCTTGATGGATACCAGCGCCTCCAGTGCCACGGCACGTTCGTCCACCCAGCCATTACCCGCGGCGGCCATGATCATGGCGTACTCGCCGCTCACCTGGTAGACGAAGGTGGGCATGCCGAAGTGGTCTTTGATGCGGCGCACGATATCGAGGTAGGGCAGACCCGGCTTGATCATGATCATGTCGGCGCCCTCGGCGATGTCCAGGGCGACTTCGCGCAGCGCCTCATCGGAATTGGCGGGGTCCATCTGGTAAGTGTGCTTGCCGCCCGTGCCGAGCTGACCGGCGGACCCTACCGCGTCACGGAACGGGCCGTAAAAGCTCGAGGCATACTTCGCCGCGTAGGCCAAAATCCGCGTATTGGCCAGGCCCGCGGTCTCAAAGGCATTGCGGATGGCAGCGATGCGCCCGTCCATCATGTCCGAAGGGGCAACCACATCGGCTCCGGCATCGGCATGCGAGCGCGCCTGGCGCACCAGGGTCTCCACGGTCAAATCGTTCAGAACGTAGCCATTCGCGTCGATCAAGCCGTCCTGACCATGGGTGGTAAAGGGATCCAGCGCCACGTCGGTGATGACCCCGAGGCCTGGAAACTCCTTTTTGACCGCGCGCACGGCGGCCTGCGCCACGCCGTCGGGATTCCAGGACTCGCGCGCATCCAGGGTCTTTTTTTCTTTGGGCGTCACCGGAAATAGAGCGATCGCCGGGATCTTCAGGCGCACCAGGGTTTCACACTCGCGCAGCAACTCATCGATGGACAGCCGCTCGATGCCCGGCATGGACGCGATAGGCTGACGCTGGCCCCGGCCCTCGACCACAAAAACCGGGTAAATCAAGGCATCCACCGACAAGTGGGTTTCGCGCATCAAACGGCGCGAAAACTCGTCGCGGCGCATGCGGCGCAGGCGGGTGTTTGGAAATGAACTGGCGGCAGATCCGGTCATATACAATGTGACTCCTAGTTATTACTCCAGCGCAGCTATTTCGCCAGGCCTGCCCCCGCTTCAGACCTCCAGCCGTCGAGGGCGTCGACGTAACGCGGTAATATCGCTGGGGAGATATTTTAAGCCGGGTGCTGATTTAACCATGAAGGATCAGGTTGGCGGAAATCAGAAGCGGGACCGCTTCCAGACGTTATGCCAGTCCCTGCGTCCTGACCTGCTGCGGTTCGCATTCTGGCTGTCCCGCGATCGCGCCTTAGCTGAAGATGTCGTGCAGGAAACCATGCTGCGGGCATGGAAGGCCCAAGATTCACTGCTGGACGAGGCCGCGGCCAAACCCTGGTTTCTGACGATTATCCGCCGGGAATATGCGCGCAGCTTTGAACGCAAGCGCTTTGTGACTGTGGATGTCGATGAATTGATCGCCCGTGAGGAGCCGATGCTGGCAGCCGCGGAGGAACAAGATCTCGCGGAGCTACGTAACGCCATGTTTAAACTGCCCGACGAGTACCGCGAGCCGCTGGTCCTGCAGGTGCTGATGGGCTATTCCACCGCCGAAATTGCCAGCGAACTCGATCTGTCGAGCGCCGCGGTGCTGACGCGCCTGTTTCGCGCGCGCAAGCGGCTGCGCGCGCTATGCGGCGAGGACACGAGTTTGGATCCGCAAGAATGATGGACCACGCGCAGTTTAGAAGAGCGATGTTGGGAGATCCGAACGACCCGGATCCCAAGTTACGAGCGCATCGCGAGGACTGCCGTGAATGCACGGTGTACGCCGAACGGCTGTTGCGGTTCGAGTCGCGCCTCGACCGCGCATTGCGAGTCAAATTGCCGGGCCGGGGGGACTGGGTGGCGCCCGAGCACTCGGCAGGGAGCACCGATGCGGACGGTTCCGATGGTGTCGTGCCGTTCCCGGCCAAGCGGTCGTTGCGGTCGTCACGCTCCACGACCTATCGCCGCGGGTGGCTGGCCATGGCCGCCAGCGTGCTGGTGGCGGTGCTCGTGGCGGGAGTTCTGTGGGTGGGGGCACCGGGCGCGAGCATTGCCGCCGACGTCGTGACGCACATGGCCGCAGAACCGGGCGCGTGGCTTAAGACCGACCGGCCGGTGCCCGACGTGGAGCTGCAAAAGGTGCTGCGAAATACGCACCTGCGCTTGGCTACGGGCTCGGCTGTAATAAGTTATGCAAGCAGCTGCAAGTTTCGCGGACACCATGTGCCGCATCTCGTCATCCAAACCGAATCAGGTCCCGTCACCGTAATGGTGCTCGTGCATGAGCACGAGTCAAAGCCGGTGCAATTCGACGAGCAGGGCTACCGCGGAGTCATCGTCCCGGTGCCTGGTCACGGCAGTATTGCCGTACTCACGCATGCTGCGACCACCGATATCAAGACTGTCGAAGGCATTGCCGCCCGAGTTGTCGATTCCATCGTTTGGACCGGCTAGCTCAGCTATTCGACGCCGGTGCGCCCGGCTTAAATTCCGACCTCGCCGAGCAAGTCGACCAGCCGCCGTGCGCTCGCCGCCAGAGTCGGGTGATCCGCCTCGAATTGAACGGCGACTCTTTCCAGGCGATCGGGAAGAGATCCGTGGGATGAGGCCGTCACGTCGGCAGGTTTGTCGATCAGGCGATTGATGTCTAGCATCATATCGTTCAGGGTTTCCCGGGACTTGGGGTCCGCTCGAAGCGCCTCGGTCAGTTCCGCATGCACTTTGGCGAGATGGTCGCGTAAGGAATTACTGTCCATAAATTTAAGTCCTGGGAAATCGAAGCCGTGGGCTAGAACCGCTATTGTGGGCTAGAACCGCTATTGTGCCATTCGCTCGGGAGTCAGTCGGCCTACTTCGACATAGCCGGCGCCGGGAGTGGCAATTCCCCGGTGAATGGCAGCGTACGCCTCGCGGATGTGATCATCGGCTCCGTAGGGGGGATTGACGATCATCAGCCCACTGCCGGCGAGCCCGATGCCGGCATCGTCCGGATGAATGGCAAGGTCAGCGAACAGCATTTTCGGAATGCGCAGGGCCTCGAAACGCGAATGCACCATGCTGCGCTGTCCCGCACTGCGGATGGGATACCACATGAGGTAGGTGCCCAGCGGCCAGCGGCGATAAGTCTCAGTGAATGCTTGCAGCATCAGTTTCAGTTCGTCCAGGCTTTCGTATGGCGGATCGATCAAGACCAGTCCGCGGCGTTCTTCCGGGGGCAAATAGGCCTTGAGCGCAGCGTAACCATCGCCGATCTCGGTTCGCACTCTGCCTTGAGACTCGATCTCCCGTTCGGCGGCGCGCGCCTCCGCGGGCATCAATTCAACGAACAGTGCTCGATCCTGCGGTCGCAGCGCGCTTGCGATCAGCGCAGGCGAACCTGGATAGCGCGGCAGGCGCTTGCCGCGCCGCGCGCGGATGGAGGCGAAGTAGTCGGCCAGCAGCGTTTCACCTAGGCTGGTTTCGATCAGCCGTTGGATGCCACGCTCGGCTTCCCCGGACTTTTGCACTTCGGGCGCCTGCATGTCATAGAAACCTCGGCCCGCATGGCTGTCCAGGACGAAAATCGCCGAGTCCTTTCGTTGCAGCGCGCCTAGGCAGTACATCAGGCCAACGTGCTTCGCCACGTCAGCAAAGTTGCCCGCGTGATAGATGTGCTTATAGTTCATTTAGAGGCATTGTACCTAGTCCGAGGAGCCCGGCCTCCAGCCGATGCCGTCGCCTGTCGAAATTGGACTGCAATGTTCGTCGTTATAGTCAGGAGCTGTTCAGGAGAAGACCGATGACCAAAATGATTTTCATAAACCTACCGGTGCGCAACTTGCCAAAGGCAAGGGCCTTCTATGAGGCCCTTGGTGCCAACAACAATCCACAGTTCAGCGACGAGACCGCGGCGTGCATGATGTTTTCAGACACCATCCGACGCACATGTGGCGAGTGAAATGATGCTGGCACTGTCGGCCGACAGTCGCGACGCCGTCAATGCAACGGCAGATGCCGCCGGCAAGGGTGGAGGTGTTGCGGATGTCAATCCGACGCAGGATCATGGTTTTATGTTTGGCCGCAGTTTCGAGGACCCGAGCGGCATGGCGGCAAAGGGTTGAGCGGCGGTGGCGCGTGTCGGACACCGCTCCGACAATACTGACGCAAGCGTCAGCAAATCTATCATCGAAGCACTTCTTCGGTCTTACAACGATTGTGGTCCTCGGCTACGATCTGGGTACGAGTCGATCCATTGCCAGGCTTGAGACACATCCTGCGGCCTTCAGGCACTAAATCCTATTATTCCTCGGGATCGCCAGATTCAGAGTGCCGCGCGCCGAGCTCAAGCCGCCCTCAACGCCTCGGCCACCGGTAAGCGCGCGGCGCGCAATGCGGGAAAGAACCCGCCGAGCAGCCCGATGACGCAGGCCCATATGATTCCCGTGACGATCAGTGTTTTGGTGACCGTCAGCTGGAACACCACTTGCGCGAACGCGCCGCCCAAGGTGCTGACGCTGTGGCCATTGAAAAACAGCCAGGCAAGCGATGCGCCGATGACGCCGCCGAGCAATGACAGCAGTAGCGCTTCGATCATCACCGACAACAGCACCGGCAGGGCGCCGAAGCCGATGGCCCGCAGGGTGGCGATCTCCAGCCCGCGCGCGGCGACCGCCGAGTACATGCTGTTGAGCGCACCGAACATGGCGCCGATGGCCATGATGATGGCCACAGTGGTGCCGACCACATTGATGGCCTTGGTGAGCGGCTTGGACTGTGTGGCGTAATACTCGGGCTCGCGCTGCACATCGACCTTCAGTTGCGGATCGGTGGTCAGTGCATCCTTGAATCGAGTGAAATCCGCCGCAGTCGTCAGCAGCGCCACTGCCGAACTGTAGCCGTTGCGCTCGACCGATGAGCCCACCGTATCGACATCGGCCAGCAGCTCGGATTCGTGCACGTCGCCGTTGCTGATGAAAACCCCGGTGACGATCCAGTCGGCGTTGCGCAGATGCAGCACGCTGCCCGGAGTGAGTCCGCGGAATTGCTTGACGGCACCGGCTCCCGCAATCAGTTCGCGCACCGCGGGGTGAAACATGCGGCCGTCCACGATCTTGAGCTCCGGGCGCACTTCGGTGAGCTTGAGGCCGACGCCACGCAGGGTGACATTGGCATCGGTGCCGGTATCGGCCTTCGGCACGTTGACCACCGTCACCAGCTCATTCGACAACAACGCCTTACCGGAGGAATCCTTGGCAAGTCCCGGCGCGTTGCTAATGGTGTCGACGTCGGCGCGCGTCAAGTTGCTGTTGAGCTCGGCGTCGGAACCGCCGCGCAGAATGATGGCGCGATCGGCCCTGCCGCTGTCCGCCAGCGTGTGCTTGAATCCGGCGCCCATGGCCAGCACCGACACCAGTACCGCGACCACGCCGGCGATCCCGATGACGATGACGCTGGACGCACCGAGGCGCTGCGGCAGGGTTTGCAAGCCCATCGAAAGGGCGGCGATTAATTGCTTGAACATTGATGGCTCCGTATTTTCCGGCGGCGCTCTTATGCCCTGCTCAGCGCTTGTCCGCCAGGGCATCGACGATATTCAGGCGCATAGCGCGCAGCGCCGGCGGCGTGCCGACGATCAGTGCCAGCAGTACAGCGGCACCGAATCCCGGGATGAGCGCGGTAGGCGACAGTTCCACTCCCTGTAGTCCCAGTCTGATGATGGGCAGCGCGAGAAAGCTCAGTCCCAGGCCGATCGCGGCGGCGATCAGGCACAGCAGCAAGGACTCACCGATCACCAACCCAAGCACAATGCCGTCGCCGAAGCCGATGGTCTTGAGAACGGCAAGTTCGGGTATGCGTTCACGCACCGACTGCATCATGGTGTTGCCGGTGAGGAACAGCAGGGTGAAGAACACCGCACCCAGTATCGCGCGCAGCACGAAGCCGATGTCGCCGAGTTGCTTGATGAATGCCAAGGCGAATTCCTTCGCCGGCTGAGTCTTGGTTTCGTTGGAGGAATTCGCGAACAGGGCGTCGATCTTGGAGGAGGTGGCGGCTGACTGCGTCGGATCGTCGACGCGCTCCTCGAACCATCCTACGGTGCCCTTGCCGAAGCTGCGCCCCTCGTCGAACAGGTCGTAATGAAACAACAAGGTTTGCGCCTGCTGGCTGGCTTGGGTGGGATCCTTGGCATCGAAAGTGCCGACGATATCGAAGATCCAATCCAGCGAGCCGTCCTTTTTCTGCGTCCAGATGGTCGAATGCAGCGGCACTTTGTCGCCGACCTTCCAGCCGAATTTCTTCATCAACTTTGAACTGACCAGCGCGCCGGTACGCGTGTTTCGGTAGGCCTGCATATGCTCGGCGCTGACGATGAACTCGTCCTTGTGCAGATTGAAATAAGTGCCGGTGTCCACAGGCAACGCAAAGATGAAGTTCTTCGATTCCTGATAGTAGGCGCCGAACCAGCTGATCCAGGTGACTTCGGCCACGCCCGGCACCGAGCGGATCTGCTGCGTGTAAGAAAATGGCAGCGCCAGGGTGATCGAATACTTGTTGGTGGTGATCAGCTTGTCCGCGCCGGTCGCACCACCGCTCGGATGCGCGAAGGCATAGTCGACCGTCTCCAATATGCCGAACAGCAGAAAGGCGACAATCATGGAAAGCAGCGTGAATATGGTGCGCGTCTTCTTGCGCCAAAGCGTCGCCCAGAGGAGCGGAAAGTATTTCATGGTAGTCCTTAGGTTTTAGGCCGCCAGAGTTGCCGCTTCCAGCAATGCGCCTTTGTCCATGTGCAACTGCCGGCTGGCGAATTCGGCGGCCTTCGGATCGTGGGTGACCATCACGATCGTTTTGCCGTGTTCGCGGTTCAGTATCTGCAGCAGGTGCAGCACCTCGTCGGCGGATTTGCGATCCAGATCGCCGGTGGGTTCGTCGCACACCAGAAGAGTGGGGTCGGCTACCAGCGCGCGGGCGATGGCCACCCGCTGCGCCTGGCCGCCCGACAACTCATTCGGCTTGTGCTTGGCGCGATCGGCAATGCCGACCAGAGTCAGCGCCGCCAGGGCATTGGCCTTGCGCTGCGAGCCGGTCAGGTTGGTCAGCAGCAGGGGCAACTCCACATTGCGCTGCGCAGTCAACATGGGCATCAAGTTGTAAAACTGAAACACGAAGCCGACATGACGGGCGCGCCAGCGCGCAAGCGCCCCCGATCCGAGCTTGTCGAGGCGCTGGCCGGCAACCGTGATTTCACCGGCGGTCGCCGTGTCCAGACCGCCGATCAAATTCAATAGCGTGGTCTTGCCGGAGCCGCTTGGCCCCATCAGTGCGACGAACTCGCCCTTGGCAATATCGAGGCTGAGTCCCTTAAGGACTTCCACGCTTTGCTTGCCGCGTACGTAGCGCTTGTCGACATTGCGCAGTGAAACGATGGCTTCGCTCATATTCTAAAGCTCCCGCTGCCGCCTTACGCGGCCGTTCATTGTTCGACCCGAATCTTTACCCCGTCCTTGAGTTGAGCGAAGTCTCCGACCGCCACCCGCTCGCCGGCCGTAAGGCCGGACAATATGGTAACGCGGTCGCTGCCGCCGGCACCAAGCCGCACGGCCCGCCGCTCGACGCTGTCGCCGTGCACGACGAATACTGCGCCGGTAGTGTCCGAGCCCTGCACCGCATTGGCCGGCAAAGTGACGCCCGCCGCCGCTGGGCCGGCCCCCGGCAGGCCGCCCTGCTCCTGCGCCGAGTCGGCCAGAAACGCCACGCGCACTCCCATCTCGGGAAGGATGCGAACATCTTTCTGATCCAGCGCAATGCGCACGGTCACCGTGCCCTTACTGCGGTCGGCCGTGGGTATCACGGCGATGACGTGCGCGGGAATCTGCCAGTCGGGGTAGGCGTTGAGTTTCGCGGTCGCCTGTTGCTCCGGGTGCACGCGGTTGATGAAATTCTCATTGACGTCGACCTGGACTTCGAGCGAGTCCATGTCGACGATGGTGCCGATTCCCGTCCGGGTAAAACCGCCGCCGGCGGAGATCGGCGACACCATTTCGCCGGGCTGTGCGGCCTTGACCGTGACGACTCCGGTAAATGGCGCGCGCACGATGGTATCGTCGAGGTTGCGATCCGCCACGTTCATGCCGCGCGCCACGACCTCGACATTGCTGCGCTGGGTGGCGAGCTGTGCCCGCAGCGCATCCATGGTGGTCTGCGCATTGTCCACTGCTGCCTGGCTGACGAAGTGCCCTTGCAGCAGGCTCTTTTGTCGGTTGTAGTCGCGCTCCGCATTGGTGAGATTGATCTGGGTCTCCGCGAGGCCCGCCTTGGCAAATGCGAGTTGGGCGCGGGCCTGGTTCACGGCGGCGCGAATATTGGTGTCGTCGAGCTTGGCAATGATCTGCCCGGCTTTGACGTGGTCGCCCTCCTCGATATTGAGCTCCACCATCTTGGCGGTGATCTTGGAAGCCACCGTGGCCTGGCGCCGCGCCACCACGTATCCCGACGCATCCAGGATGGAGCCTGCCGCGGCCGCACCGCTGCCGGCAATCGCCTGCGCC
This sequence comes from Gammaproteobacteria bacterium, assembly GCA_040004115.1. Taxonomy (GTDB): domain Bacteria; phylum Pseudomonadota; class Gammaproteobacteria; order Steroidobacterales; family Steroidobacteraceae; genus Bog-1198. The sequence goes on along the minus strand of JBDUBO010000017.1, from coordinate 25,297 downwards.
GTGACGACGTGCACGGGCACGACGCCGGGACTCATCCACCACCAGGCCGCGAGGGCGGCGGCAGCCGCAATGCCCAATGCGGCGCTCGCCCAGATCCAGCCTCTGTGCGAAGGCGCCGGCTCGCTGCCGCGGTCGATGCGCAGCTGATTGAGCAGAGCGGATTTATCGTCCATGCGGTGTTCGAAGCGCGCCGTTAGTCATCCCAAGGATAAGCATGAAAGCACAAATGCCGGCCATTACGCCAATGGGCGCGCCAGGAAAGCGAGCGCCGTAGCGACGCCGCCGATACGCGTTGCCGCGGCAACGTCCCGCGCCACTGGCGGTGCTACAGTGCCAGTATTTCGAGGTGATGCATGGCGCTTGGCGCCACTATTTACGTGTTCAAGATCGACCTCGCAGACTCAGATCGCGACGTCTACCTGCCGCTCGAGTTGCGCGTGGCACGCCATCCGTCGGAGACCGAAGAGCATCTGCTCACCCGCGTTCTGGCGTACTGCCTCGAATATGACGAAGGGATTGCATTCTCGAACGGGCTGTTCGATGCGGATCAGCCGGCAATTGCGGTGCGCGACCTGACGGGCGCACTGCGCGTGTGGATCGATATCGGCGCCCCCGAAGCGGCGCGATTGCATCGGGCCGCCAAGCTCGCGCCGCGCGTGGTCATTTACACCAATAAAGACGCGGTACAGCTGGCGGCGCGGTTGGGCGCGGAACGCATTCATCGCGTTGACGCCATGGAGCTCTATGCCGTGGATCGCGAATGCTTGGCGAGCCTGGCGGCGCGCCTGACGCGGCGGATGGAATTCAGTTTGACCGTTGCCGAGCGGCACCTGTACGTGTCGCTGGGCGAGGAAACCCTGGCCGGGGTCATCGAACGAGTGGCGATCGGCGGCAGCGGCAGCGCCGCCGGCAGTTGATGAGCGCGCCGCGAGACGCTACCGTGCAGCAGCGAATCAACGAGGATATGTGATGGCAAATCGAGTACTACCGCTGCGCGATCTGACGGCGCCCCTGGAGCAGGATGCGCCTTGGCCGGGAACCGCCGTGAGCGGCGACCCGCACACCAAGACCTGGAATTTACACACCTCCGACGATGGCAAAATCCTCGCGGGCATCTGGGAGTCGACTCCCGGGGTCTGGAAGATCGACTATGACGCCTGGGAGTACTGCCATCTACTGAGCGGTCGTTGCACCATCGCCCTTGAGGGCAAGCCGCCGGTGGAACTCAAGGCCGGCGACGTGTTCATCGTCGAGACGGGTGCGAAGGGCACCTGGACCGTTCACGAGAACCTGCGCAAATACTACGTGTTCGCGCTCGGGCACTAAACTTTGCGCGGGCGCGGCTAGCTATCCGCAGGAATGTCGATCGCAGTGCCGCTGCGTGCGCTCCTTAACAGGGCTTCGAGCGTCAGCGCGATGTCGATCGATTCGTCCGGGGTAGTGCCCTGCCACCCGGCAGGACCTTCGCGGACGAGCCTGGCAAAGGATTCCGCTTCCGCAAGGAAGCCGTCGGCAGCGGCCGTCTGAACGACGGAGTCGACGGCGTCCTTGTCCTTACCGACCCGCAATTGCATCACCGCCTGCGACGGCGTGGTGTGATTCAAGAACGTGGTTTGAATCACACCGCTGGACCCTGCGAGCAACGCCTGGCGGTGGACGCAGGTGCTAAAGCTGCAGCTGATTTGCGCCGCTAGTCCGCCGGCAAAGGACAGATTTGCGGCCAGCGCCCGATCGACGCCGCGGTTAGTCCACTGAGCTGTTGCCTGCACTTGAGTAGGACGCGCTTTTGCGGCCATCCGCACCAAGCTCACGGGATAGCTGCCAAGATCCATCAGAGCGCCGCCGGCCAGTTGCGGATCCCAACGAATATTCTCGACCTCGTCGAGCGTAAATCCGAAGCTCGCCTGGATCAGTCGCAGGTCGCCGACGACGCCGGCGTCGAGCAATTCACGAAGCTTGAGAGTCTGGGGCTGCACGCGATATGGGTAGCCTTCGACGAGATGCACGCCGTGTTGGCGCGCGGCGTCGAACATGGCCCGCGCTTCCCGGGCGCTCGCCGCCAGCGGCTTCTCGCACAACACATGCTTGCCGGCCCTCGCCGCGGCGATGGACCACTCGGCGTGCAGGCTATTCGGCAACGGCACGTACACCGCATCGATGCCACGGTCGGCCAGCAGAGCCTCGTAGGAGCCATAATGCCGCGCGATCGCAAACTCTTCTGCAAACGACTGCGCCTTGCCCGCATCGCGGCTAGCAATTGCGGCGACGGTGACGCGATTCGAGGAGCTCACGCCTTGAATGAAACCGCGCGCAATGTGCGCAGTACCCAGTATGCCGATCCGCAGCGCAGTGCTGTGGCTCACGATGGCAGCTCGGCAAGATAATCCCTTGGGCGCAGGAAGTCCTGGTACAGCCGAGCTTCGGGTGACCCCGGTTCGGGGTGCCAATCGTAGTCCCATCGCACCAGCGGCGGCATGGACATCAGAATGGACTCCGTGCGGCCGCGCGATTGCAGTCCGAACAGGGTGCCGCGATCGTAAACCAGATTGAATTCCACATAGCGGCCGCGACGATAGAGCTGGAATTGTCGCTGACGTTCACCGTAGGCGTGATCCTTGCGGCGCTCAATGATGGGCAGGTAGGCCGGCAGGAAATGATCGCCCACGCTGCGCATCAGTGCAAACGCGGGTTCGAATCCACCCTGGTTGAAATCGTCGAAGAACAGTCCGCCGACCCCGCGCGTCTCGTTCCGATGCGGCAGGTAGAAATAGCGGTCGCACCATTCCTTGAACTTGGGGTACGTATCCGGGCCGAAAGGCCGGCAGGCCTCGCGCGCCGTGCGGTGCCAATGCAGCACGTCCTCGTCGTAGGGGTAGTACGGTGTTAGATCGAAGCCGCCGCCGAACCACCACTGGGCAGGCCCCTCACTGGGGGAAGCTACCAAGAACCGCACATTGCAATGCGTCGTCGGCGCATGCGGATTTCGTGGATGAAATACCAGGGACACGCCCATGGCCTCGAAAGGAGCGCCGGCGATTTCCGGGCGCAGCTTCGAAGCGGACTGCGGCATGTTCTCGCCGAATACGTGGGAGAAGGAAACTCCCGCTCGCTCGAACACCGTGCCCTCGGAGAGGACGCGGCTCTCGCCGCCACCGCCCTCAGGACGCGTCCACGAGTCGCGGCGGAATTTTGTCCCGTCGAGCCCTTCCACGGCCACCGTGATTCGGTCATGCAGGTCGTTCAAGTAGCGCTTGACCGCGGAGACTTCCATGAATTTTACGGCTTCTTTTTCGCCGAACTCTTTTTTGCCTTGAGAGCGGTTTTGGGCGCCGCCGTGGCCTTGGCAGGCACGCCGTCGTTCACGGGAGCCTTCTTGTCCGCCGCTGCCTTCGCGCCCTTGGCCGCCGCCTTGACCGGCTTACCCTTGACGTTGGCTGTCTTGCCCTTTCGGCCCCACTTGCCGAACGTGCGAGCCGGTGCGGCCGCCAGCATGGTTTGGCATTCCGGCAGGGTCAGGCTCTTCGGATCCTTATCCTTGGGAATCTTGGCATTGCGTGCCTTGTCGGTGATGTACGGGCCATAGCGGCCGTTCAGCACTTGAATGCCGGCATCCGGAAAATCCAGGATCAGCCGGTTGGCATCGGCGATTTCCTTTTCACGGATCACCTCGAGCGCGCGCTCTGGCGTGATTTCGTATGGGTCATCGGTCTTCAGCGAGACGTACTTGGCCCCATATTTCACATAGGGTCCGAACCGCCCGACATTGGTGGTAATTTCCTCGCCGGTCGCCGTCGTGCCGAGCTTGCGCGGCAGCTTGAATAGCTCCATCGCCTGATCGTGCGTGATGGCGTCCATCTTCTGGCCGGGCCGAAGTCCCGCAAAACGCGGCTTATCCGCGTCGTCCTTGGTGCCGATTTGTACGAAGGGACCGAACCTACCCATGCGCACGCTCATCGGCTTGCCGCTCGCCGGGTCCACGCCCAAATCCCGGGCCTGTGCGACTTCCTCGCGGCTGACCGAGGTCTCGGTATGGTTCACGAGCTCTATGAAGGGGTTCCAGAACTTTTCCAGCAGCGGCACCCACTCCTGCTCGCCATTGGCGACGGCGTCGAGTGAGTCTTCCATCTTGGCGGTGAAGTCGTAGTCCACGTAGGTCGTGAAATACTGGGTCAAGAACCGGCTGACGATTTTTCCTATGTCGGTCGCGGTGAAGCGCCTGCTTTCGATCTCGACATACTGGCGATCGCGCAGCGTCGAAATGATGGACGCATAAGTCGACGGCCGCCCTATGCCATATTCTTCGAGTGCCTTCACCAGCGAGGCCTCGGAGAATCGCGGCGGCGGCTCCGTGAAATGTTGCGTGGGCACTACGCCGGCAAGGCGCACACGATCGCCTTCTTTCATGGGCGGCAGGACGTGGTCGGAATCGTCTTGCACGACATCATCCATGCCTTCTTGGTAAACGGATATATACCCCGGCTTTACCAGGGTGGAGCCGTTGGCGCGCAGCACAATGCGCCGTGAGCCGTCCAAGCCTGCGAGCATTTCGACGGCTACGGTATCGAAGATGGCCGGAGCCATCTGACAGGCCACGGTGCGCTTCCAAATCAGGGAGTACAGCCTGAACTGGTCGGATTCCAGCTTATTCTCGATGTCGCCCGGCAACACATTGGCCGCCGTCGGGCGAATCGCCTCGTGCGCCTCCTGGGCGTTCTTCGACTTGGTCTTGTAAATCCGCGGCTCTTCCGCGAGGCCTGCTTGGCCATACAGCTGCACGATCACGTCGCGAATCTGGCCGATGGCTTCCTGAGATAAATTCAGCGAGTCGGTGCGCATGTAGGAGATGAGACCGACCTGACCCTCACCGATATCCACGCCCTCGTACAGCTGCTGCGCGACGCGCATAGTCTTCTGCGCGCTGAACCCCAGTTTGCGTGCGGCTTCCTGCTGCAGGGTGGAGGTGGTAAACGGCGGCGCCGGATTGCGCTTGCGCTGCTTGCGATCCACCGAGAGTACGGTCAACTCTCCCTTGGCTGCCTGCTGCAGCGTACGCTCAACGTCGCGCGCCTCCTCTTCGGTGGTAAAACTGAACTGCTCGACCTTGACACCTTGATACTCGACCAACTTGCCGGGAAATTTCTGTTCCGAATGCTCGAGCTCGGCGTCGATGCTCCAGTATTCGCGCGCCACGAACGCGGCGATTTCGTCTTCACGCTCGCAAATCATGCGCAAGGCGGGGCTTTGCACCCGTCCGGCGGACAACCCCGGCCGCACTTTCTTCCACAGCAGCGGCGAGAGGTTGAACCCCACCAGAAAATCCAGGGCGCGCCGCGCCTGCTGCGCGTTCACCAGGTCAACGGACAACTCGCGCGGGCTCGCCATGGCCTCACGGACCGCGTTCTTGGTAATCTCGTAGAACACCACGCGCGAAACATCCTTGCCCTCAAGCTCGCCCTGCGCTTTGAGAAGTTCGTACAAATGCCAGGATATGGCCTCACCCTCGCGGTCGGGGTCAGTTGCCAGGAACAGCGACTTGGCCTTCTTCAGGGCACGCGAAATGGCGTCGATGTGTTTCTGATTGCGTTCGACGATCTGATACTTCATCGCAAAGTGATGCTCGGTATCGACGGCGCCTTCCTTGGGCACTAGATCGCGAACGTGTCCGTACGAGGCAAGGACTTCGAAGTCCTTGCCGAGGTATTTCTTGATGGTCTTCGCCTTGGCAGGCGACTCCACAATAACGAGGTTGCTGCTCAAAGGTGTCTAGTGCAATGCGTCTGAGCGCTCTTCGAAGACCAGGTCTTCCATCTGAGCGTAAGCGGACTCTTGTCCCGGTTGGCTGAATAGCACCATCAAGACGACCCATTTCACTTGTTCGATGTCGATTTCGTCGGCCTCGAGCGCCATCAGGCGGTCGATGACGAGCTCGCGCTGATTGCCGGAGAGTATGCGCACGTTTTCCAGATACATTAGATATCCCCGTACATCCGTGTCGAGCCGCAGCAATTCCTGGCCGCTGAAGACGCGCACGGCGCGTGCCGTAGCCTCGGCAACCTTGCCGAGTTGTTCGCCGGACAGTCCGTCCAGCCATTCCAGAGCGCGCTCGATGTCTGGCTCGGAGAATCCTGCCTTGTCCAATTCGAGCTTCAATACCTGACGATCCGGCCGCGGCTCGTCGTCGGCGCTCATGTAATTCTCGAATAGATAGATGAGTAGATCGAGAACGTTATCTTTCACCTCCGGCTCCTAACGACTCGGGAGTAGCGGCCCCCGGGGGCGGCCTGAACGTGGCCTTCGAGCTCGAGGATCAGCATCATCGAGGACACGGCTTCTGGTTTGAATCCGGTACGAACCACCAGTACATCGAGGTCCGCAGGATCAAAGCCGAGCGCATCTAACAAGATTTTGTGTTCCTTGTCCATGCCCGATGCGGGTAAGTTGCCGGCGACAGTCTCCGCGCCGGGGCCGGAAGCCGCCGCTTCGACGCGGGATTCGACGGCCGTTTCGGCGTGCGCGAAGAATGCCGAAAAATCCAACTCGGTCAATATGTCATACGTGCTTTCGGTCAGCTTTGCGCCCTGCCGTATGAGTTCGTGGCAGCCCCGGCTTAAGGGATTATGTATGGATCCCGGGATCGCAAACAGCTCCCGGCCGAGCGCTCCGGCCAGGCGCGCAGTAATCAGAGAGCCGCTGCGACGCGCAGCTTCAACCACCAAGGTACCGAGGCTTAGTCCCGCGATGACGGCGTTTCGCTGCGGGAAATGCTCCCGCCGGGGCGGAGTACCCAGTGGGAATGCGCTGACCACGGCACCCTGGTGCTGGATTTCCACTGCCAGGGGGCGATTGATGTGCGGGTAAATGACGTCGGCGCCTGATCCGAGTACGGCCAGTGTGATGCCCTGTGCCACGAGTGCGCCGCGGTGGGCGGCGCTGTCGATGCCGACGGCGAGCCCGCTAGTGATGGCCAGGCCGCGCGCGGCCAGATATTCGGCGAACTCGTGGGCCGTGTCGCGGCCCTGCGACGTGGGATTGCGGCTGCCGACGATGGCTAATTGCGGATCGTTCAGGACGCTTACCTTGCCGGCCACATACAGGGCTGGGGGATGGCGCTCGGCCGTACGCAGCAATGCCGGATATTGCGGGTCCGTGAAAGGTACGACGTGATGCTCGGGGTGATCCAGCCAGGCGCGCTCCAAAGACGTGGGGGCTGCCTGCGCACTCGACAGGAATTCGTGCGCCGCCGCCGGCAGTCCGGCCCGTTTGGAAGCGGCGGCGGTTGCCTGCACGATGCAGTGCGCGGCCCCAAATATCTGCAGCGCCCTTGAGATTACCGCAACATTGAGAGCGGGCGCGCGCGTCAGCGACACCCAAGCAAGACTCTCTTGGCTCGATTGCATCGCGCGGATTATCGGACGGCCGTGTCGTTTTGGCCGTCCGAGATCCGCGTGGCTACATGTAGATTTGCGCTATGAACCGCTCGAGAACAGGCTCAAGGGTTCTCGACTCGATCACCGACTTTGATGATGTTCGTCGCTTCCATCACCAACCCGTAGCTTAAATGCTCGAATGTCTTGAATACCATGAAGGTACCGCTGCGCTCATCGGGAAGGTGTACCTGGGTGGAGCCCAGGCGCGAATTGCTGTCCAGAAAGCCCTTGTTTAGCGTGTCATTGACGACTTCGCCCGCCTGATAAATGGCCAGCACATTGCCGGGCGCCAGCCCGTCGCTGACGCCGCGATTGATGACCACCACTTCGTACTGACCGATGATGCTCACGCCGTTGGATACCAGCATGATGCGGCCACGGGTCTTGTTTTTTGGCGCGCTCGGGATGAAGTCCAGCGGCACATCGACTCCGCCGGTGAACAATTTGTCCCCCGCAAGGGTTTCGCGAGCCGATTCGGTCATGATCAGGGTGACGGGGTCCCCGCCGCGGGTCACGTGGCCGGCGCCGGTGAATACGCCGTCGTAGCCCACGATGCGATTATCGTCCGGATCCCGCAGCGCCTCGCCGACGTGCACCACGTTGTAATGGGTGCCGAGTTCGACAGGACCCGTAAATCCGCGCGCGTACAAGGTATCGCCGTCGGACATCGCGACGTGCAAGTCGCGGGTGGCGAGCACGTACGGTGCGCTTTTGATCTGTTCCTCCGAAAGGACCGAGGGCTTCGACATGAAGGCCGCGACCGTCTCGTACGGAATCGAGGTCACCGAACCTTCGAGCGGCTGACTGCGAATCCGCGGCAGCACCCGGGCGAAGTCGCCGCGCTGCAGCATGATGCTCGGCCGGCCATCGATGTAGACCAAGCGCAGCGTATCGCCCGGATAGATCAGATGCGGGTTCTGGATCTGCGGATTGACCTGCCAGATTTCGGGCCAGAACCAGGGGTCGCGCAGGAACACCTTGGAAATGCCCCACAAGGTATCGCCGCGCTTCACCACATAGCTGTCCGGTGCATTCGGGTTGATTTCGGCGCGGGTCTGAGCTGCGTCATTCACGGGTGACCCAGAGGAGGGGCCCGCATCCACAGCCGCCTCCATTGCGGTTCGATCGTCGCCCACAACCGTGCCTTGCTCGGCAGGCTCAGTTTGGGTCGTGGCTACCGGCACCGGTGCCGACATAGGCCGATCCGACTGGCATCCAGCGGCCAACGCCGCCGCCACAGTGAGGGCAATTAATTTAGACCATTGCATTCGTTCGCTCCCTTGCCACAGCTTGATGTCGCTGGCCGACTGGTATACTGCCGACCCGCCGCCAAAGACTGGACGTATCGCCCGTTTTTGCCGTTTGCCAGCACTTTCCGCGCGCGGTTTGTGTTGGCATTAAGTTAAGCAGCGGCGGAACTTTAGCAACATTCTTCAGCCAAAAACACGATATTGCTCTCATAACTCCCATGACAAAGCTCGTAATTCTGGAGTATCCCGATCCGCGGCTGCGGAAGACGGCGGCGACGGTGACCGTAGTAGATGATGCACTGCGTCAATTTGCTGACAATATGCTCCAGACCATGTATGCAGCCAAGGGCGTCGGCCTCGCAGCCACTCAGGTCGATGTGCATAAGCGTCTGATTGTACTGGATGTGAGTGAGACGCGGGATCAGCCGCTGGTGTTGATCAATCCGCAATTGCTGAAACTCGAAGGATCCGGTCCCGGTGAAGAGGGCTGTTTGTCACTACCCGGTATCTACGACAAGCTGACCCGTGCAACACACATCCGGGTGCGCGCCCTTAATCGCGACGGCGATTCTTTCGAAATGGACGCCGACGGCTTGCTGGCGGTCTGCATACAGCATGAGATGGATCATCTCGACGGCAAATTATTCGTCGATTATCTCTCCGAACTTAAGCGTCAACTGATTCGACGCAGATTGGAAAAAGAGCGCAAACAGCGATCCGCGGGAAGTGAAAATCGCGGGACGGCGCTCGGCGTGGCGACGCCCGGCGTAACGACGCGCGGCTTAAAAACGCCGGCACTTTAGCGCCTTGAGCACGGATCTTCCTCCCTTAAGGCTGGGTTTCGCCGGCACGCCGGAGTTCGCCGTTCCGGCCCTTGAGGCGCTAAATGTGGCGCACCGGATTTGTGGCGTGTTCACGCAACCGGATCGGCCTGCCGGCCGCGGTCGATCGCTGCATGGCGGCCCGGTCAAAGCACAAGCGATCGAGCTGGGTTTGGATGTGTACCAACCGGCGACCTTTAAATCGCCCGAAACGCTGCAGCTATTGCGCGGCCTGCACCTCGATGCTCTGGTGGTCGTTGCCTATGGCCTGATTTTGCCGTCGGCGGCGCTGGCAGCCCCACGGCTGGGTTGCATCAACATCCACGCCTCGCTGCTGCCTCGTTGGCGTGGGGCGGCGCCGATTCAGCGAGCCTTGCTGGCGGGCGACGCCAAGACCGGTATCACCATCATGCGCATGGAAGCGGGCCTTGACTCAGGCTCGATGCTCGCGACCCGCGAATTGGACATCGGCGCGCACGACACTGCGAAGAGCTTGCACGACAAGCTGGCGGTGATCGGCGCGCAACTCATCGTCGAAACTCTGCTTGCGCTCAACGAGGGCCGCAGCCGCGAAGTGCCTCAGCCGCCCGACGGCGTCACCTATGCTGAGAAAATCAACAAGACCGAGGCGGCGATCGATTGGCGTGAGGACGCAGAACGGATCTTGAGGCAGGTGCGCGCATTCAATCCCTGGCCGATTGCCGAGACGCGCCTGAACGGAGCGCAGCTGCGTATTTGGGATGCAGAGCTCTGCGGATTGCCAACGGTCTCGAGCCCGCCCGACGTCGCCGGGCAATCACTTCCCGGCACAGTACTCGGCGCCGCCGACGGCGGCATCGACGTGGCATGCGGCCGCGGCAGCTTGCGTATTCTTCGGCTGCAGCTTGCCGGCCGCAATCCCCTCACTGCGCGTGAGTTCATCAAGGCGCAGTCGCTTAAGGGCGCGCGCTTCGCGCCGGCATGAAAGCCCCGGCCGCCAGCCCCCGCTCCCTCGCCGCACACGCCGTGGCCCGAATACTGCGCGAGGGTGTGACGCTCGATGCGGCATTGAAAGATACCCTTGCCGCGGCCACTCCTCAACTTGCGCCGTCGGTGCGCTCCTTAAGTTACGGTGCGGTGCGAGGTTACTATCGTCACGAAGCGATCCTGGGCCGCCTGTTGTCGACGCCGGTGAAGTCCTTGGATTTCTTGGTGCGCGCGCTGCTGTCGGTAGCGCTGTATGAATTGGAGGACGCGAAGACTCCGGAGTACGCCGTGGTCGATGCCGCCGTGCAGACGGCCAAGGACACTGACGCCGTGCGCGCCGCCGGACTGATCAATGCCGTGCTGCGCCGCTATCTGCGCGAGCGCAAGGTCTTGGATGCTGATATTGCGCGTAATCCTGTCACCCGGCACGCCTCGCCGGTGTGGCTGGCGGATCGGCTGCGCGCCGATTGGCCGGTGCGGTGGACGCAATTGCTGGCTGCCGGAGACGCGCAAGCCCCCATGTGGTTGCGCGTCAACAGCCGCCGCACCACTACAGAAGAGTATCTCGGCATGCTGCGCGAGGCCGGCATCGGTGCCCGGCCCGAACTGCGCGTGCCTCTGGCGGTGGTCCTGGATTCACCTTGCGATGTGCATGAGCTTCCTGGGTTTGCTACCGGCCTGGTGTCGGTGCAGGACTTGGGAGCGCAGTGCGTGGCATCTCCGTTGGCCTTGGCCGGAGGCCAGCGGGTGCTCGATGCCTGTGCCGCTCCTGGCGGGAAGACTGCCCTGATCGCGGAACGTGAGCCAAATCTGTCGAGTTTGTGGGCGATCGATATCGATCCGCATCGGCTGAACCGCGTCCGCGAGAATCTTAGTCGCGGCGAGCTTCACGCCGAAGTGGTCAACGGCGATGCCGGCGTGCCGGGGTCCTGGTGGGATGGCATCCCCTTCGATCGCATACTGCTCGATGCGCCTTGCTCGGCGCTGGGTGTGATCCGCCGCCATCCCGACATCCGCCTGCGTAAGTCCCCGTCTGATATCGACAAATTGCCGCGGCTGCAGGCTGAACTGCTGAATTCCGCCTGGCGGATGCTCAAATCCGGCGGCCGGCTGGTCTACGCCACCTGCACCGTGACTCGAAGCGAGAACCGCGATCTCATCGGCGCGTTCCTGCGCGCCACTCCCGATGCGGTGACCGTTCCCGCTGAAAACTGGCAGGGCTGGCCGAATTTCGGCGAAGCGGACGAATATGGCCGGCAGATTCTTCCCGGAGAGGCGGGTGCTGACGGCTTCTATTATGCTGCTTTGGACAAGACATGAACGCCGTGCGCTCAAATCCCCAGCCTAATGTCCGCCGCAGGCCGCCGCGCGCGGCATTCATGGGGCTTATTTGCCTGGTGCTCGCGGCGCTGCTGTGGACGCGGCCGCTGAAGGCAGATGGGCTCGAGGGGCGATTCGAGGTCCGCTCTGCCGACCTGCAGCTCAAGGACGGTGTTTATCACTTGAACGCCCATGTGGACCTGCCGGTCAGCGACGCCGTGCGCCGCGGTCTCGCCGAGGGCGTGCCCCTGACCATGGAGCTCGACCTGGACATCGAGCGAGTGCGGCAGCTGCTGCCCAACTCGCGGGTCGCGGAGCTCACCCAGCGCTATCACCTGCAGTACAACGCGGTCAGTGCGCGCTACATCCTGCGCAACGACAACAGCGGCCAGCAGCAGTCGTTGAGCACCATCGAAGCGGCGATCGAGCAACTTTCGGAGGTGCGCGGCCTGCCGGTGCTCGACAAGGCACTGATCGCCGCCGACCGCCGCTACGAGGCCAATGTACGGGCCAAGATCGATTACGCCAACGTGCCGTTCTCACTGCGCGTGTTGATGTTCTGGGTGAATGACTGGCACCGGGAAAGCGACTGGTACACATGGACGCTGCAGCCGTGATTCGCAAGTACGGTTCCACGGTGCTGGGCTGCATCGGCGTGGCACTGTGGCTGGTTGCGCTGTACCTGCTGGCGGCGGCCGCGCAGAACTCGGCGGGATTCGAGCGCGGGATGCCGTGGATCCTGCTGATCAACATCACCGGCCTGCTCACCTTGTTTGTGCTGTTGGTCGGCAAGCTGACGCGCCTGGTACGCGACTATCGCAGACATGTTCCCGGATCGCGTCTCAAGGGACGCACGGTCGCGATTTTCAGCGCGCTGGCTGTCGCGCCGATTTTGGTGGTGTACTACTTTTCGCTGCAATTCATCAACCGCGGCATCGACAGCTGGTTCGAGCTGGAAGTCAGCCAGGGATTGAAGGACACGCGCGAGCTGTCGCATGCGGCACTCGAAGTGCGGGTGCGTGAATTTCTGCAGCACACACTGCTGGTGGCCCATACCTTGTCCGTAAGTTCCGGGCTCGAACTGATCGGCACCCTCGACCGGGAGCGGCGCGAAAGCACCGCGCTTGAGTTCACCATCGTCGGCGCGCAGGCCCAGATTCTCGCCACCAGCTCCGACCGACCCATGGATACGCTGCCGGTGCCGGCGACCGACGAGATGATGCTGCAACTGCGGCGCGGCCGGCCCTACGTCAGCCTGGACACCGATTCGGTGGGCGGGTACCTGATCCGCGCAGCGGCGCCGCTCGATGCCAACGGCAGCGGCAGCGCGCGAGTACTGATCGCCTTGTACCCGGTGCCGCAGCAGTTGAGCCAGCTCGCCGACACGGTGCAGCGCTCCTATGCGCAGTACGCTAATTTGGTGCAATTGCGCCGGCCCCTCAAGTCGACCTTCGTATTGATACTGTCTTTTGTGGTGCTGATGTCGCTGATCGCTGCGGTCTACGGCGCCTTCTTCGCCGCGCAGCGCCTGGTGCAGCCCGTGCAGGACCTGATCGCAGGCACGCGGGCGGTGGCCAAGGGCAACTACGACACCAAGCTGCCGCTGCCATCGCGGGATGAATTGGGGTTTCTGGTGACCTCGTTCAATGACATGACCAAGCGGCTAGGCCGCGCCCGTGAGGAGACGCGCCGCAGCCAGCAGGCGGTGGAAGCCGAGCGCGCCGGACTTGCCGTCATTCTTGCGCGCCTTTCCACGGGCGTGGTGTCGCTCGAGGCGGATTTGACCGTTCGCACCGCCAACCAGGCGGCCAGCGCCATCCTGGGCGTGGATCTCGAGGCAGCGGTGGGCAAGCGCTTCGACGAATCCATCACCGATACGACGCTGTTCACGCAGTTCCTTGCGGCGCTCAATCTGCACCTGGGCGCCGAAGATTTGGATTGGCGGGAACAAATCGAACTGCTGTCGGATTCGGGCAAGCGCGTGCTCATGTGTGCCTGCACCGCCTTGCCCAATGACTTGGGCGGAGCGCCCGGCGTGGTTCTGGTATTCGATGACATCACGACGCTGCTGCAGGCACAGCGCGACGCGGCTTGGGGTGAAGTGGCGAGGCGCTTGGCGCATGAAATCAAGAATCCCCTGACACCCATTCAGTTGTCGGCGGAGCGCATGCGGCGCAAGTTCCTGGGGAGCATGAACGCACAAGACGCCCAGATCCTCGAACGCGCGACGCATACCATCGTCGCGCAGGTCGACGCAATGAAGCAGATGGTCAACGCCTTCAGCGAGTACGCGCGCGCGCCCGACATGAATTTCTCGCGGTTCGATTTGAATCAGTTGATCACGGAAGTCGCGGACCTGTATCGCGCCCAGGCGAGCGCCGCCGAGCTCAAATTGCTGCTCGATCCGCTGCTGCCGGTGGTCTCGGCGGACCGAGTGCGGATTCGGCAAATTCTCAACAATCTGCTGACTAATTCGCTGGAGGCCCTGGAGGGGCGGCCCGGCGCCTGCATCGAAATAGAAACCCACGTGTCGGAGGATGGCCCCAAACAAACCGCGTCGGCGGCCATTGTGGTCACCGACAATGGACCGGGGTTTCAGCGCGACTTGATCGGTACCGTATTCGACCCTTATGTCACGAGCAAACCCAAGGGCACGGGATTGGGGCTTGCCATCGTGAAGAAAATCGTCGAGGAACACGGCGGACGCATTGAGGCGGATAATCAACGCACCGGCGGCGCCCGCGTGCGAATTCTATTGCCGCTGGGCGACAGCGCACGCTCCTCGAGCGTGCGTGAACCGCGCAAGGGCGAACACAGGAGAGAACGCGTATGACCGCTTCGAGAATACTGGTGGTAGACGACGAGGCGGATATCCGCGGTTTGCTGAAGGAGATTCTTTCCGAAGAGGGTTACGAAGTGGATGTTGCGGCGGACGCCACCCAGGCTCGCTCCTCGCGCGCCACCCAAGTCCCGGACCTCGTGCTGCTGGACATCTGGATGCCCGATACCGATGGCATCACCTTGCTGCGCGAGTGGTCGGCCACGGACGGCTACGACTGCCCGGTGGTGATGATGTCGGGGCACGGCACCGTCGAGACTGCTGTCGAGGCTACGCGCCTGGGCGCCTTCGATTTCGTTGAAAAGCCCTTGTCGTTGACCAAGCTGCTGCGTACCGTGGAGCGGGCGCTCGATGCCGGGCGCCGCAAGAAGCTGTCGGCCCGCACCCACGGGCCCACGCTTGCCGTGCCGATCGGCAAGAGCAAGGTGACGCTGGCACTGCGCGAGCAGGTGCAGCAGGCTGCCTCCAGTTCTTCGCCGGTGCTGCTGCTTGGAGAACTCGGGTCCGGACGCGAGGCGTATGCGCGCTTCCTGCATTCACTGAGCGCGCGTGCCTCGAAACCGTTTTTCATGGTTGTCGCCGCGAGCCTGGGCAAAGACCCGGCGGCTGCGCTGTTCGGCAGCGAGCGCGACGGACGGGTCGAATTGGGCGCGCTGGATCAGGCGGCGGGCGGATCGCTGTACATCAACGGGCTCGAGGATTTGAACAGCGAAGCGCAGCGCGCGCTGGCCGGCGCCATCGAGCAGAACGGCTATACACGCGTGGGCGGTCGGCAGCGGCTGCCGCTCAATGTGCGCTGGATCAGCTCTGCCCAGGACGCCTTCGATTTGCATTCCTCTCCTGAGCCGTTTCGCCGCGATCTCGTGGCGCACTTGAACGTCATCACCTTGCGGGTACCCCCGCTACGCGACTACGCCGAAGATGTGCCCGACTTATTGCGTTACTACGTCGATCGCCTGGTCGACGATCAACATCTGCCGCTGCGCCGCTTCAGCGTCGCGGCACAGAACCGTCTGCGCAACTATCCCTGGCCCGGCAATGTCGGCGAACTCAAGAACCTGGTGCAACGGGTGCTGATTCTGGGAGTGGGCGAGGAGATCCGGCTCGAAGAGATCGAGCGTGAATTGGCGGTGAAGTTGGCTGTCGACGAGCCCCTGGTAAAGCAGGATTTGTTGGCGCTGCCCTTGCGCGAGGCGCGCGAACAATTCGAGCGCGCCTACCTGCAGCAGCAGCTGCTGCTGTGCAACGGCAAGGTGGGGCAGCTAGCAAAAAGGGTGGGGATGGAGCGTACGCACTTGTATCGGAAGTTGCGGGCACTCGGTGTCGATTTTCGGCAATTGGGTGAGGATTAGGGTCGATCTCGCAAGAACGTGGTGGCGGCGTCTGCGCGGTTGGTGAGAGGCGTCGACTCGAGAACCGTGAGATCAAGCTCGACCGGCTGACCGAGCCATCGCCCCAAAGGTGTGATCGCCCAGGTCATCGAGCGTGAGCGGGTGAATCAGAACGCGGAGCCCAGAGTGGGTCAATTCTGCTTCCACTTAGGGAAGCAATTGCTCGTCAAAGTGAATTTCGAATTGCGACGTGATGTGCGGCCCAGCCTTGTAATCCCGCAATTCTCCGACAAAGAGCAATCTGGAAAGCGGATCTCAAGATCAGGCGTTCGCAGTTTTTTCTGAAGGCTGGCGGCTAGGGGGCGCTCGTCTGCGGAGTAGTAGATGTGAGCATGATACGGTGCATTGCCCATTTTGTTTGTCACTCCAATCCTTCCGTCGCGATGGTGAGGCTACCAAGGAGCTGTCCCAGTCCGAAATGACGGCGTCGTCGCAATGTCCGCTTGGTTTGGATGAAATATTAACGTGTCCCTGTTTACCCAGCGCTTTTCATAACGAAGCCCGCACGACCGAAGCGGTGCAATCGCGATTGCGTCTGGCATCGTTAGCGCGACGTTTCGCACGGACGCTAACGTGGCACGTGCCCGGTTGGAGCGCGTTCTTGGGGTAGACCCGCGCGACTAAGTCGATTGCAACTGTAAGCGCCTTCAGGCCCGACTTACGCACCAAGGATCTGGCTGCATGTCGACTGGAGGCTCGGGCGCCCCTTGAGCGGCGAAGCGCATCTTGAAGGTGAATGCCTCCTGAGCGGGACCGTAGCGATCTAGCCGCCAAAGCCGAGAGAGTCCTTCATCCACGGTGGGCCGATGCCCCGCCGGCACCCACCACAGAGCCTGATAGGCGCCATCAAAGCGTTCAAAATATTCCCTGCGCCTTGCCATCTCAGGCGTGTGGCCACTGCGATAGACGAAGTCGAAGAGCGTCTCGGCGTCCACCCACACCGACAGGTTAACGATGAATAGTGGGTCGCACGTCGGTGTGATATCGGTCGCGTTGCCTGCGCCGGTCTGCAAGCGCCAGACAAATCCAGCGGACACATCCGCCAACGCATTCACTCGATCCAATGCGTCGAAGAAGGGCTGGACGCTAACGCTGCCACGCGGCGCTGCGAGCCGGCCGACATTAATCTGGGCGAGTTGCCAATCCGTTTCCGTCGGCACGTTTTGCCTCATGTTTGAAATGTGAAACTGTCGCCGAGAAGACTACTGCCGATGCAATTTGGGTGCTACCGACCGGCCATCGGCTTGCGGAGCGTCACCATCGCGACCTCTATGACGGGGATTTCCCACGGATGGAGGGCAGACAGCGGCCAATGGTGCGTGCGGCGTCATCGCCCAACAGTATAGCGGCTACCCGCGGCACGCGTCTGCGCAGTAACCGAGTCGGCGGGAAGCTGAATGGAATCGACTCAGCGTTCCGCGCATCAAGTCGTGACCCATCGCTGGCCGTACTCGAGGGGCTCAAACTCACGTTTTTGTGCACGATAGCGACGCTTGACCAATGAGGCGCAAGGCGGCCAAGAGCGGACATTGGCCTGTCAGCCACTATTCGCTGAAATGCGGGCAGTCGCCACAAGCCTCACGAAGTGACGTTACTCCGGCAGGTTCATCTTGCGCAGGAACACCTTGTAGCGCGGATCACCGCGCAGTGAGTCCAGCAATGCTGGTTCACATTGCGGCGATCAGCATTGGCCTGCTGATTGCGCTCGGTCTCGAAGCAACGGTCCAATGGGTACACCATAAGCATAAAGCGCAACAGGCGCTTGAACTACTGAAGTCGGAAATCGAACGGAATCGAATTGCGCTCAAGAACGATATGAGATCAGGAGATATCGGAGAGCGCGATCATCGTGCAGCACTTGCTGTGCTGCACCGTTTGCGATCGAGCACACTTCGTCCGGATGACCGTCTCATTTTTATCCGTAAATTCAGCCCACTCGGTTCTACTGCCTGGAGAGTCGTGCATGAGTCCGGCGCGGCTGCGTACATATCCTACGTACTGATGGCCAAATACGGCGAGATATATGAAGCGCAGCAACGAATAAATGATGGTGCGATGTCCGTCTACGCTGATTTGCAGAGGGCCACAGCAGTGCTCAATGCCGAGACGGAAGATCAAAGCCGCGATCAGGAAGATCGTATCCAGAAGGAGGCGGAAAATGCCGATGCGCAGTTGGCGTTACGTTCGCCGGATTCCAGATCTGAGGCGGCGGAAAATGCAATCAACATAAGGTTAAGTGGAAACCCGGATCTTATGCGGTTGACGCCGACGCAAATCGATCGCCTCGAGCAGGGTTTTCAGCAAGCCGTCACCGACGACCGACGCCTACATCGGAATTACGTCAACCTGGAAGCTCTTTATGCCGCACTTGCAAAATGAGGTGATCTCAATCCCCAACCCGAACCACGAGCACATCGACATCGGCTTTGCGTAGTATCTGTCGCAGCCGGTTGAGCTCGTCCAGATTGGAGATCGGGCCGATGCGGATCCGATGCCAGGTATCGGAATCCACGGACACTTTTTGCACTTTGGACTCGATGCCCTGCAGCGCCAGCTTGGCGCGCACCCGGTCAGCGTCGGCGAAGTTCTTGTACGAGCCTGCCTGTAGCACGTAGGTGCCGCGGCGCGTCTCCGGAACGGATCTGGTGTCGGGCCGGACGTCCTTATCCTTTTCCGGAACCACCACTTCGAATTTCGGCAGCATGTCGTAGAATGCGTAGGATTTCGCCGGGTCCTCCGCACCTGAATCCCCGGCTTCGGCGTCGGGAGGTTCGTTGCCGCGGGCGCGTTTCTTTTCCAACTTGCCGGTTCGAGCTATCTGCGCGTCGGGTCGATGGTCCTTGATGTACACGATGCCGGCGATGGCTAGCCCCACCGCCAATCCGCAGAGAACTCCCGTCCAACCTGAGAACCCGGTGGTCCTCCCACGTCTGGTTTTGTAATCGCGCCCCGCATGCTTGGCCATGGACTGACCGCTTACATCGTGTCGGGCGCGGATACGCCGAGGAGTGCGAGGCCGTTGCGGATGACGAATTGTGTCGCCAGCGCGAGATTCAGCCGAGCGTCACGCAAGCCGGCATCCTCCACGATAAATTGGTGGGCGCTATAGTTGGTATGGAAGTCATTCGCCAAATCCCGTAGGTAGTGCACCAGCGTATGGGGCGCGCGCTGCGCTGCGCACTGCCGGACGATTTCCGGAAAGGCGCTGACGCGCTTTATCAGCTGCAGTTCCTGCGGCTCGGCCAGCTTGGCGAGCGAAGCCTGTCCATGTGCCGGGTCATGGGCGAGTCCGCGCTCCTGCATTTGCCGCATCACGCTCGCCACCCGCGCGTGGGCGTATTGAATGTAATACACCGGGTTGTCGTTGGAGCGCGCGGTCGCAAGCTCCAAATCGAAATCCAAATGCTGATCGTTGCTGCGCATGACGTAGAACAGACGGGCGGCATCGTTGCCCACTTCCTTGCGCAAGTCGCGCAGCGTGACGAATTCCCCCGAGCGAGTCGACATCTGCGCCTTCTCGCCGCCACGGAACAGGGACACGAATTGCACCAGGCGTACTTCGAAAGAGTCTTTGGGTCCGCCGAGCGCCATTAACCCTGCGCGCAGGCGCGTGATGTAGCCGTGATGGTCGGCACCCCAGATGTAGAGCAGATGATCGAAGCCGCGTTCCAGCTTGTTGAAGACATAGGCGATATCCGACGCGAAATACGTCTTGACGCCGTTCTCACGCACCATCACCCGGTCTTTCTCGTCGCCGTAATCGGTGCTCTTGAACCACCAGGCGCCGTCCTTGAGATAGGCGTGGCCGTCCTTTTTCAAGGCGTCGATTGCGCGATCCACCGAACCCGAATCGCTCAGGGAGCGTTCCGAGAACCAGCAATCGAAGATGACGCCGAATTCCCGCAGGTCTTCGCGAATGTCGCCCAAGATGCCGTCTAGCGCCAGATCCAGCACGCGGCGAAATGCGGCGTCGCCGATGAGCAGCCGCGCGCGGGCGATCAGCGCATCGATGTAGACGTCCTTATCGCCGCCATCGGGCTCATCCGGCGGCAGGTCCTTGAAAATCTCCGCGCGGCCGTGGCGCAATCCGGCGCCCTCCGAGGCGAACAGCCGCTCGCCGATCTGCACGATGTACTCGCCGCGGTAGCCGTTGGCTGGAAACGTGAATGTCTCGCCGCAGTGCTCCAGGTACCGCAGCCAGGTGCTGACCGCCAGAATTTCCATCTGGCGCCCTGCATCGTTGATGTAGTACTCACGCTCCACGCGGTAACCGATGGCCTCGAGCAGATTCGCGACGCTGGCGCCGAAGGCGGCATGGCGGCCGTGACCGACGTGCAAGGGACCCGTTGGGTTCGCCGACACGAATTCCACTTGCACCGATCGGCCGGCACCCACCAGCGAGCGCCCATAGTGCGCGCCCTCCTTGAGCACCTTGGCGATTTCCGTATGAAAGGCGTCCTTCGCAAGGAAGAAATTAATGAAGCCGGCGCCTGCAATTTCGGTCTTGGCCACCGCAGGACTGTGCGGCAGCAGGCGCAGCAGAGCGTCGGCCAGCTTGCGCGGATTCTGGCGTGTGGCCTTTGCGAGTTTCATGGCCAGATTGCTAGCAAAATCACCATGCTGCGCGTCGCGGGTGTTCTCGACCTCTACGGCCACATCACGCACATTCGCCGGCACCAGCTCGTCCGGCAGGGCGGCGAGCGCTTGGGTGAGCAATTTCTCAATCACGGTCTTCAAGGCGAATTCCAAGGGGTGGTCAGGGGTACAAAGGGTCGGCAGTTTACCGCTGCGCGCGCCTGCAATCTTCTCAATCTGTTGGCTAATCTACCTCGAGGGGATCCACGTCGATGGACCAACGCAGGCCTGCAGGCCCAGGCAGCCGCTCCACCTGCGGCAACCACGCTTTGAGAAACCGCTGCAAAGTGGCGCGCGTGGCGGTCTCGATCAGAAGATGGGCCCGAAAATGATCGGCGCGCCGCGCAATCAGGGCGCTCGCCGGGCCCAGCACTGTGATGGCCGCCTCGTTCAGCGGCCCCTTCAAGTCGGCTGCGGCGCGTAAGAACGCATCCAGTGCGACGCTGTCCTTGGCCTCCGCCCGCAGCATGGCAAGCCGCGAGTAGGGTGGCCAACCGGCCTCGCACCGCTCTTCCAGGGCGCTCACAGCGAATCCTTCATACCCTTCGGTCAGCAACCGATTCAATAGCGGATGCTCAGGGAACTCGGTTTGAATCAATACTTCCCCGGCCCGCAATTCACGTCCCGCGCGGCCGGCGACTTGCGTAATGGTCTGCGCCAGGCGCTCGGTGGCGCGAAAATCGCTGGCGAACAACCCCTGATCGGCATCCAGAATCACCACCAGGGTGACCTCGGGGAAATGATGACCCTTGGTAAGCATTTGCGTGCCCACCAAAATTCGCGCCTCGCCACTGTGTACTCGCTCCAGCACGCTTTGCACCGCCCCCCTCGCGGACGCTGTGTCTCTATCCAGCCGCGCCAGCGGCGCTTCCGGGAACAGCCGCGCCAAGGTCTCTTCGACCCGCTCCGTGCCCTGGCCCACGGGATTGAGCGGCTGGCCGCACTTTCCGCACGTCACGGGTACCGCGGCGTGCGCGCCGCAGTGATGGCAGCGCAATTGCTGCGCGCGGCGATGTAGCGTCATGCGCGCGTCGCAGTGCGCGCAGGGTGCGACCCAGCCGCAGGCATTGCAGAACAAACTCGGCGCGTAGCCGCGGCGATTCAAGAACACGATGACTTGGCCGCCGGCCTTCAGGTGCCGGGCCATCGCCTGCATGGCCGGCGTCGATAGTCCCTGGTCGCTGCCATGCTTGCGCAGATCCACCAGCACCATTTGCGGTGCCTGCGCCGTGCCGGGCCGGTGCGGCAGCCGGAGTTTCGAATAGCGCCCGGTCGCCGAGTTCTCCAGCGTCTCGAGCGACGGGGTTGCCGAGCCGAGCACGATGGGCACGCCGGCTCGCTGCGCCCGGACCACGGCGAGATCGCGCCCCGAATAGCGAAAGCCCTCGTGCTGCTTGTAGGAGGCATCGTGCTCCTCATCGACGACCACGAGGGCAAGTTTGGGCAGGGAGGTGAACACCGCGGAGCGCGTGCCGATGATGATTCGCGCCTCGCCGTTGTGTGCCGCACGCCAGGCGTCGCGGCGTTCAACTCCGGTGAGGCCTGAATGCACCGCCACTACCCCTGCGCTGAAGCGGCGGCGGAAGCGATCCACCAGTTGCGGGGTCAGGGCGATCTCGGGCACGAGTACGAGGGCCTGGCCGCCGCCTGCGATGGCGGCGGCGATCACCCGCAGGTATACCTCGGTCTTGCCGCTGCCGGTCACGCCGTAGAGCAGGTGCGCGGCAAAGCCCGGCAGGGACGCGAGTATGGCGGCAACACAGTGAGCCTGATGTTCTGTCAGGCCCACCTCGCTCGGCAGGGTCTGCATGGCAAGCGCACCAGGCGCTGCGCCAGACGCATCGGCGTGCGCCGCGTCACGCGCGTCACTAGCCGGCGTGATCCAGCCCCGCGCCGCCACGGCGCGTAAATGCGCGGGCTTAAACGCGTCGCCAATGTCATCCGCGCTGGCGCTGCCTCGTTGCGCCAGCCATGCCAGAAGCGCTCGCTGCTGCGGTGCACGCCGATCGCTGGGCGCTGCCAGTTGTGCGTGCCCGGAATCGCTTAGGGACCACCATTCGGCGTTGTGCTTCGCCGGCTGGCCCGCACGCACGCTGACCGGCAACGCTGCGGCAAACACTTCGCCGATCGGGTGGTGGTAGTAATCTGCGGCCCAGCGCAGCAGGTCGAAGGTGACGGGGTCGACGATGGGTTGTTGATCAAGAATTTCGAGCGCCGCTCTCAATTTTCCGGAGTCGATGGTGGACTCCTCAGCAATACCTACCAGGATTCCGATCAGCTGGCGGCGCCCAAACGGCACGCGCACCCGCACCCCAAGGGGAGGAGCGCCGTTGGTGCCAATGCCTGCGAACGCGGCGGGCGGCCGATAATCGAACACGCGCCGCAATGGGGTATCCAATGCGATCTGCAGAATCATGGGTCCTTTTTTGTCCACAAAACTTGTGGATAAGTCTGTTGAGAAGCCGGGATCATCTGCCCTAAGTGCCCGTTCCGTTTCGGGTCCCCGTCAAATTGGTGAAAAAGTACTCTAAATCGAAATGAATCTTTACAATTCAATAGGTTGCAGACGTCTCTAGATCCCGCGCCGAGGACTTGATCGAATTATTGCAGTGGATGTCACGTCGTGTGTGCGTAAGTCTCTGATCTTGCGCAAACCCCGACGTCAACCGCACCGGCGGATGGCCGTTTATACCTGGATTGGAGATGGTCCGTCGACGTTATAAGGACGCGCATGACTCGCTTTGATACGCTGAACCAAGCTTGGAAGGTCTGGGATGGTCCCGCTCCAGCCCTTAAGGAATCGGTTCTGGAGTACACCCGGGAATTAGAGAAATTCTTGGCGGAGATCGAGCGCCGCGCCTTTCGCATGGCGCAGATCGCGCTGCGCGATCCCGACGACGCGCTGGACGCAGTCCAAGACGCCATGCTCAAGCTGGCGCGCAATTATGCCTCGCGGCCCAGTGCTGAGTGGCGGCCGCTGTTTTATCGAATCTTGGAAAATGGCATACGCGATCTGCAACGGCGCCGCTCGGTACGCAAACGCTTCATGGCCTGGCTGCCTGGCGCGAAAGAGGATCCCGACAACGAGGCTCAGGATCCGCTCGAGAATGTCGCCGACGCAGCGCCATCCATCCCTGAGGTGCTGATGCAGGGACAGGCGATGCAGCAGCTCGAGATTGGTTTGCGTGCATTGCCGGCGCGGCAACGCGAGGCATTCATGCTGCGAAATTTCGAAGGCCTGGACGTGGCAGAAACGGCCAGGGCCATGGGCTGCTCGGAAGGCAGCGTCAAGACGCATTATTCGCGTGCAGTGCATACCTTGCGCGAACAGTTAAGCGAGGTTTGGTAATGAACGAGCAACCAACGCAGCGAACTTCGGAGGCCTTCGAGGAGCGCAGCCGCGCGCTGTTTCACGACAGCGTCGAGGGGCTGGATTTTGCAGTGCGTTCGCGCCTTACGCAGGCCCGCAATGCCGCGATCGAAGCGGCTGCCGCAGGGCCGCGACCCTGGTTTTTGCGCTTGGGCGTACTGACCCCTGCGGCCGGCGTGACTGCGGCGGCGGTTCTGGGCGCCTTTCTGTGGTTGGGATCGCCATTGGGTCAGCACGCCGTTACAGTAGCGGATGGCTCGAATCTCGAAGATTTGGAAATCGTCGCTTCTTCGGATGAGAGCGGAGCGGACGCCATGGACATGTTGCAAGACGATATTGATTTTTATTACTGGGCGGACAAATCCGCAAATTCGGGGCCGGCGGCCTAAGGTCGAATTTCGGCCGGTGTGGGCGAGAGCTTGTTTGTTGTTAGGCGTGACGGTGTGTGCGGCAGCCCTCGCCGACCAACCGCCGCAAGCGCAACCTGCACCCACGCCGCCGCCCGACTCGCAAGGGCAGCGCCCGCCGTTGTCTGAAGGTACGCCGGACGATGACTTTATTGAGTTTTTGGGCACGGATGATGTGGGTGATGCAGCTTGGTGGGAATTCTTAAAGAAGGTGCCGCCCCGAGGGGAGAGTCCCCCCGCGCCGCCACCGCAGGATGCAAAGCAATGATCAGGGTGACATTCATCTGTGCAGCGCTCCTCCTCGCGGGGGCGAGCGCGGTCGCGCAGACGCCCGATTCGCCCCGGTCCGGACCCGAGGCCGCGGCCGCACCCGCACCGGCGGCGCCAAGGACCTGGTCTTCGATGTCGCCGCAACAGCAGCAATTGCTGCAGAGCTATCAAGGCAAATGGGATGG
The DNA here is from genome assembly GCA_040004115.1 of Gammaproteobacteria bacterium. Lineage (GTDB taxonomy): Bacteria > Pseudomonadota > Gammaproteobacteria > Steroidobacterales > Steroidobacteraceae > Bog-1198. The sequence continues at coordinate 416 of JBDUBO010000017.1, read as the reverse complement.
CTTGCCCCTGGCGCGCCAACAGGCACTGGCGAAAGGCAGCCAGCGCTGGCTCTCCATGACGCCGCAACAGCGTTCGAGCGCTCAGCAGCGCTTCACTCAATGGCGCGCCATGCCGCCGGATCAGCGCCAGCAGCTGCGCCAGCGCTGGCGGCAGTTCAGGAGCATGCCGCCGGAACAGCAGCAACGGGTGCGCGAATCATTCAACCGGTTTCGGCAAATGCCTCCGGAACGGCGCATGGAGCTGCGCAAGCAGTGGCGTCAAATGAGTCCCCAGCAACGGCACAACGTCATCCAGCAACGGCAGCCGCCCCGCCGCAATCCGCGCTAAGGTTCCCGATGCGTGTTGGGCTCAGCGCGCGTAGTCAAGGGTGGTAGCTGCGTTCGGCATGCGCGGCCACGTCCTCGCGGCTGAACAA
>JBDUBO010000016.1:0-49205 GCA_040004115.1 Gammaproteobacteria bacterium | reverse complement strand
CAAAGCGTGACCATTACTCAAGCGGTGACCACGGATGCGGACGTTGCCGGTCTCGCGCAACGCTCAGGACTCGCGATGGCGCGGTCGCGGCAGGTGACACCGAGCATGCACGTAGTGTACTTGCCGAAAACGCTGTACGGCGCGGACGTCAACGCGGCGCTCAAAGCTCTGCGCGCCGATCCTACCGTTGAGTTTGCCGAAGTGGATCAACGCCGGTATGTCCACGTGGTTCCGGACGATCCCTTGTTTGTGCCAAATTCTGGGAGCGCCGGCGGTCAGTGGTTCATGCAAACCCCGAGCACTACCACGCCGACCAGCGACTTCTCGGCCACGGATGCCGTTTCTGCGTGGACCATAACAACGGGAAGCACCGGCTCGGTCATCGCCGACATCGACACGGGTATTCGGTTTGATCATCCGGATTTGTTGCGGGCGGGCTTTGGCGGGCGCCTGCTGCCGGGATACGATTTCGTCGACGAAGACTTTAGTCGCACTGCCCCCTACGGCGCGTTGGGTACTTTCCTGATCGCCAACGATGGCGACGGCTGGGATCCGGATCCGTCGGATCCAGGCGATTGGATCAGCGCTACCGACCTTAAGAATCCCTTGTTCCCGCCCGTTGAGTGCGCAGACCCAAATAGTCCTGACGGTTCGAGTAACAGTTCTTGGCATGGAACGCGCGTCATGGGCGTGTTGGGCGCGCTCACCAACAACGGCATCGGCGTCGCCGGAATGACTTGGAATCCCTACCTGTTGCCAGTACGAGCGCTGGGGAAATGCGGCGGCTACGACAGCGACATCCTTGCTGGAATTGAATGGGCCGCAGGTTTATCGGTCAGGGATCCCTCCGGGAACGCTATCCCAGATAACCCGTTTCCCGCCGACATTATCAACCTCAGTTTGGGCGGGGGGACCGACAGTTGCGCAGGCCCCAATGGGGCGCAATACAAGAGCACGCTTTCGACAATTACGACGATGGGAGTAGTGGTAGTCATTTCAGCGGGCAATGCAAGTGGACCTGTGGAGTTACCCGCCAACTGTGGCGCAGTTGTTCCTGGGGTGATCGCGGTCGCTGGATTACGCAATGTTGGCACAAAGGTTGGCTATAGCAGTCTCGGTCCCGAAGTGGGCGTTGCCGCGCCCGCCGGCAACTGTGTGAATTCCTCCGGCCCGTGCCTGCGCTCAATCGACACGACCTATAATACCGGGTTGACGGTGCCGACGACCAATAGTTACACCGATCAAATCAATCCCAATCTGGGCACCAGCTTTTCGGCGCCCATCGTCGCGGGTGTCGTCGCGCTGATGCGCGCAGTGAACGCGAATTTGACTCCAACGCAGCTGATCACGCGCATCAAGTCGAGTGCAACGCCGTTTCCGCCGAACACTTTGGGGCTGCCGGTGTGTCCGGCGACGGATCCGAACACGACGACAGGTGAATGCGCGTGCCCCAATGACGGCACTCAATGCGGCGCCGGCATGGTCAACGCACTGAGCGCCGTCAATGCAGCCCTCAAACCGATCGCGGTCATCACCAACTCCGGCGGCAGTAACACCACGTTCGACGCCAGCGGCAGCGTGGCGGCGTGCAACCTGACGTTAACGTCCTTTTCGTGGGCCGCCACCGGCGGGATCACCGTTCAAGGGGCTGCCAACACGGCACAGGTGACCGTCGCATTCAACGGCAGCGCCGGTATCCTGACGCTCACCGTGACCGACTCCGCCGGTCACACGGACACGGGAACCGTTTCAATTAACGCCGCTGGCGTGGCTACAGTGAACGCACCGGCCTCCGCCGGCACGGCAACCAGCGCCTGTCCCACCCCGATGACGGTAAAACCCGTGGCGCCGACCATCACTGAAGCATTCTCTCCGGCCAGCGTCGCGACGAACCTTGCCTCGACGCTGACCATCACCTTCAGCAACCCGGATGCCTTCGATCTAACCCAGTCGAACTTTACGACAACTTTGCCCGCCGCTCTGAGCATCCAAGCGTCGCCGGCGCCCAGCACCAGTTGCACGGGCACCTCCGGGACGCTGACGACCACCGCGAGCACAGTCACGCTTGCCGGTGCGGATATTCCGCCCAAAGGCAGCTGCTCGATTACGTTGACCGTCATGAGCGCCACGTCGGGTTCTTACGCGAGCGCAATAGCCGCCAACGCCCTCTCGACCGGACCGGCCGGCGGTAATGCTGCCGCGGTTTCCGCCTCCCTGACCGTGACCGGGTCTGCTGGCAAAAGCGGCGGTGGAGCGTTGGATTGGCTGGACATGATGTTCGTCGCGGGCGTGCTGCTCGTTGGGCGTCGGCAGGCGGGACGTCTGCAGGCGCCGCGGCCGCGGGCGCGACGGCCATCGCGATAGTCACATCACAGTGACCATAATGGATACGCAGCGGGTGCTGGTGCAATCGGTAAAGACACACCGGGACGCGCGCGGCAGCTTGTTCGAGCCACTGACGGATGCGGAACTGGCGGGACAGAAGAACGTGCATGTAGTGCTTACGCAGCCCAATGAAGTGCGCGGCAACCACGTGCATCGGACCGCGACCGAGACCACCAGCGTGGTGGGTCCCTGCCTGATTCGTCTGAAGGAAGCTGGAGAGATCCGCGATCTCGAGGTGCCGGCAGGGGAGACCTGGCGGCTGACCATCCCGCCCGGCGTGGTGCATGCCTTTCGCAATACCGGTGACCAAATGATGGTGCTGGTGTCGTTCAGCACGAACCTGCACGACCCCGCGGGTTCCGACACGCTGCGTGAGCAAATTCTCTAGGCGAGACACGCTCGCATTCCGCCGGCGCCGCCTTCAAACAATCCGGCAGGCCTCATCGAAGGGCAGGCGCGGCAGCCGCGCAAATAAATGGTCCGTGGTTCCCGTGCCGAGCGCGCATATAAAATTCGACTTCACCGTCGTGCCGGCGAAAAAAGCAGTGTCGACCTTGGCATTGTCGAAACCGGACATGGGGCCGCAATCCAACCCGAGTGCGCGCGCCGCCAGGATGAGGTAAGCGCCCTGCAAAGTGGCGTTGCGCATCATCGTGGTGCGTGCGTAAGTGGAATCTTTGAATGAATCCGCCGCGCCTGGCCTCTGCGGGAACAAGATGCCCAGCTTCTCGTAGAAGCGCTCGTCCATTGCGATGATCGCCGTCACCGGCGCCTGCTCGACCTTGACCACATTACCCGGCGAGACGCAGGCAATCAGCTTCGCTTTCGCCTCAGCTCCCGTGACGAAGACGAAGCGCGCCGGCATCGAGTTCGTCGCGGTTGGGCCGAATTTCAACAACTCATACAGAGAATGCAGAGTGGCGTCCGATACCGGCTCTGCGGCCCAACGATTGTAGGAACGGGCCTCGCGAAACAAGGTGTCGAGCGCCGCATCGTCCAGTGCATGTTTCATTTTCCGGCCTTCGAGGGCATCGATTCGAGTTCGTGACCGCGTTTGAAATCGCGGATGTGCTTTTCCATCCAGGTGCGCGCCTGCTCGCTGCGGCGCAGCTTTATCGCAGCGGCGATTTTCCCCTGCGCTTCGACAATGCGTGCGCGTGCCTGCGGCACACGATCGATCATGCGGGTGAGCGCGGGGGCGAGCAACAGATTGAGCGGCGCCTGCGACAGCGCCAGCACCTGGTTGCCGCTCGCGGCCGCGACTGCGGTGAAGAAATCCACCACCGCGATAACAGCGGCGGCGGTATCGGCGACTTCGCGCTTGAAGCGCGCGGCGGCGCGTACCAGGGCTTGCAGCTGTGCGGGTGTGCGTCGCGTAGCCGCGTACTGTGCGGCGACGGGTTCGATCGCCATCATCGCCTCCCACAGCTCGAGAAAGGTGACGTCGTGCAGCGCCAGTGCGCGGCTGACGCCGGAGCTGACCTGATCCGGCTCCGGGCGGGTGACCCGCAGCCGCTTCTCACCGCGCACGCGTCCGAGGAGCCCGTGAGTCTCCAATTCGCGAATGGCCTCGCGAATGGTTGAGCGATTGACGCCGAATTGACGCGCCAGATCCGTTTCCGAGGGCAACGCGTCGCCGGTGCGCAGCGAGCGCGCGACGATACGCCGCTCGATCACATTCGCGATCTGGCGGTATGCCGGGTGATCGTCCAAGGGCGCGAAGAGGTCGGCCACTAGCCTTCTCCGAACAACTCGCGCCCGATCAACATGCGGCGGATCTCCGAGGTGCCGGCGCCGATCTCGTACAGCTTGGCGTCGCGCAACAATCGTCCCGGCGGATAGTCATTGATGTAGCCGTTGCCTCCCAGCAGCTGGATCGCATCCAGCGCCGACTTGGTGGCGGCCTCGGCGCAGAACAAAATGCAGGCGGCGGCATCCTTGCGCGTGGAGTCGGAGCGGTCGCACGCCGCGGCTACCATGTAGGCGTAACTGCGGCAGGCGTTGAGCGAGGCGTACATGTCCGCCAGCTTGCCCTGTACCAGCTCGAAAGTGCCGATGGCCTGGCCGAACTGGCGCCGTTCGCGCACATAGGGCACGGCCACATCGAGTGCAGCGGCCATCAGCCCCAGCGGGCCGCCGGACAAAACTACGCGTTCGTAATCAAGGCCGCGCATCAGCACGCTGACACCGCGATTCTCCTCGCCCACCAGATTGGCCTCGGGAACCTCGCAGCCGTCGAATACCAATTCGCTGGTGCTCGAGCCGCGCATACCGAGCTTGTCGAGCTTTTGTGCCGGCGTGAATCCCTTGAAATCCTTCTCGATGATGAAGGCGCTGATGCCGCGCTGGCGGGCGCCCGGGCTGGTTTTGGCATACACCACCAGTACATCGGCCTCCGGCCCGTTGGTGATCCACATCTTGCGGCCATCGAGTACATAGCGGTCGCCGTGCTTGGTGGCCCTGAGCTGCATGGAAACCACATCGGATCCGGCGCTGGGCTCGGACATGGCAAGCGCGCCCACATGCTCGCCGCTGATGAGCTTGGGCAGGTATTTGCGCTTCTGCGCGTCGGAGGCGTTGAGCGCCAGCTGGTTCACGCACAAATTGGAATGCGCACCGTAGCTTAAACCCACGGCGCCGGAAGCACGCGAGATCTCCTCCATCGCGATGGTGTGCGCGAGGTAGCCTAGGCCGGCGCCGCCGTACTCGGCACTCACGGTCATGCCGAGCAGCCCTAAGTCGCCGAATTCGCGCCACAGGTCGCGCGGAAACTCATTGCTGCGATCGATCTCATTGGCGCGCGGCGCAATGCGCTCCTGGGCGAAGCGCTGCACCTGTTCGCGCACGGCGTCGATGTCCTCGCCGAGACCGAAATTGAATTCTCGGTAAGCGGAATTGGCCATTCAGCGGACCCCCATTGTCATCGGACCCCAAATCGTTGGATAATCGGACTGTCGGACAATGTTGCCACCACCGGTGCAATAAAGCCAATGGCCCAGATCGTCTCGAAAATCGATACGCGCTCGAAGGAATTCGCCGATAACCGCGCAGCCATGCTGCCGCTGGTTGAGGACTTGCGCGCCGTGTTGCGGCGCAATGCCGCGGGCGGCAGTGTGGCGGCGCGCGACAAGCACACCAAGGCCGGCAAGCTGCTGGCCCGTGAACGGATATCCACACTGCTCGATCCGGGTTCACCGTTCCTGGAGCTGTCGCCACTGGCGGCGCACGAGGTGTACGGCGAGGAACTGCCGGGCGCGGGCTTGATCACCGGCATCGGGCGGATCTGCGGCCGTGAATGCATGGTGGTGGCGAACGATCCGACGGTGAAGGGCGGCACCTATTATCCGCTCACCGTGAAGAAGCACCTGCGTGCCCAGGAGATAGCCGGCGACAACGAATTGCCGTGCATTTACCTGGTGGAGAGCGGCGGCGCATTTTTGCCGCGACAGGATGAGGTGTTCCCGGACCGCGAGCACTTCGGCCGTATTTTTTACAATCAAGCGCAGCTCTCGGCGAAGGGCATCGCGCAGATTGCGGTGGTGCATGGATCGTGCACCGCGGGCGGCGCCTATGTGCCCGCCATGTCGGATCACGCCGTCATCGTGCGCAATCAAGGACGGGTGTTTTTGGGCGGACCGCCGCTGGTGCGCGCCGCGACCGGCGAAGAAATCGACGCCGAATCCTTGGGTGGCGCGGATGTGCATTGCCGGCGTTCCGGCGTGACCGATTACTATGCGGAGAACGACACCGACGCGCTGGCCTTTGCGCGCCGTGCGGTGGCGCGACTGCGAGGCAGTCCGCCCCGATCTGGTGCCGGCGGCGGCGTGAGCGCCGTGGCGGGCGGTGCCGGCGCGGCGGACAGTACGGGCGCGGGCTGCGAACCTGTGTACGATCCGGCGGAACTGTACGGCGTCATTCCGCAGAATTCGCGCAAGCCCTACGATGTACACGAGCTCATCGCCCGTCTGGTGGACTGTTCCTGGTTCGATGAATTCAAGGCGCTGTATGGCACCACCTTGGTGTGCGGCTTCGCCGAAATCCACGGCTCCACGGTGGGCATCCTGGCGAACAACGGCATCCTGTTCTCCGAGAGCGCACTCAAGGGCACGCACTTCATCGAACTCTGCTGCCGCGAAGGCATACCGCTGGTGTTCCTGCAGAACATCGCCGGCTTCATGGTGGGCCAGGCGGCCGAGGCGGGCGGTATCGCCAAGGACGGGGCCAAGCTGGTCACGGCCGTGGCCTGCGCGGCGGTACCGAAATTCACCGTGGTCATCGGCGGCAGCTTCGGTGCCGGCAACTATGCCATGTGCGGCCGCGCCTACAGCCCGCGCTTCCTGTTTCAGTGGCCGAATGCACGCACCTCTGTCATGGGCGGCGAGCAGGCGGCGAGCGTGCTGGCGACGATCAAGCGTGAGGCCCTGGAGCGCGGCGGCGGCACCTTAAGCCTGCCTGAGGAGGAGCAGATAAAGTCGCCGATTCGCGAGCAATTCGAGCGCCAGGGACATCCGTACTACGCCTCCGCAAGGCTTTGGGACGACGGCGTCATCGATCCGCTGGACACGCGGCGCGTGCTGGGCTTGGCGCTCGCCCTGACCCGCGCTCAACAGCCGCGAACCACACGCTTCGGCGTGTTCCGCATGTGAGACGGCCGGTGCGGCGACTGCTCATTGCCAACCGCGGCGAAATCGTCTGCCGCATCGCGCGCACTGCGCAGCGCCTGGGGGTGACCAGCATTGCGGTGTACTCGGAAGCAGACCGCAACGCTCGGCACGTGCGAGTCGCCGACGAAGCACATTACTTGGGACCCGCGCCCGCCGCCGCGAGCTACTTGGATATTGCGAAGATCGTGGAGCTGGCGAAGCGCGTCGGCGCGGATGCGGTGCATCCGGGCTACGGCTTCTTGTCGGAGAACGCCGCGTTCGCGCAGGCCTGTGTGGATGCGGGTTTGATCTTTGTCGGCCCGCCCGCGTCGGCGATCCGGGCCATGGGCTCGAAAAGCGCGTCGAAGGCCGCCATGGCGGCCGTGGGAGTGCCGGTGGCTCCTGGTTACCACGGCGACGATCAAACGCCGGACAGGCTCATGGCCGAGGCGCAGCGGGTCGGCTTTCCGCTCATTATCAAGGCCAGCGCGGGCGGCGGCGGCAAGGGCATGCAGGTGGTGAGCGGCGCAGCCGAGGTCGCGGCGGCGGTCGAATCGGCACAGCGTCTGGCGCGCACCGCATTCGGTGACGACCGTCTGTTGTTGGAACGCTATTTTCCTCTGGCACGCCACGTCGAGGTACAGGTGTTCGCCGACTCGCATGACGGCATCGTGAGCCTGTTCGATCGCGACTGCTCGGTGCAGCGCCGCCATCAGAAAATCATCGAGGAAGCGCCGGCGCCGGGCTTGAGCGACGAGGTGCGCTCGAATATGTCGCAGGCAGCTATCCAGGCGGCGCGTGCCGTCGGCTATGTTGGCGCAGGGACCGTCGAGTTTTTGGTCGACGAAACGCAGCACTTTTATTTCATGGAGATGAACACCCGCCTACAGGTGGAGCATCCCGTCACGGAACTCATCACCGGCATTGATCTCGTGGAGTGGCAACTGCGCATCGCGCAGGGCGCGCCGCTCCCGCAGCGGCAGGAGGACATCGTGCAGCGGGGCGCCGCCGTGGAAGCGCGCCTGTATGCCGAGGATCCGGCGCGCGGGTATCTCCCCAGCGTCGGCCGGATCACGCACCTGCGCTGGCCGCAGGCCGCGCCCGGCCTGCGTCTCGACATAGGGGTCGACGCCGGCGACGAGGTCTCGCCATTCTACGATCCCATGCTGGGCAAGGTGATTGCCTGGGCCGAGACGCGCGAAGAGGCAATCGCCCGATTGCGCCGGGGTCTCAACGACATCGAGATCGTCGGCGTCGCCACCAACCGCGCGCTGCTGAGCAGCGTGCTCGTCGATGAGGAATTTCGCTGCGGCGGCGTTGCGACAAACTTTCTTGGCGTGCGCCACGATCATTTGTCGTTCGGCGAACCCGAGGCCGGGAACCTCGATGCCGTGCTGGCGGCGCTTTGGTGCGCGACTCGAGAGAGGTCGCGCGGCGCGCTATGGGCCGACACTCAAGGCTGGCGCCTGGCCGCACCGCCCTCGAGCGTTTGGCGATTCGCGGATCGAACCGTGGTGATCGACTGTGTCGCGGCCCCGGATGGCTACCTGGCGCGGGTAGCCGTGCGGGAAAACGCGGCGAGGGACAACGCCGCACAGGAATTTGCGCTACGCCTCGCGTCCCGCGGCGCGCAATCGCTGGATGTCGAGATCGCGGCTGAGTTGCATCGGCTTCGCGTGGTTGAGGCGGATCAGGAGTTGCATCTGTTTCGCGGCGGGCACCATGTGGTGCTGCGCCTGTCGCGCACCGAAGATGCCTTGCAGGTCAGTGCCGGCGCGGAGGAGGGCTCGCTGCTCACTCCGCTGCCGGGTACCGTGGTGGCCGTGCATGTCGCATGCGGCGAGCAAGTCGTCCGCGGCGCGCCGCTGGTGATCGTGGAGGCCATGAAAATGGAGCACACCTTGACGGCGCCGTACGACGGGACTGTGACGCGAATTGCGTTCGCTGTGGGCGAGCGGGTGGCGGCGGGCGCGATATTGGTCGAGTTGGCGCCGCTTGGCGCGCAAGCGACTTAAGGTTCAACCGAGTGCCCGCGATCGCTCCGCTAGTTTGAAGCTTGAGCGACTTGTGCGCTAGGCCACTTGCGCGCTGGGCGACTCTTTGGCGTCGGCGGTTGCCGGCGCAGGCAGGGTGAGTTTGAATCGGGTCTCATGACCCAGCAGCGTCGCCAGTGCGATCCTGCCGCCGGCCTCCTGGACGTAGCGGCGTACCAGCGACATGCCGATGCCGTGCGTTGCTTCGCCGGGTGCGGAGGTCAGGGTGCTATAGCCGGATTTGAATATCAATTTGATGGCCTGGCGATCCCGTAAGCGAGCCGCGGCTTCCTCGGTGAGCAGGCCACGGGAGACGGCTGTAGCCCGAACCTCGTCCGGATCGAGGCCGCAGCCATCATCCTGAAAGTGCAACTCAAAAGTTTGATCTGGATTCGCCTTGAACTCGAGGCGCAGGGTGCCATGCGCCGGCTTGCCCGCGCGGCTGCGGACGGCGGGTGTTTCGATGCCGTGCATCACCGCATTGCGGATCAATTGAATTGCCACATTCTTGATAGTCGCCTGATAGCGCTGCGGCACCAGCTGCAGGCCGATGGATTCCAGAACGACAGCCTTTTTATGCTCGCTTGCCACCAGTTCGGTGAGCGCCATGAGCGTGCTGTCGAGGCTGCCGGCCTGTGTCATGCGCTGCGCCCTGGGCGCTGCGGATTTTGGCGCCATCTCTGCGAGAAATTTTGGCGCTTCGATGATCTGGGTGCCGTTATCGGTCATACGCGTCTCGGGCTTGCCGGACTCCGGCTCCGCCGCAACGGGACCAGCCTGCGAGGAGAGCGAGCGCAGCAGCGCGAATTGCCCGTAGAGCTGATCAAGCTTGACGGCCAGCGGCAGGAAATCGCTGCCGCTCAGCGCACCGCGGCTGCGCAATTCCTGCAATGAATCTTCCAACAGCCGTGCCGCCGCCTCGAAGCCCGAGAGCTTGAGCGCAGCCGCATCGCGCCGGACTCGGTCGACCTCATCCACCGTTTCCTCGATTTTGCTGCGAAATGCGTCGGCCTGTCGAGCCGGCTTCTTCAATACACCATTGATAGTCTTCATCGCGGCGTCGGTGCGTTGCAGGAATGCGCCGAAGCGCGCGGCGCCTGCTGACAGGACACTGCGCAATATCTCGCCCTGAACCTGCATTTGCACCCGCAGATCTTCGAGTTCACGGTGCTGCTGAACCCGTGCAGTGATATCGCTGACCCGCACCAGCCATGCGCGCGGCTCGCCGGGAAAATCGACGGCATTGAATTCGAACGAGTAATGCGCCGTTTCGGAGGTACCGTCCGAATTGACCAGCCTGACTTCGACGTCCTGCAGGGGATTCGGCAGGTCGGTTGCACCGGGACCCGCGGGATCGAGCAACCGGGTCAGGAAGGCCCGCGCAGTCGTCAGGGTCTTCGCAGTGACGAGCGGACCGATCAATTTTTCGAAATTGACGTTGGTGAAGTCTTGGCGCCGAAACAGCGTGGTCAGGGACGCCGAAACTTGCGGCAGTATCTTGTCCTTGGCGTCGAGCAGGAACACGCCTTGCGGACTACCCTTGAGGATGGCATCGGTTAGCCGTCTGCCGGCTGCGGCGAGTTCTTGTTTCTCGCGCTCATGACGCTTGACGCTAATAAACATATCTACAGGTTGCCAAACGCGGATGCGGGCGGGCTTGATGGGTGTCACAGCCTTAAGTGCGGCGACTTCATTTGCTGCGTCGCGTCAGCAGCCGCTGAGACCTGCATCACAGTCAGGCGACGGCCGCCACCATCGGACCCAAATCCGCCAGCAGTTCGTCCGCCGATGCGTAGCGTGCATTTTGCCGCTTTGCCATGAGACGGTCGAGCAGCGGCTGCTGCGCAGCCGTATTCGCCGGCAATATAGGCACCGGCGCGGTTGAGTGTTGCGCCATGATGTCCACGGCGCTGCGGCCGGCATAGGGTCTCTGGCCGGTCAACATTTCGTAGAACATAACGCCGAGACTGTAGAGATCGGTGCGCGCATCGACCTTCTGACCCTGCGATTGCTCCGGGCTGATGTAGTACGGCGAGCCCAGCACCTGGCCTATGCCAGTGGTTCCGGCATCGTCCAGCGAGCGGCGCGCCAGCCCGAAATCGATCAGCACCGGAGAGTTATCCTCACGCAACATCACGTTCGCGGGCTTGAGATCCCGATGCAAGATGCCGAAAACATGGATGACCCGCAACGCCTCGGCGATGGCGCGCAGGTAGTACAGGCTTTCATCAACGCTCAAAGGGTTGCGCAGACGGTCGCGCAAGTCGCCGCAGGGGAAATATTCCATCGCCAGATACAGGTGGCGGGGCAGTGACCCGAAATCGTAAATCTCGGCGATGGCGCGGTGCGTGATGCTGGAGATGATTTCGTATTCGCGCTGGAAGCGCTCGGCATCTTCGCGCTCGCGTTGCGACTCGCCGCGATTCATCACCTTGAGCACGACGTTGCGCCGCAGGCGCTCGCTGCGCGCAAGGTAGACCTGCGAGAAATTGCTGGTCGCAATTTCCTTCAGGATGGTGTAACCGGGCACCTCAATTCCAGAATTCTCCATTCCGGTCTGAGTTATTGCCTTGGCGGCTTGCAGTGCGGCGCGGCGCTTGGCGGAGGCTTCGGTAATGGCCGTCAGCAGTTGATCCCGGGTGATGCGCGCCAGCGGCAGGTAGTCCTTGGCACCGCTTTTCATTGCCCGCACGGCCGACAGTTCGCTGCCGTTGTCAGCGAGCAATATGCAATGCAAGGCCGGCTGGGTGAGCAGCATCTGTGCCATGTGGTTCAGCATGGCGGCGGACGCCAGGTCGTTGGAGAAATCGGCCTGCAACAGCACCGCGTCCGGCGCCCGTTCGGAAATCAAGCGGGTCAAGGCCGCGGATTCTTCGGCGGGCACGGTGGTGACCTGGGCGTTAGGCCAGTGGCTGGTGACATGGTGGGTCAGCCACTGCAGGCGCTTGTTATCGCCTCCCACCACCAGAAGATTTGGACCGGTCGCGTCTAACATAGATTATGTCTGCTACAGGGGCTGCCAGCCTAGCGCGTGCGTGGCACGCTTGGCCCGTTGGGATTTCACATTTTGCACCCTTAAATCGCGGCCTAGGAACCAAAGCCCCACGCTCGGGTCTGAACGGCTATCCTAGGAACATCGTTCAACGGGGGCTTATTTCAATGGGAAGCGTCAGAACTTGGTCGCTCGCGGCGGTTGCGGGTATCTTCGTTGTGGTTGTCGCACATCAGCGCTCGCATGCCGACGCTGGGGACTCAGGTCCCGGCGCGGCGAACGCTGCGCTGGCGCTGACGGCGGTCCAGGCCCACCAGGCCCCGGCGCCCGCTTCCGCCCGCGTCACGGGGCTACCGGATTTTTCCGGCCTGGTGGCTGAAAATGGCGCCGCCGTAGTCAACATCAGCGTGGTGGAGAAGGCCGAGAAACCGGGTATTGCGGGCGGGGAGAGCGATGCCGATGACCCGCTGTCGCAGTTCTTCCGCCGCTACCACATGCCGGGCGCCGGAGCAGAGCGTGCGCCGCCCAGCAAGGGCGTCGGATCGGGATTCATCGTCAGTGCCGATGGCTATGTGTTGACCAACGCACATGTGGTGGCCGATGCCTCCGAAGTGACGGTCAAGCTTACCGATCGCCGCGAATTCGTGGCCAAGGTGATCGGTGTCGACAAGCGCAGCGATGTAGCGTTGATCAAGATTGCCGCGACCGGTCTGCCCACCGTCCGCTTCGGCGATTCGGGGCGGCTGCGGCCCGGTCAGTGGGTGATAGCCATCGGTTCGCCGTTCGGTTTCGAAAACAGCGTGACCGCCGGAGTGGTGAGTGCCACTGCTCGCCCGCTCGATGAAACCTATGTGCCCTTCATCCAGACCGATGCGGCCGTCAATCCCGGCAACTCCGGAGGTCCGCTTTTCAACGTCGACGGCGAAGTGATCGGCATCAATGCACAGATCTACAGCCGCACCGGCGGATACATGGGCATGTCCTTCGCCATCCCCATCGATCTGGCGCTGAACGTCAAGAATCAGCTGCTCGCCAAGGGCAAGGTGTCGCGCAGCCGCATCGGCGTCGCGGTGCAGGACATCAATCAGAAGCTGGCGACGTCCTTTGGCTTGAGCGCGCCGCACGGCGCGCTGATCAGCAGCGTCGACCCCAAGGGTCCGAGCGAAGCTGCGGGCCTGAAACCCGGTGATGTGATCACCAGCGTCAACGGCAAGCCGATCGATCATTCCTTCGACCTGCCGAACATCATCGCCGATATTCCGCCGGGCACCTCGGCGCGCATCGGCCTGTGGCACGATCACAAGGCTGGGACGGTGAACGTCAAGACGGTGCTGCTGGATGACGAACCGGCGCAGGCGGCCCGTAACGAGGGCGGCGACGAGGGCGGCAAGCTCGGTCTGGCACTGCGCCCGCTCGAGCCGAAAGAGCAGCAGGAACTGCATACGCGCGGCAAGCTGTTGGTTGAAGATGTGTCCGGCCCGGCGCTGGCAGCCGGACTGCAGCCCGGCGACGTGGTGCTGGGGGTGAATGGGTCGGGCGTGGCCTCGGTGGCGGACTTGAAGCGCGAGGTGGCGCGGGCAGGCCACAGCGTCGCCTTGCTGATCCAACGGGACGACCAACAGCTGTATTTTCCCGTCGATATCGGCTAATGCGCCGCGGCGACGGGTTTTGTTGTACTTAGCCTGAGGAATCGGGCCTAATCGCGGCGTGCAAACCGCCAGTCCCTTGTTTTCCAGCGAGAAAGAGAATTTCGCCGGCATTAAGCCGGCCACTTTCCTGCCGACCAGCCGCGCCGAAATGACGGCACTCGGGTGGACGCAGTGCGACGTCATCATCGTGACCGGCGATGCCTATGTGGACCATCCGAGCTTCGGCATGGCCATCATCGGCCGATTGCTGGAGGCTCAGGGGTTCAAGGTGGGCATCATTGCCCAGCCGGATTGGCGCGGCACGGCCGACTTCGAGTCGCTGGGTAAGCCGCGACTGTTCTTCGGCGTGACCGGCGGCAACATGGATTCGATGGTGAACCGCTACACCTCGGATCGGCGGGTGCGCAGCGACGATGCCTATACGCCGGGCGGGCAGGGCGGCAGGCGTCCCGATCGTTGCGTCATTGTGTATTCACAGCGCATTCGCGAAGCCTTTAAAACCATTCCCATCGTGATCGGCGGCATTGAGGCGAGCTTGCGACGCATCGCGCACTACGACTATTGGTCCGAGCATGTGCGCCGTTCGGTGCTGGTGGATTCGAAGGCCGATCTGTTGGTGTACGGCAATGCGGAGCGCCAGATCGGCGCGATTGCACAGCGCCTGGACGCGGGTGAAACGTTGAGCGATATCACCGACCTGCGCGGTACAGCGTACCTGCGGCGCGGCATGCCGCCGGGCTGGGTGGAAATCGACTCGAGCGAGCTGGATGCCCCGGGACCGTTGAACCCTCCCATCGATCCTTATGCGAGTGAAGAGGACCGCCGCGCGGCGCAGGCGCCGCCCTCGGCATCTGCGGCGGCACCGGAATCCGCCGTGGCGCCGGCATCTGCCGCGGCGCCGGCCGAGAACGTGGTGAAGTTCTATCGCAAGGTGCCGAATGCGCAGCGCGAGCGCAGCGTCATTCGGCTGCCGTCGTTCGAACAGGTAAGCGGCGACGCCGTGCTGTACGCGCATGCCTCGCGCATATTGCACCTGGAGTCGAATCCCGGAAATGCGCGCGCCTTGGTGCAGCGCCACGGCATTTTCGAACTATGGCTGAATCCGCCGCCGATTCCACTGGCCACGGCCGACATGGACGCGATCTACGAGCTGCCCTATGCGCGGCGGCCGCATCCTGCTTACGGCAACGCAAAAATTCCCGCGTATCACATGATCCGATTTTCGGTCGCGATTCAACGCGGCTGCTTCGGCGGTTGCACCTTCTGCTCCATCACCGAGCATGAAGGCCGGATCATCCAGAGCCGCTCGGAGGACTCGGTGATCCGCGAGATCGAAACCATTCGCGACAAGGTTCAAGGGTTCACCGGAGTGATATCCGATCTCGGCGGGCCCACCGCCAACATGTACCGACTGCATTGCAAGAGCCCCGCCATCGAGTCCGCGTGCCGCCGGCCGTCATGCGTGTTTCCAGGCGTGTGCCCGAACCTCAACACCGATCACGCGCCGCTCATCAATCTGTATCGCCGCGCCCGCAGCCTGAAGGGCATCAAAAAAGTCTTGATCGCTTCCGGCGTGCGCTATGACCTTGCCATCGAATCGCCCGAGTACGTGCGCGAGCTCGCCACCCATCATACCGGCGGGTACTTGAAAATCGCGCCCGAGGCCATCGGCGAGGGGCCGTTGTCGAAGATGATGAAGCCCGGCGTCGGCGCGTACTACCGCTTCAAAGAATTATTCGACAAGTACTCGAAGGAAGCGGGCAAGGAGCAATATTTAATCCCGTATTTCATCGCCGCCCATCCGGGCACCCGCGATCAGGACATGCTCGAACTGGCGGTATGGCTGAAGAAGAACGGTTTTCGCGCCGATCAAGTGCAGGCTTTCCTGCCCTCTCCCATGGCCACCGCCACTGCCATGTATCATTCGGGCAAGAATCCGTTGAAGCGCATTACTCGCAGCAGCGAGGAAGTGGTGATCCCGAAGGGAATCAAGGTGCGCCGATTGCACAAGGCCTTCCTGCGCTATCACGATCCGAACAACTGGCCGGTGCTGCGCGAGGCGCTGAAGCGCATGGGCCGCGCCGACTTGATCGGCAACGGCAAGCACCACCTGGTGCCGGCGTACCAACCTGTGACGCCGGCTGCGGTCGGCACGAAGGCTGGCGCTGCTCGGCGCGGCCCCGCCCGGACGGCGCCGACGTTGCCGTTTCGCACCCAGCACACCGGTTTGCCAGCAGCCGGCGGTGCGCACGCGGGCAAACCCGGCCGGGGTTCAAGTTCAGCCAAACGGCGCGGCCGGCCTTAGGCGATACGCCTGAAGAAGTGCTTGCTAGGCTCCCTGCGGTGCGATTAAAGTTCCGCGCTGTCTAGCGGTTACCCGCCGCAATTCATCCACTTATATGGTTTGGGAGCGATTAGAACGCCCGACTCAAGGGGCGCGTGTAAAGCATGGACAAATGGATCGTACATAAATTTGGAGGATCGAGCGTCGCCGACGCCGGGTGTTTCCGCCGCGTAGCCGACATCGTGGAGGCATCGGCCAATCCGCGCGAAGCGGTGGTGCTGTCCGCCTGCCGCGGTGTGACGGACGCCCTGCTTGGCCTGGTGCAGCTCGCGGAACGTCCCGACGGTGATTTTGACGGCGCCATCGACGCGATCAAGAACCGGCACATCGAGCTCGCGGCGGCGTTGGTGTCCAAGGAAACTTGCGCGCGCTACTACTCGCAGCTCGAGCGCGACTGCCGTGACATCACAGGCATATTGCAGACCGTGCGCCTCATCCGCTCCTCGACCAGCTCGATGCGGGATGTGGTTTCCGGTTACGGCGAGATCTGGTCGACGCGTCTGTTCGCACCGTTCCTACGCGAGCGCGCGCGCATCCGGGGCGAGGTACTGTGGATCGACGCGCGGCAAGTGGTCATCGTCGAGCAGGGCCCGCTCGGGCCTGCGGTGCAATGGGCGGCGAGTGAGGCAAATATCAAGCGCCTGGTACCGCCGGCCTTTGCCGGGCGCCTGATCGTGACCGGCTTCATCGCCACCTCGGTGAAGGGAAATCAGACCACCTTGGGACGCAATGGCAGCGATTTTTCCGGATCGATCTTCGGCGCGTTGCTGCAGGCCGCGGAGATCATCATCTGGACCGATGTCGACGGCGTGTTGTCGGCCGATCCGCGGCTGGTGCCGAATGCCCAGGTCATCGATCAACTGTCGTACAACGAAGCCATGGAGCTCGCGTATTTCGGCGCCAAGGTCATCCACCCGCAGACCATGGAACCGGCGGTCGCACGCGACATTCCCATCTTCATCCGCAACACTTTTGCGCCGCAGAAGCGCGGCACGCTGATCTGCGCGAATCCCGTTTCGGCGCTCAAGGTCAAGGGCATCACCACCATCGACCCGATCGCGTTGGTGAACCTCGAGGGCGCCGGCATGATCGGCGTTCCCGGCACCGCGCATCGCCTGTTCGGTGCACTGCGTGATGCCGGCATCTCGGTGATTTTGATCTCGCAGGCGAGTTCCGAGCATTCCATCTGCTTCGCCATCCCGGAGGCTCAGGCAGTGCGTGCCGAGGAAGCCGTGCGGCGCGCCTTCGATGCGGAATTGCGCGACGGGCAGATTCAACATGTGGATGTCGCCTTGGGGATGAGCATCCTGGCGGTGGTCGGCGACGGCATGGCCGGCGCGCACGGCGTGGCGGCAAAAGTGTTCAATTCACTGGGCGACGCCTCCGTCAGCGTGCGGGCGATTGCCCAGGGCGCATCCGAACGTAATATTTCGGTGGTAGTGGACGGCAAGGTAGGCGCCAAGGCGCTGCGTGCCGTGCACGCAGGCTTCTACCTGTCGCCGAACACCCTGTCGATCGGCTTGATCGGTCCGGGCACGGTGGGCCGCGTACTATTGGCCCAGATCCAGACGCAGATCGAGCGCCTGCGCGCATTGAATCTGGATCTGCGGGTGCGCGGCATCGCGACTTCGAAGCGCATGCTGTTGGAGGAAAACGCGGTCGACCTGGATCGCTGGGCCGAAAGATTCGCGGCGGCGGCCGAACCGCTGGACCTTCAGAAGTTCGCCGATCACATGCAGGCGGACTACATTCCGCACGCTGTCATCATCGACTGCACCGCGAGCGCTGAGATCGGGAAGAGCTATGCCGCGTGGCTGAAGCGCGGCATTCACGTCGTCACCCCCAATAAGAAGGCGAATAGCGGCTCGCTGCCGTACTACCGTGAATTGCAGGATGCCGGCCGGGCCTCGGGCACGCATTACCTGTACGAGGCCACGGTGGGAGCGGGGCTGCCCATCATTCAGACCCTGCGCGACCTGCGACAGACTGGCGATGAGGTCACCCGCATCGAGGGCATTTTCTCCGGCACTTTGGCCTATCTCTTCAATGTGTTCGACGGCCGCGAGTCATTCTCGTCCATCGTCTGCACGGCCAAGGCGAAGGGTTACACCGAACCGGATCCACGCGACGATCTGTCGGGCATGGATGTGGCGCGCAAACTCATCATCTTGGGGCGCGAAATGGGTTTGACCTTGGAGATGGCGGACGTGCGCGTGGAAGGATTGGTGCCGAAGGCGCTGGAAACGTGCTCGGTAGATGAATTCATGGCGCGCCTGCCGGAATTCGATGTCACGATGGCGACCATGCTGAACGATGCGCGCAGCAAGAGCGAGGTGCTGCGCTACGTCGGGCGGATCGACGCCGACGGCACGGCAACGGTCGGATTGGTGCGCCTGGATGCCAAGCACGCCTTTGCGAACATCGCTCTCACCGACAATGTGGTGCGGTTCGCGACGCGCCGATACTGCGACAACCCGCTGATCGTGCAGGGTCCCGGGGCGGGCCCCGAGGTAACGGCCGGCGGCGTGTTCTCGGATCTTCTACGCTTGTCCGCCTACCTGGGAGCTCATCTGTAATGCTCACCGATGTCACCGCGTTCGCGCCTGCCACGGTTGCCAACGTCGCGATTGGTTTTGACATTCTGGGGCACACCGTCGAGGCGCTCGGCGACCGGGTACGCCTGCGGCGCATCGAGGAGCCGGTGGTGCGCATTCGCGAAATCAGCGGGATTGCCGGCGATTTGCCCGTGGAGCCTGCCAACAACACGGCGGGACGTGCGGTGCAGGCCCTGCAAGCGGCTTTGCGGCTGAAGTTCGGTTTCGAGATGGACATCGAGAAGGGCATCCCCTTGGGTTCCGGCCTGGGCGGATCGGCTGCTTCCGCGGTGGCGGCCGTGGTGGCCGCCAATGCGCTGCTCGAGGAGCCGCTGCCGCGGCTGCAGTTGCTCAAGTTTGCGATGCAGGGTGAAATCGTCGCCAGCGGTTCGGCGCACATCGACAACATTGCACCCTGCCTGTTCGGCGGTTTGACCCTGACCGTGGGCATCGACCATCCGCGGGTGAAGCAGATCCCCGTGCCGCCGTCGCTGCGCTGTGTGCTCGCCCATCCGCACATGTATCTCGGCACCCGCGAGGCGCGCGCCATTCTCAAGACCGATATCAGCCGCTCGGATTTCGTCTGGGCGAGCGCCAATCTGGCGGGATTCATCAGCGGCTGCTATTCCAACGACCTGGACATGATTCGCGATTCATTCAACGATGTGATCATCGAACCACAGCGCCACACGATGATTCCCGGATTCAAGGATGTGCAGCGCGGAGCGATGTCGGCCGGTGCCCTGGGGTGTTCGATTTCCGGCGCCGGCCCGACGGTATTCGCCTGGGCTGAATTCCAATATGCGGAAGCGGTTCGCGGCGCCATGGTGGCCGCGTTCGCCGCCCATGGTTTGCAGTCGGATCACTGGATTTGCGGCATGGAGAACTATGGCGCCCGCGTGGTAAAAGCCTGATGGCAGACTTGCAGTTCGTGAGTTCGCGCGGCGGCGCGCCTGCGTCAAGCTTGAGCGAAGCCATCGCACGGGGCTTGGCGCCCGACGGCGGCTTGTACGTACCGACGCGCCTGCCGTCGGTCGATGCGGCGGGGGCGGCGGCCGCTCGCACACTGCCTGCCGTTGCGCGGGCCGCGCTCGGCGGATTTTTCGCCGGCGACCGGCTGCAATCCGCACTCGCGGATATCGCGGATGCGGCGCTGGATTTGCCGGCGCCGACCAGTGCAGTCGTCGGCAGCAAACACCCGCTGTTTGCGCTCGAGCTGTTTCACGGACCCACCGCGGCGTTCAAGGACTTCGGCGCGCGCTTTCTCGCCGAGAGTTTGCAGCGACTCGAGACCACGGCGGCGACGCCGATGACTATTTTGGTCGCAACTTCCGGAGACACCGGAGGCGCGGTAGCGGCGGCTTTCCATCGCCGTCCGTGGGTGCGTGTGGTGATTCTCTATCCCGCCGGGCAGGTAAGCCCGCGACAGGAGCAACAGCTGTGCTGTTGGGGCGAGAATGTGTCCGCGCTGCGCATCGCCGGCACCTTCGATGATTGTCAGCGGCTGGTCAAAGAAGCATTCGGCGATACGGCATTGGCGTCAAGGCACCGCTTCAGCTCCGCCAACAGCATCAATATCGGCCGTCTATTGCCGCAAATGGTCTACTACGCGGCGTCGAGCCTCGAGATGCAGCGCCGTACCCGCGCCACGCCGTCTTACATCATTCCGGCCGGCAACCTCGGCAATGCCTTCGCCGCAGTCTGGGCTCGAGCGCTCGGCTTCCCCATCGGGCGCATCATCCTGGCGCACAACGCCAATCGCGCCGTGCCGGATTTCCTGCAAACGGGAATCTGGCAGCCGCGCCCCAGCATCGCAACGCTGGCGTCGGCCATGGATGTCGGCAATCCCAGCAACATGGAGCGCATGCGGGCGTTGTATCCGACATTGAGGGGGATTCGAGAACAGTTGAGCGCAGTCAGTGTCGATGACGTTACAATCCGCGCTCGTATCG
Source organism: Gammaproteobacteria bacterium (assembly GCA_040004115.1). Classification (GTDB taxonomy): domain Bacteria; phylum Pseudomonadota; class Gammaproteobacteria; order Steroidobacterales; family Steroidobacteraceae; genus Bog-1198. The sequence continues at coordinate 28,613 of JBDUBO010000016.1, read as the reverse complement.
GAGAAGACTTCATGCGCTATGGACGCGAATGGTGCCCGCACACGGCGACCGCCGCTGAAGTCTATGCCCGCTTGAGCGCGGCCGAGCGAGGCGAGCATCCATGGGTGGTGGTTGCCACGGCGCACCCCGCAAAATTCAACGAAATCGTTGAGCCCATCATCGGTAAGACTGTGACGGTTCCCGAGAGCCTGGCGCGTTTGCTGCGGTTGCCGCAGCACGTCGTGGATCTGCCGCCGACCCTCGAGGCCCTGGCCACAGCGCTCGCATGATCAACTTGGGAATAGACCCGGAATGGATCGGCATCGGGGCGCTGGCACTGCTGCTGGGCGCGACCGCCTATTGGGGGGGGCGCGCGTACCAGCGACGCGCTCGGCGCCGTGCCTTGCTGACGCGCCTGGGCAGGGTCGCGTTCGAGGCCGTGCACCAAATTCTCGTTCCCGACGGGATGGGCGGCTTCATCCACATCGATCATTTGCTGCTCACGCCGCGCGGCGTGCTGGTGCTCGATACGCGCCGTGTCGCCGGACTGATCTTCGGCGGCGATCAGATGAGCGATTGGACCGTGATGGGACGCGGCCGGCGCTACACCTTCGACAATCCGCAGCCGGCGCTGTACGACCGGATCGCGGCAGTAAAAGCGCTGACCGGGGAGGTACCGGTGGAAGGACGCCTGCTGTTTTCCAACGTGGGAAAATTCACCAAGGGAAAGCCGAAGTGGGTGTTGATGCTGGACGGCATCGAAGTGGAATTTCCGGTCGTGGATCGCAGCCTGAAGTCCGCGCCCGCATTCGCCCCGTATGCGGCTTCCTGGAGCCGGCTGGTGTCGCAGCTGCGGCCGAGCCCGCACCTATTCACCAATCTTTAGGGCCTCACCGGGCAAGCGGGTCGATTCCGAAGAAGCGGACGGCGTTGTGCGTGGTCGACTCGGCCACGGCATTCAAAGTCTCGCCCCGCAGTTCGGCAATGGTGGCCGCGATATGCGGCAGGAAAGCCGGTTCATTGCGCCGCGATTTAGGCTTAGGTGTCAGGTCGCGCGGCAGCAAGTAGGGCGCGTCCGTTTCTATCATCAGCCGGTCGGACGGTACGTGGGGAAGGGCCTCGCGCAAATCTTGGCCGCGCCGCTCATCGTTGACCCACCCGGTTACACCGATGTGCAGATCGAGCGCCAGGTAGTCATCGAGTTCCGCGCGGCCGCCGGTGAAGCAATGCGCGACGCCGCCGACCAACGCGCGGCGAAAGTCCCGCAGAATCGCGACAAAGTCGCTATGGGCGTCGCGTTGATGCAGGAACACCGGCTTGGCGGCGGCGGCTGCCATTTCCAGCTGCGCCGCAAAAGCGGCGCGCTGCGCACCGCGGGGCGAGAAATCGCGGCAATAGTCCAAGCCGCATTCGCCGGCAGCCACGACGTGCGGCAGGCGCAGAAGCGCGGCCAGATCTTCACGTGCGGCGTCGAAGTGGTGTGCGTGATGTGGGTGAAACCCGGCCGTGCTCCATAGAATGCGCGGATGCGCGGCGGCCAGCGCAGCGGCCTGGACCGAGCTTGCGAAGTCTGCGCCGGTGACGATCTGACCCCGCACCCCCGCCTCGAACGCGCGTGCCATGACCGCTTCACGATCGAGCGCAAAGCTGTCGTGGGTCAGATTCGAGCCGATGTCGATGAGTGTTAAGTTCATGCCGTCACTGTAATCGCAGAGATTATAATCGGTTGCCGCGCTGCTGCGTGCCCTTGGGAGCTGTCATAAGATGCTGGTCGCCCGAATTCTATTATTGTCCGCGCTGCTGCTGCCGGCGGTCACGCGAGCCCAATTGGGCGGCGATTATCAGGCGCAAATTCTCTACGCGTATCAAACCGAGGATACCAACGGCCTGATGAATTTGATCCAGGAGTTGAGCAAGCAGGTCAAGGCTGACTCCGGTGACCTGTCGCTACGCTATCAGCTGGCGCATGCACAGTACCGCCGTGGCTTGCTTGGGCCAACGCGTAATGCGCGGCAGGCCGAGGCTTCGCTGTCGGACTGCATCGATGAGCTCAAACCCGCGCTGTCGCAAGATGTGGTGTCGGCGGAGTTTCTGCTGCTGCAGTCGGCGTGCTACGAGGGGCTGGCCAAGCTTCGAAAAATTGAATCGGTGCTGCTGCGATCGCGGTCGGAGGAGCGGCTGAATACGGCCCTCGCGCTGGCGCCGCGCAATCCGCGCGCGGTGTTTCTTTCAAGTATGAAAGGCCTGCGGGAGGCGAAACCCGGCTCTGCCGAGCGGCAGCATGCCTTCGCCCGGCTGCAGCTGGCCGTGCAATTGTTCGACTCGTCCTCGGCGACCAGCATCGATGCGCCGGGGTGGGGGCACGCCGAAGCGTACCTGGCTCTCGGCCAGGAACTGCAGTTGCGCGGCGATCACGTGGGTGCCCGCAACTGGATTGAAAAATCCCTGATCGTCGCACCCGACTACAAGGCGGCGCAGCGCCAATTGGCGCTGCTGGTGCGGCCGTAGCGGCGAGCCCGCCGCCGCTCGCCTTTCGCTAACCTGGTATCATTCGGCGCGATGAAGCCTCAAGGCACGCAGTTATCGCTGTTCGAGACCCGTAGCTCGAGCGAGGCGTTCGCCGTTCGAGTCAGTCCGCGTGCGCGGCGGCTCACGGCGCGGGTGCACGTCGGCGGCCGCGTGGAAATCGTTGTGCCGGTCGGAGTCAATGCGCGCACGGTGCGCGATTTCGTGCACCGCTTCACGCCATGGATCGACCGCAAAGTCGCCGCTATGCAGTGTTATGCGGCGCCCAGCGTTCCTGTGCCGGAGACAATCGAATTTGCCGTGACCGGCGAGAACTTTGCGGTGCAATGGCGCCGCGGCGCCCCGCGCAGCACGCGGATGGCCGCCGGCCTGATAACGGTGCAGGCGCCGGATGAGCGCGGCGCGCGGTTGCAGCTGCGGGGCTGGCTGAAGCGCGCAGCATATGAGCGGCTGGCGCCGCGGCTGCTGCAATTGGCGAACGAATTGAATTATTCCGTGGCGCGGGTGTCCATCCGCTGCCAGCGAACACGCTGGGGAAGCTGCTCTACCCGCGGCACGGTGAGTCTGAATTGCTCCCTGGTGTTCCTGAAATGGGAAATCGTGCGCTATCTATTCGTCCATGAACTGGCACATACCCAACATATGAATCATTCGGCGAGCTTTTGGCGCTTGGTGGAAAAGATCGAACCCGACTACCGGCGTTTGGACCGCGATTTGTTGGCGGGCTGGCGCACGGTCCCCGGCTGGGTTTTCAAGACCTGAGATGAAAGAGACTACGCCTACGGTGAAGCCATTCGTCGATTTGAGCGACGAACAGGTGTATTGGGATCTCAGCGAGTCCTTGAGCTACTCGCAGTACCTCAATCTCGACAAGCTGCTGGACGCCCAGCACCCATTGTCCTACCAGCACGATGAAATGCTGTTCATCGTCATACACCAGGTTTCCGAACTGTGGATGAAGTTGTGCCTGCACGAGCTCGGCGCCACCGTGGACTGCGTGCGGCGCGACGATTTGGGCCCGACCTTCAAGATGCTGGCGCGGGTGTCGACGATTCAGCAGCAATTGCTCCAGTCCTGGGACGTCCTGGCCACGATCACGCCCTACGATTATTCTGCTTTTCGCAATACCTTGGGCAAGTCTTCGGGCTTTCAATCGCCGCAATACAGAATGCTGGAATTTCTCATCGGCAATAAGAACGCCGATACCATCAAGGTGTTTCGCGGCGATCCGCAAGTCTATGAGACCCTCGAGCGGGCCCTGCGCGCACCGAGCTTGTACGACGAGGTGTTGCGCCTGCTGAGCCGGCGCGGGCTGGATGTGCCGCCCGAGGCTATCGACCGCGATTTTACCCAACCCTATCAGGCCAGCAAGCAGGTGGCTGCTGCGTGGCTCAGCGTGTACCACAATTCCGTCAAGGAGTGGGACCTGTACGAGCTGGCCGAACGCCTGGTGGACTTGGATTACAAGTTTCAGCTGTGGCGCTTCGCGCACGTCAAAACGGTGGAACGCATCATTGGCAACAAACGCGGCACGGGTGGAACGGGCGGCGTGTCGTATTTGACCAAAGCGCTCGAGCTGAAGTTCTTTCCCGAGCTTTGGACCATTAGAACATCCATGTAGGCTTGCTGTGACCAATCTCGTCGATCAATTACAAAACGTCAATGTCGCCTCCAGTGATCTGTTGGCGACGCCCGAAGAAGTCAAGCGACGACTGCCGCTGACGTCGCGCGCCGCGGAGACGGTGTACAAGTCCCGCGAGAGCTTGCGTGCCATCCTAGAGCGCCGCGATCCGCGCCTGTTCGTGGTGGTGGGGCCTTGTTCCATCCATGAGGTGGCCGCGGCACGCGAATATGCGACAAGGCTTAAAGCCTTGTCCGACCAGGTCGACACCACGCTTCTGCCAATCATGCGCGTGTATTTCGAAAAGCCGCGCACCACAGTGGGTTGGAAGGGGCTGATCAACGATCCCGATCTCGACGATTCCTTCCACATTGAGAAGGGCATTCACATCGCGCGCGATCTCCTGCTGTACGTCGCAGAGCTGGGCCTGCCGGCCGGGACCGAGGCTCTCGATCCGATCATGCCGCAATATCTGTCCGAATTGATCACCTGGACTGCGATCGGCGCGCGCACCACCGAATCGCAGACACATCGGGAAATGGCAAGCGGTCTGTCGTCGCCGGTGGGTTTCAAGAACGGCACGGACGGCGCACTGGCCACCTCGATCAATGCTCTGCAGTCGGTGCGTCACCCACACCATTTCCTGGGAATTACCCAACAGGGGCAGTCGGCGGTTTTTCGCACACGCGGCAACGCGCATGCACACCTGGTGCTGCGCGGCGGCGGCGGACGGGCCAACTACGACGCGGTGAGCATTGCCGTGGCGGAGCGTGAATTGGCAGCCGCTGGGCTGCCGGCCACCGTGGTGGTGGATTGCAGCCACGGCAACTCCAACAAGGACCCGAGCCAGCAACCTATGGTTGCCGAGAATTGCATTGCGCAAATCGTCGATGGCAATCGCTCCATCGTCGGGTTGATGCTCGAGAGCCACTTGAAGGCGGGCAGCCAGTCGATCCCGAAGGATTTGAGCCAGCTGGAATACGGCATGTCCATCACCGATCCGTGCATCGACTGGGAGACCACCGAGTCATTGCTGCTCAGGCTGCATCGGGTCTTGCAAGGTGTGCGGCGCTGATGCGGCGCGCCGAGGCACGACGCTGCTTCCATAGGCGATAACCGAGCAGCAGCGTGACGCCGCATGCATACAGAAGAGGCTCGCGGATGTCCTTTTTTACCTGCCACCAGAAATGCCAGACGCCGAGAATGACAATCGCGTAGATCAGGCGGTGCAGTTGCGTCCAACGCCTGCCTAGCAGGCGCTGCGCCTTGGCAGTGGAGGTGGCTGCCAGCGGAATCAGCAGCAACAATCCCAGCATGCCGATGGTGATATAGGGGCGCTTGACGATGTCCTGCCATAGCGCCCCAAGCTTGCCGCTCTGGTCGAGCAGCAGGTACACCGAGAAATGCAGAAGCACGTAGAAGAACGCGAACAGGCCGAACATACGCCGAAAGCGCAGCCAAAATACCTTGCGGGTCAGATCGCGCAGCGGCGTCATGCACAGGGTGATCATCAGGAAATTGAGCGTCCATCGACCGCAAGTATGCAGCATCACCTTCACCGGATCGGCGCCGAGCGAGATGCCGGCGACATGCCATCCCTCGACCGCATTCAGCGCGCCGATTCCGAGACGCACGGCAGGAATCAAGCACGCCAGAAAGACCAGCGGCTTTACCACCCAGCGAAGCCACTGCATCAGAAGTTTTTCCGCAGGTCCATCCCGGTGTAGAGACTCGCCACCTGCGCGCCGTAGCCGTTGAACGGCAGCGTGGGCTGGCGCGGGCCGAATGCATTCGCGCCGATGTGCCGTTCAGTCGCCTGGCTCCACCGCGGGTGATCGACCTCGGGATTCACATTGGCATAAAAGCCGTACTCGTTGGCCGCCGATCCGGCCCAAGTGGTATGCGGTGCGCGCTCCACGAACCTGATGCTGACGATGGCTTTGATTCCCTTGAATCCGTATTTCCAGGGAACGATCAACCGCAGCGGCGCGCCGTTCTGGTTCGGCAGCACTTTGCCGTACAGGCCGGTCACCAGCAGCGTCAGCGGGTGCATGGCTTCATCCATGCGCAGTCCCTCCACGTAGGGCCATTCGAGCACGCCGCTGCGCTGTCCGGGCATCTGCTTTGGATCGAGAAGAGTTTTGAATTCGACAAATTTCGCCTTGGATGTGGGCTTGAATCGCTTCAGCAGATCGCCCAGCGGGAATCCCACCCAGGGCACCACCATGGACCAAGCCTCCACGCAGCGCAGCCTGTACACGCGCTCCTCCAGGGGATGCGGTTTGAGTATGTCCTCCACAGTGAAGTTACCGGTTATTTCAGCCTCACCACCCACCGCGACGCTCCAGGGACGCGTGCGAAACCTCTGTGCGTTTTCCGCAGGGTCGGACTTATCGGTGCCGAATTCATAGTAATTGTTGTACGTGGTGATGTCCGCGTAGGAATTCGGCGGGTCCTTGACGCTGAATGCCACGTTGCGCACGTAGTTCAAGGCGGCCGCGGCCTGACCGGCCGACTGACCGAAGGCTTCGTCGGCGAATCCTCCCAGGGTTTGCGCGGCGGCCAGACCCAGCCCGCCGGCGAGCAGGGCGCGCCGCGACAGGTATCGATCGTGAGGGGTAATCTCGGAGGGCTTGATCTGGGCGGCATCCATCCACTTCTTACGCATGGCTTAAGTCTCACATAGCTAAGGTTGCTAACAGTAGACCGGCTGCACCCAGTAAATGTTTCGATGCCGGGTCATTCAGGTCCAAGTGGCTGTGGGTATTCCCAGCCGCATGGCCGCGGCACGGGCGGCCGTGCCGCCGTTTACCAGCAGGGCACGATCGGCATGCAGCATATGATCCAAGTCAGAGTCGCTGTTGCCATAGGCAATCACAGGCATACCCGGATATTGACGGCGCAGCCAGGCAAGGCAGTGTGTTTTTTCCGTGCCGTGGCGATTGGGCGTTTTCAATTCACCCGACAGCCGATCACCCCGCCACCCGATTTCCGTGCACAGGGTGACTTCGAACCCCAAGGCTTTGCCGATCCGCGGTACGTATAGATCCGGGCTCGCCGAGAGCAGAACCAGATGATCGCCGCTGTTGCGATGCGCGTCGAGCATGGCGAGAGCGGTGAGCCGCAGACGGTGCCGCGGCCTCAAGGAATTCACGAATTCCTCGGCGCAGGCGTCGACCGCAGCTCGGCTCGCACCGCCCATGACCATGCGAATCAGCCGTGACTTGAGCAGGCCGCGATCTTGCGTTCCTGTCGCATAGCCCAAGAGTGCGGCCGGCAGGCGCCAAAGATTAGCCAGGCGCGATGGGTGCCGGCGTAAGAACGTCAGCAGGAACGGCAACAGCGTGTCGCGCCAGGTCAGTGTGCCGTCGAGGTCGAACAGCGCGACGGAAGGGTGAGGCGGGACAGGATTCGAGTCGCTCATTGGCTTAATATATTAATAAATACAATAGGTTATTAATTCTATCTCAAATCCATATCACCCGACTACCCTAATTGAGCATAACCTCTGAAGCGGCGTGTTGAAATCGCGCGCCGCCGGCCTCGCGAGCGGTGCCGCGGGCCGGGCGGGCGGTGCCGCGGAGGGAGTTTGCTATCCTCTGCCGTATCTTCTCGTGTTCTCGGTGGAATACGCCTTGCTGTTCGCAACGCTCGCCCTATTTTTCCTGCCGGCCATTACGATAGTCGCGACCGGCAGGCTCGATTGGTATGGCGTGGCGCCACCCTACCGGTTAAATACTTGAGTCCGTCGATTGCGGTTGTGGGGGCGGGCGCCATCGGCGCCTGGGTTGCAGACGCCCTCGATCGCTCCGGCTGGACGGTGTCGCTGCTGGCGCGCGGCGCGACGCTGTCGGCGCTGGCTACCGAGGGTCTGCGTGTCGAGCGCGGCGGCGAGACGCGCCGCAGCAGGCCGCGGGCGGGGTCGGCGGCAGAGCTTGGAGTTCACGACTATATTTTTCTAAGTGTGAAAGCCCAGGTGCTGCCTGAACTCGCGCCGTCGCTCGAGCCCCTCATCGGCCCGGGCAGCGTGGTGGTCAGCGGCACCAATGGCATTCCCTGGTGGTTTTTCCACGATTTTGGCGGAGTATTGGCGAATCGGTCGCTGCAGTCCGTCGATCCGGGCGGCGCGCAGGAGCGCGCATTTCCGCGGCGGCGAATTTTGGGTTCGGTGGTGCATGCGTCGGTGCGCGTGCTTGCCCCGGCGCACGTGCAAGTGGTGGCCGCCGATCGTTTGCTGCTCGGCAGCCCAAGCGGCGAAATCACGAGTCGGCTCGAAGAACTAGCGGGTGGATTGAGCGCGGGCGGGATCAACGCGACAATGTCCCCGCGCATTCGCCACGACGTGTGGGCCAAGCTTTGGGGCAACATGAACATGAATCCCTTGAGCGCGCTGACGCGTTGCGGAACTTCCAAAATGCTCGCCGATGCCGACGTACGGGAGTTGTGTGTACGCATGATGGAGGAGATGCAGGAGTGCGGCCGGCGATTGGATTTGCACATGCACATGACGCCGGCCGAGCGCATCGCTGTCACGCAGCGGCTGGGGGATTTCAAGACATCGATGCTTGCCGATCTCGAGGCGGGGCACGCGCTGGAGATCGCTCCGCAACTGGGCGCGATTGCTGAGATCGCCGAACGCCTCGCTGTCGCCGCGCCGTTTCTGCGCTCCATTCTTGGATTGACTCGGTTATTGAGCGCGTAGGAAGGAACCTACAAATCGTGACGCCTGCTGCCGCTGTGAGCGTGCTCCCGTTCGTGGCAATTTCTTAAATGCATCGTGCGGTGCGTGAATAGAGGTGGTGATTGTCATGCTGATACGATTGGGATACGAATTGGCATACGATTTGACGCAGCCCACGCCCATGCTGTTGAACCTCAACGTGCACTACAGCCGCGCGCCGGATTGGGTGAGGGCAGACACCATTGCTACCGAGCCGGGCGTGCCGCTCACCATGTACCGCGACGGTTTCGGCAATTGGTGCACTCGCGTGATCGCACCGGCCGGGCGGTTCCGCATTACCAGCGACGCGCTGATCAAGGACTCAGGATTGGCAGATCCAAGCTTTCCCTACGCGTCCGAACACACGATCGATTCGCTGCCGGACGAATCTCTGGTATTTCTGCTGCCGAGCCGCTATTGCGAGACCGAACTATTGTCGGCGACGGCCTGGAGCTTGTTCGGCGACATGATGCCCGGCTGGAGCCGGGTCCAGGCAATTTGCGATTTCGTGCATCAGCACATCACCTTCGACTATCAGAGCGCGCGTCCCACCAAGACCGCATGGGAAACCTTCAATGAACGCCGCGGCGTGTGCCGCGATTTCGCGCACCTTGCGCTGACTCTGTGCCGTTGCCTCAACATCCCGGCGCGCTATTGCACCGGTTACCTCGGCGACATCGGCGTACCCGCATCGGACGCGCCCATGGACTTTGCGGGCTGGTTCGAGGCCTATATCGGAGGTGGATGGCGCGTCTTCGACCCGCGCAATAATCAGCGGCGCATCGGCCGCGTGCTGATTGCGCGCGGCCGCGATGCGGCCGATGTGGCAATCAGCATGACATTCGGCCCCAACCTGCTGCAGCATTTCCGGGTCTGGACCGACGAGGTGCAGACCATCGCCGCCTAGCGCGCCCGCCGGGCGGGCTCCCAGGGACGGCCTGCCCCCCTATGAATGTGGCCAAAGCCCGCGCATAAGCATTTACAATGCGCGATTGCAGCTGGGCTCAAGGGCGACACATGAACGTGGGTAAAGAGTGGATGCGGAAATTTATGTTGACGGCGCTCGGCGCCTTATTCGCGGGCGGGTTCTACACCGTGCAGGTTGTAGCGGCGCCGGCGGCCGGCCCGGTGCCGAACCCAGCTCCGGCGGCTCCCGTCGCAGGCTTCAGCCACGTCACGTCCTTGTCCGGAATCGACGAATACCGGCTGGATGCCAATGGCCTGACGGTGCTGCTGGTGCCGGACCATTCGGCGCCGGTGCTGACCTTTCAGGTGACCTATCAAGTGGGTTCGCGCAACGAGGTGACGGGCGTCACCGGAGCGACGCACATACTCGAGCATCTGATGTTCAAGGGCAGCGAGGGCTTCAACGATCCCAAGGGCAATAGCGTCAAGCAATATTTGGAACGCGTCGGCGGCCAATTCAACGCCAGCACCTCGTTCGACCGCACCAATTATTTCGCGACCATCGGCCGAGAGAACCTGGAGGGTTATGTTGCAATAGAGGCCGACCGCATGCGGCATCTTTGGCTGCATGAGAGCGACCGCCAGTCGGAAATGACGGTGGTGCGCAATGAATTCGAACGCGGCAAGAACGATCCGAACAACGTGCTCTTGGAAGAGGTGATGGCGGCTGCTTACGTGGCGCTGCCATACCACCATCCGACCATCGGCTGGAAAAGCGACATCGAACATGTACCCATCGGCAAGCTGCGCGAATTCTACGACACCTTCTACTGGCCCAACAATGCGACTGTGACGGTGGCCGGCGACCTCGATACTGCGGCGACATTGAGCCTGATAAAGAAGTACTACGGGGTGTATGCCCGTTCTCCGGCGCCCATTCCCGCAATCTACACCGAGGAACCGCTGCAAATCGGCGAGCGCCGCGTGGTTATCAGGCGCCCGGGTGAGCTCGGAACGGTGATCATCGCTCACAAGGTGCCGAACGGCCGGGATGCCGATCAGCCGGCGCTCGATGTGTTGGATGCGATATTGAGTTCCGGCAAGAATGCCCGTCTGTACCGGGCGCTGGTCGACGAGGGCCTGGCCTTGAATGCCGGCGCGGGTACGGATTTGCTCCACGACCTGTCGCTGCACACCGTTTATGCCATGCTCGCGCCGGACGCGACGCATGCGCAAGTAGAGAAAGCCTTGCTCGGCGAAATTGCCAAGATCAAGAGCGATGGCGTGACAGCGGCCGAGGTGGAGCGCGTCAAGCAGCAATACATCGCCGCCGATGCCTACAAGCGCGACGGCACGGCGGCGATCGCCGCAGAGATCAACGAGTGGATTGCCGTGGGCGATTGGACCCTGTATGTGACTTTTCCGCAGAAGGTGCGGCTGGTGACCCCCGCCGATGTGCAGCGCGTCGCCAAGGAATATCTCAAAGAGGATCAAAGTACGACGGGCTGGTTCATTCCGGTGCCGTCGACGGAGAGCAGCCCATGATGCGACAGTATTTGTTGACGGCATTGTTTTTGGCGCCATTGATGTTGAGCGGCGCGGCCGCCCGCGCGAACGTCGCCGAGCACAGCCAGCGCGCACAAATCGCAGGTATCGATTTGATCACCTACCGCACCGACGTGAAGGACGTGGTGGTGATTCTAGGGTCGCTGCCCGCGGGCGATGCCATGGCCGAGCCGGGCAATATCGCCATTCCCACCCTCGCCGGGATGATGCTCGACCGCGGCACCAAGACTCTGGATAAGTTTGCGATCGCGGAGAAACTCGACGATGTGGGCGCGGAGATTTCCTTCAGCGTCGGTACGCAGTCGGTGGAATTCCGCGCCAAATGCTTGAGAAAGGATTTGCCGATGATCATCGGCATTATCGCCGCGGAGCTGCGGACGCCGGCGTTTCGCACGGAAGAGTTCAACAAGGCAAAGCAGCAATTCGTCGGCGCCCTGCAGGCCTCGGCGCAAAATACCGAGGCGCGGGCTCAGGAAGCCTTCAGCCGCGCGATATTCCCTCAGGGCCATCCGAATCGGCCGCACACGGTTAACGACTACGAGGCCGCGGCCAAGGCTGCCAACCTGGATGAACTCAAAGGCTTTTATACGAAGTACTACGGTCCGGCGCACATGACCATGGTCGTGGTGGGAGATGTCGATGCGCCCGAAACGCAGGCCGAGGTCAGCAAAGAGTTCTTCGGTTGGAGCGGCGGGCAGGACTATGTACATCCGGCGACACCCGCGGTTCTCACGGCTCCGGCGGAGGTAAACGTGCCGCTGGCCGACAAACCCAGTGTATCCGTGATACTCGGGCAGCCGACCGGGTTGCGCTACAAAGATCCCGATGCGCTGGCGCTGCGTGTGGGTACCGCCATTCTCGGCAGCGGCTTCACCGGCCGGCTGATGGGAACCGTGCGCGACAAAGAAGGACTGACCTACAGCATTTCGGCTGCGGTATCCGACGATAGTGTCACCGACGGCCGCTGGGACATCGCGGCGAGCTTCGCGCCGGCTTTGCTAGGCAAGGGTATTGCCTCGACGCGGCGTGAACTCACGCGCTGGTGGAACGACGGCGTCACCGACCAAGAACTGGCGGCACGCAAGCAGGGCTTGGTGGGCACCTACCTGGTCGGTCTGTCGACCACGGCGGGTCTCGCGGGCGCCATTTTGACCAATATTCAGCGCGGCTACGACGTGAGCCGCCTGGACGATTTTCCGGGAGCGGTCAATTCGCTGACGCGGGACCAGGTCAATACAGCCATCAAGACTCACATCGATCCGGCCAAGATGGTGCTGGTGGAGGCGGGGAGCGTGGCCGCGGCCGGCAAGTAGGCTTATGGCTCAGCTCTTGCCCAAATAATCCATCTTGCCGAGATCCATTCCCGACTGCCGCAGAATGTCGTAGGTCGTGGTGACGTGGAAAAACACGTTCGGCAGCACGTGCTGGAACAAGTAGGCAGTGCCCTGCATGTTCTTGGTCGATGAGCGGGTTTGCCAACTCACGGTGCGGTCCTCGGCGCCTTCGAATTGCGCGGGCTTGAGCGATTCGAGATAAGCAACCGTCGCCCGGGTGGCGGCAATCCACTCGACGAGCGTGCGCTCCTTGGCTTCGAACACCGGCACCTCTGCGCCGGCAAGCCGCGCCGCGCCGCCCTGGGCAATGTCGCAGGCGATTTGGATCTGCGTTGCCAGCGGCAGCATGTCCGGAAAAAGCCGGGTGTGGAGCAACACCTTGGGATCGATCTTGCGCGCTTCGGCATGCGCTGCGGCTTTCTCGAGAATGGCCGCAAGATTGTTCAACGCGCGAGTACAGGTCGGCACCGTGGCCGTAAACATAGTGAGAGTCATATTAGGCCGCCTTGTTGTTGGCAGCGAGTTGCCGCAGTACGTACTGCAGAATCCCGCCGTGTTGATAATAATCCAGTTCCTTCGGTGTATCGATGCGCAGCCGCGCCTCGAACTCGATGCTGAGCGTCCGCGTGCCGTCGTCGGCACGGGCGATGACCTTGACGGTCTTGGCCGCGCCGCGATTCAGGCCGGCGATCTCGAAGGTCTCCTTGCCGGTAAGCCCGAGGCTTTGCGCGTTCTGGCCGCCCGTATACTGCAGCGGCAGCACTCCCATGCCGATCAAATTGGAGCGGTGAATGCGCTCGAAGCTCTCGGCGATCACCGCCTTGACTCCGAGCAGCATGGTGCCCTTGGCAGCCCAGTCGCGTGAGCTGCCCGTGCCGTACTCTTTGCCGGCGAGGATCACCAGCGGCGTGCCCGAGGCTTTGTACCTGACCGAGGCATCATAGATGGACATCTGCTCGCCGCTGGGAATGTGCAGCGTGACACCGCCTTCAGTGCCGGGCAGCAGCAGATTGCGCAGCCGGATGTTGGCGAAAGTGCCGCGCATCATCACCTCGTGATTGCCGCGGCGCGCGCCGTAGGAATTGAAATCCGCCGGCTGTACGCCTTGCGCCATCAGATATTTGGCCGCCGGGCTGGACTTGGAAATATTTCCCGCAGGCGAGATGTGATCGGTGGTGACCGAGTCCCCGAGCACCGCCAGCGCACGCGCAGCCTTGATGTCGGCGACCGGCGCCGGCGTCATAGTCATGCCGTCGAAGTAAGGCGGATTCTTGACGTAAGTGGATTTGCCGTCCCAGGAATAGGTCTTGCCCACCGGAGTCTTGAGCGCAATCCAATTCGCGTCGCCCAAGAACACATTGGCGTAGCCCTTCTTGAACATGGCCGAATCCACCGATGCGCTCACGGTGGCCGACACATCGGCCGCACTCGGCCAGATGTCCTTCAGATACACCGGTTTGCCGTCGTTGCCCAACCCCAAAGGTTCGGTGGTGATATCGACGTCGAGGCTCCCGGCGATTGCATAGGCGACCACCAGCGGCGGGGAAGCAAGGAAATTCATCTTGATTTCCGGATGCACGCGGCCTTCGAAGTTGCGGTTGCCGGACAGCACGGAGCAGGCGATCACGTCGCCCACCTTGACGGCTTCGGAGATTTCCGCCCTCAGGGGTCCGGAGTTGCCGATGCACGTGGTGCAGCCATAGCCCACGGTGTAAAACCCGAGCGCCTCCAAGTCCTTCAGCAGGCCGGCCTTCGTCAAATAATCCGTGACGACTCGCGAGCCCGGCGCGAGCGAGGTCTTTACCCACGGTTTGGAGGTCAAGCCGCGCGAATAAGCATTGCGCGCCAGCAGGCCGGCGGCTACCAGCACTGCGGGGTTCGAGGTGTTGGTGCAACTGGTGATGGCCGCGATCAGCACCGCACCATCCTTCACTTCGAATGTCTTACCGTCGAAGGTCGTCGCGGCACTGCCTGTGGCATTGGGATGCTTCTGCGTGCGCTCGGCAGCCATTTTCTTCACGCTGCTTTCATAAGCCTTCTTGGCGCTGCGAAGCGGCACGCGGTCCTGGGGCCGCTTCGGTCCCGCGAGCGAGGGCTCGACCGTCGACAGATCGAGTTCGACAACGTCGGTGTAATCGGCAGCCGGCGCGCCGTTATTGCGCCACAACCCCTGAGCCTTGGCATAGGCTTCCACCAGGGCGATCTGCTGCGGGGGGCGGCCGGTGAGTTCGAGGTAGCGAATGGTCTCCTCGTCGATGGGGAAGATTGCGCAGGTGGAGCCGAATTCCGGCGACATGTTGGCGATGGTGGCGCGGTCGGCGAGCGGCAGGCCCTTCAGGCCGTCGCCGAAGAACTCGACGAATTTGTCCACCACGCCCTTCTGGCGCAGGATCTCGGTCACGGTGAGCACAAGGTCGGTGGCCGTGGTGCCTGCGGGCAGCGCGCCCGTGAGCTTGAAGCCGATTACCTGCGGTATCAGCATGGTGACAGGCTGGCCCAGCATGGCGGCCTCGGCCTCGATACCGCCCACTCCCCAGCCCAATACTCCAAGGCCATTGACCATGGTGGTGTGCGAATCAGTGCCCACCAAGGTGTCGGGATAGGCCAGCTTCTTGCCGGAGGCGTCGTCGGAGAAAATCACCCGTGCCAGCCGCTCGATGTTCACCTGATGGACGATGCCCGTGTTGGGCGGCACGACTTTGAAGTTGCTGAACGCCGATTGGCCCCAGCGCAGGAACATGTAGCGTTCGCCGTTGCGGGCGAATTCGATTTCGTTGTTGTGCTTGAGAGAGTCGGCAGCGCCGTACTCATCGACCTGCACCGAGTGATCGATGACCAATTCGGCCGGGGCGAGCGGATTGACCCGCTGCGGGTCGCCGCCCAGGCGCACGATGGCCTCGCGCATCGCCGCCAGATCGACGATGCAGGGAACACCTGTGAAGTCCTGCATGATGACCCGCGCCGGCGTGAACGCGATTTCGTAATTCGGTTGTGACTTGGCGTCCCATTTCAGCAAAGCTTCGATATCGCTCTTGGTGACATTGATACCGTCTTCGAAGCGCAAGAGGTTTTCCAGCAGAATCTTCAGGGAGAAGGGTAGACGATCGACGTTGAGCGACTTGAGCGCATGGAGACCCAGGATCTCGTACTGCTCCGTGCCCACTTTGAGCGTCGTTCTTGCCTTGAAGCTATCGGTCATGAACCCTCCACGGAAAATTGTGAATTATAGGTGATTCCGCGCCCGGCGTGCGGGGTGCGCGAATTGAAGCGACGCGCGATGACGCCCCCACCGAGGCACAACGCACCACGATAGAACACGGCGTACTGACCCGGTGTCACCGCTCGCGCCGCTTGGCGCAAGGTGACGCGCCAGATTGGGTCACGGGCGGCGCCATGCGCAGCGGCCGATTCGCGCAGCTCTCCGCCAAGCTGCAATGTGCAATCGAGATCGTTCTGCCGATAGCGCGTCTTGACCGCGCATTCGACCGGCTGATGGATTTCGCCGGTCTCGCAGTCTGAATTAAGCCAGTGCATCTGTTCCACTTCGAATGCATCCGACAGCAGCAAGGGATGATCCTGATTCTGTACGACGACGAGCGCATTGCGAGCAACGTCCTTGTCGGCCACGTACCAGGGTGCGGCTGCGGTGCCGGCGCGGCCGCCCAAACCCAATCCCGAGCGCTGTCCCAGGGTGTACAGCGCCAGCCCACGGTGTTCGCCGATCACTTGACCGCGGTCGTCTTCGATTGGCCCCGGTTGGGTGCGCAGATAGCGGCTCAAGAATTCCTGGAACGGCCGCTCGCCGATGAAGCAGATGCCAGTGCTGTCCGGCTTGTCATACACGGGTAATCCGGCCGCGTGCGCCTGTTGCCGGACCTCCGCCTTGTACAATTCGCCGATGGGAAACAGGGTTTTGCGCAGCGCCGATTCGGCTACTGCGTGAAGAAAGTAGCTCTGATCTTTGGCCGGATCCGCCGCCTTCAGCAGGCGTGTTCCGGCGGACGAGTGTTGCAGCCTTGCATAATGGCCGGTAGCGATCCAAGAGCCGCCGAGACGTTGCATGTAGTCCAAACAGTCGCCGAACTTGATTTCGCGATTGCACAGCACGTCCGGATTCGGCGTTCGCCCCGCGGCGTATTCGCGCAGGAAATGCGTGAACACCCGTTCGCGATATTGCGCGGCAAAACTGATCCGATGCAGGGGTATCTGCAACAGCTCGCATACCCGGCGTGCGTCCTGAAAATCGCCCGCGGTGGTGCAGTAGGCGTCGTCGTCGTCCTCCCAGTTGGACATGAACAGCCCCTGGACCGCGAAGCCCGCCCGCAGCAACTCGAGCGCGGCGACAGCCGAATCGACGCCGCCGGACATGCCGACGATGACGGTACCTGCGAGATTGGGATCGGGAAGCGAGGCACTGGGCCTTGAGCGGGGCATCCTCGGCATTATACCGGCGCAAGCACGCCGGCGCGCTGCGCTTCCGAACTGGCTACATGAGCATTTGACGCATTTGCGATTCTTGCATGCTGGTCTGCCAAACTTCGTCGAAAAAGTTCAGGTAGCGGCGAACCACGGCCGGGTCGTTCATATCCGAGATGCCGTCCCAACGATCCGCCTGCAACCGATACACCAGCGCCTTGTCGTCCGCGATGATGAATGCGCCGGCACTGGCCGGGTATTCCGGACTCATGGCACGCAAGTCGATGCAGCTGGTGAGACGGCGCGCCAGGGCAAGAAAGCGATTATTGTCGACCATGGCGCGCGAGGGATCGGCGAGCAACACCCGCACTTTGGCATAGGAACGCGCCAATACCAGGCGTTTGATGGCCTCGAGAAACGGCTCCTCACCATAAATCAGCGGTTCTAAGTCCTGAGTGAAGATGGACAGCAGACGCTGTGCCGACTTGGCGACCTTAAGGCTGGCCTCGCGCACCTCCGGCATGGTCGTAAGGATGGTACGGGTTCCCGAGCCGGCGACCGCGTCTGTGCCGGTCGCAGACACCCTGTCCACGACTGGTTTGCTCGGCTGTTGCGTATTTCCCGCCATAAATGAGCGCCTCAATTGGAGGTTTTCCGGCATTTTGCCCACCTCACATCCTTTGAGGGATAGTACCGTCAGGCCCGGAATAGCCCGTGCTAACTGCGTCACGTTTCGGACGGCAAACCCTGAAAAACCCTAGGGTTATTGCCGGCGGCGCCGCTTGGCAAGCATGGGAGCCAGTCCCACATAGTCCTTCGGCTCGATGCGCAGCAAACGCTCCTTCTCCGACGCCGGCAGATCCAGCGAAGCGATGAATTCGCGCATGGCGCCCTTGTCGATGGGCCGGCCGCGCGTGAAGGATTTCAAGCGCTCATAGCCTTCGGGAATCCCTTGAGCGCGCATGACGGTTTGTACCGCCTCGCCCAGCACTTCCCAGGCACGATCCAGATCGTCGGCGACCCGCAACGAGTCGAGTTCAATTTTTGCCAAGCCCTGCGCCAGCGATGCGTAGCTCAAGATCGAGTGGCCGATCGCAACGCCGACATTGCGCAGCACAGTGGAATCGGTGAGGTCACGCTGCAATCGGGACACGGGCAGCTTGTCGGCGAAATGTCCCAGCATGGCGTTCGCCAGACCCAGATTGCCTTCGGCATTCTCGAAATCGATTGGATTCACCTTGTGCGGCATGGTCGAGGAGCCGACCTCGCCTTCGACCACGCGCTGCTTGAAATAACCGAGAGAGATATAACTCCACATGTCGCGCGCCAAATCGAGAAGCACGGTGTTCGACCGCATCAGGGCATGGCAGTATTCCGCGATCCAATCATGCGGCTCGATCTGGGTGGTGTAGGCATTCGACGCCAATCCCAAGGATTCGACGAAGGCTTGACTGACGCCGCGCCAATCGACGTGCGGCAGGGCGGCCACATGTGCGTTGAAATTACCCACGGCACCGTTCATCTTGCCGAGGATGCCGACACGCTCGAGGCCGGCGCGCTGCGTCTGAAGCCGCACCGCGAAATTAGCGAGTTCCTTGCCCACGGTGGTCGGTGTCGCGGTCTGGCCGTGGGTGCGGGCCAGCATCGGCGTCGCGGCATGGCGGTAGGCGAGTTCATCCAACGCTTGCACCAAGCCATCGAGCATGGGCAGCAGCAACGTCGCGCGGGCGTTCTTCAGCATCAGCGCGTAGGCGAGGTTGTTGATATCTTCCGAGGTGCAGCCAAAATGCAGCCATTCCAGTTGCGCGGCCGTCGCGCCCCGCGCCATCAGTTCGGCGCGCAGCCACAGTTCGACCGCCTTCACATCGTGATTGGTGCGCGCCTCGATTTGTTTGATAGCAGACACATCGGTGTCGGCGGGGTCCTTGGCCAGCCCGCTGAGCGCATCGAGCGCCGCGCGCGCCAGATCGGCCAGCGCGGGCGCGGCCGCGCCGCCCGCCAGCGCCAGAAACCACGCGCACTCCACGCGCACCCGCTCGCGCATCAGGCCCGCCTCGCTGAATACCCGGCGAACCGCCGCGAGTTTGCCCGAGTAGCGGCCGTCCAGGGGTGAAAGCGCGTCTAGAGGAGATGTTGACATCGGAGGATGCGGCCGCTTTGAGTGTAGAATTGCACAATATTACCGTAAACAGATGAGCCAGCGGAGGAAGGCGCGATGACAGCAGACACTCGCGTCGAGCGCGACAGCATGGGCGAGCTTGACGTGCCGGCGAGCGCCCTTTGGGGAGCCCAAACCCAGCGTGCCATCCAAAACTTTCCGCCGACGGGGCTGCGCATGCCGCGCGCCTTCATTCGCGCCTTGGGACTCATCAAGCACGCCGCCGCCGCTGCCAACGCGGACTTGGGCGATTTGCCGCGCGATCTGGCGGCGGCCATCCAAGCAGCGGCTCTCGAGGTCGCGGCGGGCCGATACGACGCGCAATTTCCGGTGGACGTGTTCCAGACTGGGTCCGGCACCAGCAGCAATATGAATGCCAATGAGGTGATCGCGACGCTCGCTGCCCGCGCGCTGTCGCGCCCCGTGCATGCGAACGACCACGTGAACATGAGCCAGAGCAGTAACGACGTGGTGCCCACCGCGATTCATGTCGCGGCGGCGCTGCTGCTCGCCGAACAATTGCTGCCCGCGCTCGAACGCCTGCGCACGGTGCTGGGCGCGCGCAGCGCCGAATTCGCCGACGTGGTCAAAACGGGCCGCACCCACTTGATGGACGCAATGCCGATCACGCTGGCTCAAGAACTCAAGGGCTGGCAGGCGCAAATCGACACTGCCGCGGCCCGGCTGGGATCCGTCGCACCGCGCCTGCACCGGTTGGCGCAGGGCGGCACCGCCGTCGGCAGTGGCATCAACGCGCGCCCCGAGTTCGGCGCCGCATTCGCACGAGTACTCGCCGCGAACAGCGGAATCGCCTTCAGCCCGAGCGACAATTATTTCGTAGCGCTGTCGAGCCAGGACACGGCCGTGGAGCTGTCCGGCCAGCTCAAGGTCCTTGCGGTGAGTCTCATAAAGATTGCGAACGACCTGCGCTGGATGAATAGCGGGCCGCTGGCGGGTCTCGGCGAAATCTCGCTCCCCGTGCTGCAGCCGGGCAGCAGCATCATGCCGGGCAAGGTGAATCCCGTCGTGCCTGAAGCGGTGGCCATGATCGCGGCCCAGGTGATGGGCAATGATGCGACGATTACCATTGCCGCGGCGTCGGGAAATTTCCAACTGAACGTCATGTTACCGGTCATCGCCTATAACTTGATACAGAGCGTGGAGTTGCTGGCGATCGGCAGCCGCAATTTGGCCGACAATGCGCTCGCCGGATTCACGGCGAATCGCGCACACCTAGCGGAGCTGCTGTCGCGCAACCCGATTCTGGTAACCGCCCTCAATCCGCTGATCGGCTACGAGAAAGGCGCCGCCATCGCAAAGAAAGCCTATGCCGAAGGGCGGCCTGTGCTCGAGGTAGCTGCAGAAATGACGCAGCTCAGCGTCGATGAATTGCGCCGCCTGCTCGACCCGAAGACGCTGACTGAAGGCGGCATCCAAGGTGCCGGCTCCGCCGCGTAACGATGGACCATCTCTACAGCAAAGCGCACATCCGCGATTCTCTCGATCTGCAGCCGTCCATGCCGGATCAGGACATGCAGTGGCTGGCCGGTGCGAGCGCTGACGTCATTTCCCAGGTGCGCGCGGCATTGCCGGCGCGGCGGGTGCCTGCTGCCGTGCTCGTGCCCCTGGTGGAGCGGGCGACGGGCCTCACGGTGCTGCTCACGCAGCGCGCCGAAACCCTCAAGGATCATGCGGGACAAATCAGCTTTCCGGGCGGACGCATCGAACCCTCCGATGCGGATGCGCGGGCTGCGGCGCTGCGCGAGGCCTACGAGGAGATCGGCCTGCTGCCGGATTTCGTGGAATTTGCCGGATATCTGCCCGATCACTTCGTGATCACGGGATTTCGGGTGACGCCGGTGGTCGGCTTCGTGAACCCCGACTATCAACTGCGGATCGCCGCCGCCGAAGTCCACGATGTGTTTGAAGTGCCGCTCGAATACATCTTGGACCCCGCCAATCATAAATTCCGGCGGCGCAAACTCGCCGGCCTCGACATCGATGTGCACGACATACCCTATGGCAACCGCAATATCTGGGGGGCGACGGCGGGTATGCTGATGACGCTACGGCGCATGTTGCTGTCGCGGGTCGGAGAGTCGCAATGACCGGCGAGGCCGCGCCGCCGGATCGGATGCGGGAACTGCTGGCCATCATGGGGCGCCTGCGCGCCGCGGATGGTTGTCCCTGGGACAAACAGCAGACATTTGCCACCATTGCGCCGTACACCGTCGAGGAAGCGTATGAAGTTGCGGACGCCGTCGCGAGTGGCGACCTCGAGCACCTTAAGGACGAGTTGGGCGATTTGTTATTCCAGGTGGTGTTTCACAGCCAGATCGCCAGCGAAGCGCGTCAATTCGATTTCCAGGGTGTGGCCGGCGCCATCTGCGACAAGTTGATCCGCCGTCACCCGCATGTGTTTGGCAGCGGCGGCCCGATAACCGCGGAGCAGCAAAGCGCTGCGTGGGAAGACATCAAGGCGGCCGAGCGCCGCGCAGCAGCCCCGCAAGCGGACAGTCATCTGGAGGGCGTTCCGCGCGCGTTGCCGGCGCTGGTACGGGCCTACAAACTCAGCAAGCGCGCCGCACGGGTGGGATTTGATTTCGAGCATCCCAGTCAGACCGCCGATAAGGTTGCCGAGGAGCTGGCGGAAGTACGCGATGCTGCGGCACAGGGTGAGCTCGGGAGCGCAGCGGCACAAATCTTCGAGGAGATCGGCGATCTGTTGTTTGCCGCCGCCAACTTGGCGCGCAAGCTAGATGTCGACGCGGAGGCGGCCTTGCGCGCGGCCAATGCGAAGTTCGAGCGGCGATTTCGCGGCATGGAATCCTTGGCGGCCGCACGTGGCGAGACCTTCGCGAATTTGAGTCTCGACGCGCAAGAGAGGCTTTGGCAAGAAGTCAAACGTGGCGAGTGAGCCGGCGGTGCGAGGCGACATGCTGCGCGCCGCGCGCCTGGCGCAAGCGCCGGTCTTCAAACACGACGTCGATTTGCCCATCGCGGCGCGCCGCGAGGCCATCATGGAGGCATTGCAGCGCGGGCAAGTGTTGATCGTCGCCGGCGACACCGGCTCCGGCAAGAGCACCCAGCTGCCGCAGTACTGTCTGGAGTTGGGCCGCGGCATCGACGCGCTGATCGCTCACACCCAACCGCGCCGGCTGGCGGCCCGAGCCTTGGCCGCGCGTATCGCCGAGGAAGTCGGTCAGCCGCTGGGCCGCAGCGTCGGATTTCGCGTGCGCTTCGCCGATCAGGTGTCCGATGCCACGCGTCTCATGTTGATGACCGATGGATTGCTGCTCGCGGAGCTGGCGACGGACCCGAATCTCCGGCGCTACGACACCATCATCGTCGACGAGGCGCACGAGCGGACGCTGAACGTCGACCTGCTCATGGGGGTGCTGAAGCGGTTGCTGCCGCGGCGTCCCGATCTTAAGGTGATCGTGACTTCGGCGACCTTGGATGTGGAGCGCATCTCTCGATTCTTCGACGGCGCACCCATCATCACGGTCGGCGGACGCAGCCATCCCATCGAAGTACGCTACCGCGAAGCTCCCGACGGCGCCGAAGATCCGGACCTGCCCGAAGCGGTGCTGGAGGCTTGCCGGGAACTCGCCGCGGAGCCCGCGGCCATCGGCGGCGGCGACATTCTCGTCTTCCTACCCGGTGAGCGCGAAATCAGGGATGTAGGCGAATTTTTGCAGCGCGAACTCAAGACGAACGTGGAAGTACTGGAGTTGTATTCGCGCCTCTCCTGGGAACGGCAGAGCAAGATCTTTCAACGCGGCTCGCGGCAGCGAATCGTGCTGGCAACCAATGTCGCCGAGACTTCGATTACCGTGCCCGGCGTGCGCGCGGTGGTCGATTCCGGCTTGGCGCGCATCAGTCGCTACAGCCCGCGCAATCGTCTGCAGCGGCTGCCCATCGAATCCATATCGCGCGCCAGCGCCGAGCAGCGCAAGGGCCGCTGCGGCCGCCTGGGAGCGGGCCTGTGCCTGCGGCTGTACACGGAGGCCGATTTCGAGGCGCGTGAGCCCTTTACCGAACCGGAAATTCTGCGCACCAATCTCGCTGCCTTGCTGCTGCGCCTGGCGGCGGACGGCTTGGGCGAGGCGGAGAGTTTTCCCTTTGTCGATCCGCCCGACTCGCGGGCGCTCGGCGACGGCTACCGATTGCTACAGGAACTCGAGGCGCTGGATACGGAGCGGCGCATTACCCGCCGCGGCCGGATCATGGCGCGACTGCCGCTCGATCCGCGCCTGGCGCGGGCGCTGCTCGAGAGCAAGCGCTTCCATGCCGAAGGCGAACTGCTGGCCATTGTCGCGGGCTTGAGCGTCCCGGACGTGCGCATCGCCGCGCCGGGGGCGGCGACGGCAAACTTCGGCGGCCGCCCGCCGCCTGAGGGTGCCGTTGCCGGCGCCGCCTTCGAGGATTCGAAGTCCGAGTTCTCGGCGCTGGTGAAGTTATGGCGCGCGTACCGCAAGGCTCGCGAGGGACCGCGGCGTGAATTGCGGCGCTGGTGCAAGGAGCGGCAGTTCTCGCTGCTGCGTCTCTCCGAATGGGACGATGTATATGCGCAGGTCGCGGAGCGCGCGGCCGAAGTGGGCATCGTCGCGCAGCGGCAGGCCGCGAGCTATACGGGCGTGCACCGTTCGCTGCTCGCCGGCTTTGCCACCATGGTGGGGTCGCGCGGCGAGGAGGGCGTGTATCTCGGCACGCGCTCGGTGCGTTTTCATATTTTCCCGGGATCGCCGCTGGCTCGCCGCCGTCCGCGCTGGGTCATGGCGGCGAACATCGTCGAAACCTCGCGGGTATTCGCGCGGCGCGTCGCGGAAGTCGAACCGCAATGGATCGAGGCAGCCGCGGCGCACCTGTTGAAGCGCGAGTATCTCGAACCTGACTGGGATGAGGAACGCGAGGAGGTGACGGCACGCGAACGCATAAGTTTCTTAGGGCTGACCTTAAGCGCCAATCGCGTGGTGAACTATGGCCCGATCGCACCGGAGGAATCCCGCCGTATTTTTGCACGCGAGGCGCTGGTCTACCAACGACTGCGCCGCAGGCCGGATTGGCTGCTGGCGAACGACGCGGCCGTGCACGATGCGCAGCGCATGGAGGAGCGGCTGCGCAGCCGCCACCTTCTGCAAACTCCCGAAGCCTTCGTCGCGTTCTATGACCGTGCGCTGCCGCGCCAGGTGTCGAGTGCCGCCACACTGGAATACTTCACCCGGCATCTGTCGGACGCCGAACGGCGGACGCTGACTCTGGATGCGCAGCACATATTCGCCAGCGAGCCGGACGCGCAGGCGCTGGCGCAATTTCCCGAGCGAGCCACGGTCGATTCGCTGTCGGTCCCGGTGGAATACCGCTTCGCACCCGGGGAGGCGCGCGACGGCGCCATACTGCAAATACCCCTGCTGGCGTTGCCCGGTCTTAGTCGCGCTGCCGTGGATGCCGCCGTGCCGGGGTTGGCCGAGCCTCGAATCGAAGCGCTGCTGCGTTCACTGCCGAAGGACGCAAGGCGTAATTTGATTCCGATCGGCGACACGGCGGCGCAGTTTCTTGCACGCGCCGGCCTCGTTGGCGGCGCGGCCGCGGGCACGGCAATGGTCACGGCAGATATGCCCAGCCTCAAGCGCTGGCTCAAGGAGCAGCGCGGCATCCCGGAGTCCTTGCTGCGCTTCGATCTCACCGCAGTGCCCCTGCATTTGATGCCGCAGCTGGCCGTCGGCGCAGACGGCAGTGAGATCGCGCAGGGCAGGACATTGGCGGAATTGCGCCGCGCCGGCGCGGCCGCGGCGCGCGCGGAACTGGAGCGCCGCGCTCGCGCCGACTACGGTCCGGCGGGCGGCTGGCGCCGCTTTGAATTCGATGAATTGCCCGACAAAGTGCCACTGACCCTCGAGCAGGGGATCATTTGGGTATTTCCGACGCTGGTGCGAACCGGCCAGGCTCTCGAAGTGCGCCTCGAGTGGTCAGCCGCCGAAGCGCAGCGCCATTGGCGGCAGGCCGCAGTCCTGTTGGCTCGCAGCGTGCTGGCAGGCCAGTCACGCGACCTCGGCAAGATCCTCGGCGATAATGCGCCGCTGCTGTTGGCAGCCAGTCCCTACCTGAAAAGCGCCGCGCTGATCGAGGCGCTGCTGCAGATGGCATTTCGCCGCGCCTGTTTTGCCGATGCCGAGGCACCGCGCACGCGCGAGGCTTATGAGACGGCGGTAGATCAAGGTCGCGCGCGCCTGCGCGACTGCCTCGATGAGATCGTCGCCGATGCGCAGCGCTGGTTTGCCGAGGCTCGCGAGGTGCGCCGCGCTCTCGAGGCTGCGCAGACGGGCGCCGCCGCCGCCGCCGATGCGGTGCAGGAGAGCAATGACCATCTGCGGCGCTTGTTGAGCGCCGCGGGGCTCGACTCGACCCCGGACTGGCTGCGCCAATTGCCGCGGTATCTGAAAGCGGAGCAGCGCCGCTGGCAGCGTAACGGTTCGCGCGGCGGCGAGTCACCGCATATTGTGCGCGAACTTCGCGGCTGGTCGGCACGCTATTCAGGTTTGGAGCAGCAGGTCGCCGCCGAGCTACGTTGGATACAGGAACTGGATGATCTCAAGCACTGGATCGAAGAGTATCGGGTGTCGCTTTATGCGCAGGAGCTCAAGACCTTGGGTCCGATCTCAGCGGCGCGCCTTGAGGCGCGGGCCGCCGAGATCGAAGCGTGGACCGCGCGCTAGCAGGCGCGCCGGAGATGCCGGCTCCACTGCGGCGCAGTCAGGACACGTTGAATTTGATTCCCTGCGCCAGCGGCAGCTGTGAACTCCAGTTGATGGTGTTCGTCTGGCGCCGCATATAGGCCTTCCAGGAATCCGAGCCGGCTTCGCGGCCTCCGCCCGTGTCTTTCTCGCCGCCGAAGGCGCCGCCGATCTCGGCCCCCGAGGTACCCAAGTTGACATTGGCGATTCCGCAATCGCTGCCTTCGGCGGACAGGAAACGCTCAGCCACCTGCAAACGGTCGGTGAATACGGCCGACGAAAGCCCATAGGGTACAGAGTTCTGGATGGTCACCGCCTCCTCCAGGGTGTCGTAGGCAATGACGTACAAGATCGGCGCAAAGGTTTCGGTGCGCACCACAGCCATGCCGGAGTGGGCCCGGATGATGGCCGGTTCCACGAAATTGCCGGCGCGCGGCAGCACCTTGCCGCCGAACAACAGTTCTCCGCCTTCGGCTTGTGCGGTAGCGATGGCCGCCGAATAGCGCGCCACGGCGCCCTTGTCGATCACGGGCCCCATCAGCGTGTCGGACGCAAGCGGGTCGCCGACGCGCACCTGACCATAGGCTGCGATCAGCCGCCGTTCGAGTTCGGCCGCAAGCGCGCGCTGCACCAGCACGCGCCGCGTGGTGGTGCAGCGCTGGCCGGCGGTGCCGACCGCGCCGAACACGATGCCCGGCACCGCCAGGTCGAGATTGGCGCTGTCGTCGACGATGATGGCGTTATTGCCGCCGAGTTCGAGCAGGCTTTTGCCGAGCCGTTCGGCGACGCGTACGCCGATTTGCCGTCCCACATGAGTCGAGCCGGTGAAGGACACCAGCGCCACGCGACGGTCGTCGACGAAGCGCATGGCGAGTTCCGTGCCGGCGTCGATGAAAATCTGAAATATCGCCGGCAATTGATGTCGCTCCAAGACTCGATTGCAGATGTGCTGTACGGCGAGAGAACACAGCGCAGTCTTCGGCGAGGGCTTCCAAACCGTGGTGTTGCCGCTGATGGCGGCGAGGAAGGCATTCCACGACCAGACGGCGACCGGGAAGTTGAAGGCGGAAATCACGCCCACCACGCCGAGCGGATGCCACTGCTCGTACATGCGGTGTTGCGGTCGTTCGGAATGCATGGTTAGGCCGTACAGCATGCGCGATTGTCCGACGGCGAAGTCCGCGATGTCGATCATCTCCTGCACTTCACCATCGCCCTCGGCCTTGATCTTGCCGTTCTCCAGCGACACCAGGCTGCCGAGCGCGTCCTTGTACTTGCGCAACTCCTCGCCCATCAGCCGCACCGCTTCGCCGCGTTTCGGCGCCGGCACCTGCCGCCAGGCGGCGGCGGCGGCCTCTGCCGCGCTCATCACAAGCTCGTAGTCGGCGCCCGTGGCGCCGCGCACCTGCGCGAGGCGTTTGCCGGTGGCCGGATTGATGGAGTCGATGAGGGGGCCGTTGGTGTGCTTGCTCCAACCGTGGCTGCCGGACCAGCTTCCAGGATTGATGTCGCCAAGGCCCAGGGCCTGCAGGGGATCGTTGCTGTGCATAGTGAAAATTCCAGAAGTGCTGCCGTTGCGGCTCGTTTGGGGGCCGCATTTTGACTTGAGCGCGCTTACAACGCTAGCATCCTCGGCATGTCCAAAAGCCCTGCCTTGACGAATTGGCACCCCGCCAGCTGGCACAGCCGCCCCGCCACCCAGCAACCCGCGTACTCGGATCCCAAGGCGCTGGAGCGGGTAGTAGCCTCGTTGAGCCGTCTGCCGCCCTTGGTGGTGTCCTGGGAGATCGAGGCGCTGCGCGCCAAGCTGGCTCAGGCGCAGCGCGGCGAGCAGTTCCTGCTGCAGGGCGGCGATTGCGCCGAGAGTTTCGACGACTGTGAGTCCGACAATATCGCCAGGCGTCTGAAGATTCTGCTGCAGATGAGTTTGGTGCTGCTACAGGGACTGAAGAAACCCATTATTCGCGTCGGCCGCTTTGCCGGGCAGTATGCCAAGCCGCGGTCGGCGGACACGGAAACGCGCGACAGAATCACTCTGCCGTGTTATCGCGGCGACAATGTCAATCGGCCCGGATTTACCGCCGCGGAGCGCGAGCCGGATCCGGAACTGCTGTTGCGTGGTTATGAGCGCGCCTCGCTGACCTTGAACTTCGTGCGTGCCTTGATCGACGGGGGCTTCGCCGATCTGCATCACCCGGAATACTGGGACCTGAGCTTCCTGCGCCACGCGGCGCTGCGCGACGGATATCAGAAAATCGTCGATTCCATAGCCGAATCGCTGGAGTTTTTCGAATCCATGAGCGGCCAGCGAGTACATGCCGCGACTCGAGGCGACTTCTACACGAGTCACGAAGGGCTGCACTTGCTGTCGGAGCAGGCGCAAACTCGCTACATCGAGCGCCAGAAGCACTGGTATAACTTGTCGACGCACATGCCCTGGATCGGCATGCGTACCGCCAACGTCGACGGCGCCCACATCGAATATTTCCGCGGCATCTCCAACCCCATCGGCGTAAAGGTCGGCGCGTCCATGAGCGCCGAGTGGCTGCAGGAGCTGGTGCAGGTGCTGAACCCGCAGAACGAGCCGGGACGATTGACCTTCATCCATCGCTTCGGGGTCAAGGACATCGAGCAGCGGCTGCCGGCCATG
>JBDUBO010000015.1:0-49269 GCA_040004115.1 Gammaproteobacteria bacterium | reverse complement strand
TGCATCAGATAGCGCGCGACTTCCCCCAATGCCGGGTAACACCGCCTCCTTAGGTGTGCTGGGACTGCTCGACTGGCTGGTCGTGGCCACGTATACCGCGGGTCTCATCGTGCTCGGACTGCTCATGTCGCGGCGTCGCATTGGTCCCGCGGACTACTTCCTAGCCTCCCGGGCAACGACCTGGCCGGTGATCGGCTTGGCGCTTCTTGCCTCCAATATGTCGTCGACCGCGTTGGTGGGATTGGCCGGCGGCGCCTACGCCATGGGCATCGCGGTTTACGACTATGAGTGGTCGGCCATCGTAGTATTGGTGTTCTTCTGCTTGTTCCTGCTGCCCTCCATCATTCGCAGCCAGTGCTACACCATGCCGGAATTCCTCGAGCGCCGTTACGACCGGCGAGTCCGCCTGCACTTCGCCTTGCTCACGCTCTTTCTCAATATTTTCGTGGATTCTGCCGGCGTGCTGTACAGCGGCTCACTGGTCTGCCAGTTGTTGTTTCCGGGCTGGCGGCTATGGGTGATCGTCGCAGTATTGGCGGGCACCGCAGGCCTGTACACCACCTTGGGCGGACTGCGGGCCGTCATCTACACTGAAGCGGTCCAAGCCGTCGTGCTGATGGCGGGCGCGTTGATGATCTCGATCGGAGCCTTTACACGCGCCGGCGGCTGGCGTGCCGTCATGGATGGGGTACCGCCCGCGGCAATTTCGCTCATCCGGCCGGTTGGCGATCCAGGTGTTCCCTGGCCGGGATTGCTGCTGGGCATACCGTTGTTGGGGTTCTACTATTGGTGCACCAACCAATCCATCGTGCAGCGCATGTTGTCCGCCAAGAATACCGATCACGCGCGCTGGGGCGCGTTGTTCGCCGGACTCTTGAAGCTGCCGGTGCTGTTCATTATCGTCTTGCCGGGCACCTGCGCACTATTGTTATTCCCGAAGCTTCCGCGGGCCGACCTCGTCTATCCGAATCTCATTCTGCACCTGCTTCCCGCTGGCCTTGTGGGATTGGTGGTTGCCGGCTTCGTCGCCGCAACCATGGTATCCATCGCCTCTATGCTCAATTCGGCGTCGACCTTGATCACCATGGATGTCATCAAGCAATTCAATCCGCGAGTGTCGGACGCGCAAGTGGTGCGCATCGGCCGCGTCAGCACTGCCGTCCTGCTGTTGATCGCCGTGGCCTGGGCTCCGCAATTGCAGCTGTTCCCGTCTCTGTGGCAATACCTACAGGCCGTTCTCGCCTATGTGGTCCCACCCGTCGTCGCGCTGTTCTTGGTGGGCATGTTTTGGCGCGGCGCGAATGCGGATGGAGCGGCGGCCACCATGCTGCTGGGCTCGCTCGCCGGCTTGGCACTGTTCATGATCAATGTGGTATTTCGCTGGACACACTTCCACTTCCTGTATGCGGCGCCGATTCTCACGGCTCTCGACGCCGCAATTCTCGTCAGCGTGAGCATCCGCAACCCGTCCACGTCCACCGCTTCGAGGGGAGTTGCAATGTGGCAGCTGGATCTAGAGCCAGTGGAAAAGCTGCGCCTGAAGACCGTGTCCTTCTGGCGGGATTACCGTTATCAAGCCGCCGCGCTGCTGGCGTTGACCGCCGCCGTCGTGATCGCATTTCGTTAAGGATCGTGGGAGAGAACATGAGCGGTTGGTCTGATCGGCGGATTCTGGATTTGTTCGATATTGAAGTACCCATCATTCAGGCGCCGATGGCCGGATCGAGCAATCCCGAATTGGCCATGGCCGTGAGCGACGCCGGAGGCTTGGGCTCCCTGCCCTGCGCGCTGCTCAGCTTGGCGCAGACGCGAGCAGCGCTTAAAGTGATCGGCCCCAGCAATTCGCGGCGGCTCAATCTCAATTTCTTCTGCCACCCGGCGCCGGCAATCGATACCGCCCGCAACTTGAACTGGCGCGCAAGGCTCGCGCCTTACTACGTCGAACTTGGGCTCGACCCTGAAGCCGCACCTCCGGCCGTCGGCCGCCAGCCGTTCGACAGCGATTTCTGCAGCCTGGTCGAGGAGTATAGGCCGGCCGTGGTGAGCTTTCATTTCGGCCTGCCGCCGCAGGAATTGCTGGCACGCGTCCGCACCGCCGGGCCAAAAGTGATCTCATCCGCCACCACGGTCGCAGAGGCGCGCTGGCTCGAGGATCGGGGCTGCGATGCCGTCATCGCGATGGGATTCGAGGCCGGCGGCCACCGTGGCAACTTTCTCGCCGAAAATATGTCGCGGCAGGTCGGAACGTTTGCGCTTGTGCCGCAGATAGCCGACGCCGTCAATGTTCCGGTCATCGCGGCGGGCGGCATAGCCGACGCGCGCGGCATCGTCGCCGCCTTCGCGCTAGGCGCGGCGGCCGTGCAAATCGGCACTGCTTATTTGTTTTGCCCTGAAGTCAATTTGTCCAAGCCTTACCTCGAGGCCCTGAACGGCGCCGGCGAAGAGGACACCATGATCACCAATGTATTCACGGGCCGGCCGGCACGCGGCATCGTCAATCGTCTGATACGCGAGCAGGGACCGCTGTCCTCGATCGCTCCGGCGTTTCCATCCGCCGCCACGGCGGTGGCGCCGCTCAAAGCGAAGGCGGAAGCTCAGGGGTCCGGAGATTTCTCCAATCTTTGGTCCGGGCAGGCAGCACGCCTGTCACGCCGCTCCGTGCCCGCGGGAGAGTTGACCCGCCTGCTCGCACAGCAGGCCTTGCAAAAAATGAGTTCCGATTTAGGAGGCTAGGGTCTAGGCGGTTTCTGCGGGACTCGTGCGCCCTGCGGTGGCGGCGGATCCTGCGGCTGCGGGGGGTCGCGCAATTTGGGCGGATCGGAAACTCCACGGCATCCCACGCCTTCGCCGCAAATCTGGTTGATAGGACAGACTACGGGAGTGCCCTTCACGCAGCCGCGCGCGTCGGCTCCCGCAGCTCGCGGCGCGCAACGTTCGCGTCCATTGCAGGTCCGCTTGTCGTCGCAATCCGCGTCGCTCTTGCATGTCAGGGCCGACTGCTCGCGATCCGCGGTCGCCAGTTCGCCCTGCCGGGAAATCACGCCCGACAAGGTGGCGTCGAGCAAGCGCTCGGGCGTCCCTACAGACGACGGCAATTCTACGTCGGCGGACACGATCGCGAATTGTCGCGTCAGGGAACTTGCACCGCGATAGTACAATCCAAAACGCACCACATTGCGAGGGTCGAGCACCTCGCTCAATTCCACCGGGATCAGATGCGTGGAATCGCGCGGCCAGAACTCGCCGTGCACCAGCGGCAGGCGCCTGGCACTTTTGCCGGCCTCGTAAATACGCAGCTCCAATGAGCTGCCGACGGCGAGTTCATCGGCACCGGTAACAATGCGAACTTCAAGGCGGGACACGGGGCTGCCCATGGTGGTTGCAGCGCCCAGCACCCACAGCAACAGGATTGGCCCAATTGACGTCGGCAGGCGTAATTTCACGGCATCCCTCCCCGCGATGATTTCACTCTCCTCATCATAGCCGATCCTCGCGGTACGCCAGTCTCAGAGGCGAATAGACGCCAATGAGCGACCGAAAACGTGACACCCGTCACGGCAACCGGGGAACGTCGCTCGAGATAAGGTGGCCCGCCACAGGATCAATCGCCTTGTTTGTAAACCGCGCCCTCTTTCATCACGAAATGCACATGCTCGAGCTCGCGGATGTCGGCGAGCGGATCACCGCTTACGGCAATGATGTCCGCCGACTTGCCGGCGGTAATGGAGCCAAACAGCTCGGAGTGTCCGATCAGATCCGCGGCGTTCACGGTGGCCGACTGAATCGCCTGCATGGGGGTCATGCCGTATTTCACCATGAAGGCGAATTGGCGTGCGTTGATTCCATGCGGACATACGCCGGCATCGGTACCGAACGACATCTTCACGCCGGCGCGAACCGCCTTGGTAAAATTGCGACGCTGCGCCTCGCCCAGATCCGCATCATGCTGCAAAAAGTCCGCCGGAGTGCTCGATGAGGACTGGATGCATTCCTCGTCATAAATATCCATGTCCAGATAGGTGCCGTGCTGCTTTGCCAGCGCGATGCCCTCATCGTCGATGAGCGTCGCATGTTCGATCGACGCCACCCCGGCGCGAATCGCGTTCTTGATGCCCTCGGCCGCATGCGCGTGTGCTTCAACGCGCAGACCGAAGTTGGCAGCCTCCTCGACGGCGGCACGCAATTCCTCGGGAGTGAACTCGATGGACTTCGGATTGCTGCCATGCGTGAGCACGGCTCCCGTGGAGAGGATTTTGATGTGATCGGCGCCGCGATGCGCCAGGTCGCGAATCCTTTGCCGCACTTCCCAGGGGCCGTCGGCCACTCCGAAGCGCAGATCCAACGGCAGCGTAATGTCCGGCGGCAGGCCGGTCATCGCGCCGGCGCCTCCGGTGATGGTGACATAGGCGCCTGCTACATACATTCGTGGACCGATGATGATTCCGCGTTCAATGGCATCGCGCATCGCCACGTCGTTGAATGCCCGATAGACGCCCACATCGCGCACGGTGGTAAAACCCGCCAGCAAAGTCACACGCGCGTTAGGGATGGCAAGGTAGGCGGTTTCCGCCACCGACCTTTGCAGAACGTCCAACGGTTCGGCGTCGGCGAGATCGGCCAGATGAGTGTGGCAATCGATGAGCCCGGGCAGCACGGTCATCTTCGACAGATCGATCACCGTGGCACCCTCCGGAATGGTCACATCGGAGCCGACTGCTTCGATTTTCTTGCCGCGAATCAAAATGATCTGGTTTGCCAGTACACGTCCGGCGATCACGTCGACGAGCTTGCCGGCACGGATGGCCGTGACGGGGGCAGGCGCGGCGGGTGCGACCGCCGCAGGTGCGCCCGCCGCGGCAGCGCCGGCTCCGGTCAGGTAAACCGGCAGCAGCCAAATGGAAAAAACCCCTACGCAGAATATTTTTCTATGCACAATCGCCCCTTGAAGCCTCCGGCCAATCGGCTGCGCGGAATCATAGACCGCAAGGGCGGTTCGAGGCTACTGTTTTTCGATCGTTCAAGTAGCCAAGGCGCACAAACTGTGTAGGCTAACATCCACACTGCCACGCCACTGGAATCATGATGAACGATCTTTCCGCATTTCCCATCACGAAGAAATGGCCCGCCCAGCACCCCGACCGGCTGCAGCTCTATTCCCTGCCGACTCCGAACGGCGTCAAAGTGTCCATCATGCTCGAAGAGATCGGGCTGCTCTACGAGCCGCACTTGGTGAGCTTCGACGACAACGCTCAATCGAGCCCGGAGTTTCTATCGCTTAATCCGAACAACAAGATCCCGGCGATTCTGGATCCCGACGGCCCGGGAGGTAGGCCGCTACCCCTGTTCGAGTCGGGCGCCATACTCCTTTATCTGTCTGAGAAGACCGGACAGCTCATGCCGCAGGATGCGGCCGCGCGCTTCCAGACTATTCAATGGCTGATGTTTCAGATGAGCGGCATCGGGCCCATGTTCGGCCAGGTGGGCTTCTTCAACAAGTTTGCGGGCAAGAGCTTCGCAGACAAGCGGCCGCGCGACCGCTATGTCGCGGAATCGAAACGCCTGCTCAGCGTCTTGAACGCTCGGCTCGCGGATCGCGCTTGGATCATGAATGAAGTATTTACCATTGCCGACGTCGCCATCTTCCCCTGGGTCAACAACCTCATCGGTTTTTACGAGGCAGCCGAACTCGTTGGAATAGAACAGTATCCCCATGTCACGCGGGCGCTGCGCACTTTCCTGGCTCGGCCGGCAGTGGCCAGGGGCCTCGAGATACCCAACCGGGTCAAGTAGCGCGTCGGCGCCGCAGCCGGCGCATGATGGCGCCCTTCAGCTCGTGCAGTTCCTCGATGTGCAACAGCACCCCACAGCCCGTAAATACGGTCCCGCCCACCAGCACCGTTCCGAGCAAGAAGCCGAGTTTGGACATGAAGGGCTGCGTTTCCCAATCTGCCAGCAGCCAATGAGACGAGGCGGCGCAGACCGCCACCAGGGCCGCCGCTGCGATCGACGCCTTTCCCAGCATGCCCAGCATGCGCCGCGATTCGAGACCCTTAAGCTGCTTTCTCATGAGTGCGTACAGCAGCAGGAAGTTGACGGTGGCGATGCAGCCGGTGGAAAAAGCCAGGCCCCGGTGCCCCCAACCCAGCCGAAAAGTGAATATCCAGTTGAGCAGCAGGTTCAGGACCACCGCGAGAAAACTCACCAGCATCGGCGTCTTGCGCCGATCGAGCGCGTAGAACGCGTTCACCAGCACCTTCAGCGCGGCATATCCGGCAAGACCTATGGCATAGAAGCGCAATGCGCCGGCGGCCTGCGCCGTTTGATAGGCATTGAACTTTCCATGTTGATAGAGCACGGAAATGATGGGTTCGGCGAGCATGACAAGGCCTATCGTCGATGGAATTGTGAGCAACAGCGCAAGTCGCATGGCGCGCGCAAGCTCAGCGCGAAAGGCGTTCATGTGACCGGCCACCGCCAACCTCGAAAGCAGCGGCAAAGTGACGGTGCCCAGCGCAACACCGAACACGCCCAATGGCAGCTGCATCAGCCGAAAAGCAATCGAGAGCCAGAAAATGGGGCCATCGCCGAGAGTCGATGCGAACATCGAATTAACGAGCACATTGAACTGCGTGGTGCTGGCGGCAATCACCGCCGGACCCATCAACAGTAAAATCGCCTTCACACCGGCATCGCGCCAGCGAAAGTCCGGGCGAAAGCGATAGCCTAACCGCCCCAGCGACGGCAGTTGCACGGCCAGCTGCAGCGCACCGCCTAGCACCGTGCCCACCGCCAGACCGAGCAAGGCGCGCGGCCCGAAGTGCGGATCGACCCAGAAGCCCAAGCTCACTCCGCCGACAATGGATCCCAAATTGAAAAAACTCGAGGCCATGGCGGGGACGCCGAAGACGCTCTTGGAATTGAGCATCCCCATGACCAATGCCGCGAGCGACACCAGAAGAATGAAGGGAAACATGATGCGGGTCAGCTGCACCGTCAGCGCTGCTTTTTCCGCGCCGAAGCCCGGCGCCAAGAGCGCCACGAGCTCGGTCGAAAACACGATCCCCGCAATGCATAGAGCGCCCAACACCACGGCCGTCAGGGTCGCCACCTTGTTCGCCAGCCGCCATGCGCCGCTGTCGCCGCCGCGCGCGATGGTCTTGCTGAAGGTGGTGACGAACGCCGTCGACAATGCGCCTTCGGCGAATAAATCACGCAGCAAGTTCGGAATGCGAAACGCGGCCGTGAAGGCGTCCATCGCGGCACCGCCGCCGAACAGCGCGGCGAATATGAGCTCGCGAGCAAGGCCAAGCACGCGGCTGCACATCACCGCAATACCGATGATTCCCGCCGCCTTGGTGTTCAGTTTCTCGGTACGCTCATCGGGAGCGATGGCGGCGTTGGGAAGCTCGGCTGGATCCTTCATTGAATGTAGCTTACCTAAGCGCGCCCCTCACGTCGTGACGAACATGGCAAGGACCGTCACCCCCATCACGGCCGTTGCGGCCCAGCCGAGACGGCGCAATTTAGGCCTTACCACGAATCGCCCCATGACGTCCTCGCGCGATGCCAGCAGCATCATGACTGCCATGATGGGGACAGCGATCACGCCGTTGATTTCGGCGCTCCACAACAGCGCCCGCACCGGGTCCAGATGGGTGAAGGTCAGTGCGACCCCTCCCACCGTTGCAACGGCAATGATCCCGTAGAATTCCAACGCCTCGTGCACCTTCATGTCCAGGCCCGATTGCCATTCGAAACTCTCCGACACCGCATAGGCGGCTGAGCCGGCCAGTACCGGTACGGCGAGCATCCCCGTGCCGATGATCCCCAAACTGAACAATAAAAAGGTGGTCTGTCCGCCCAGGGGCCGCAGCGCCTCGGCGGCCTGGGCGGAGGTCTGAATGTCGACGATTCCGGCCACATGCAATGTCGCCGCCGTACTCAAGATGATGAAAAATGCGATCAGGTTTGAAAAGCCCATCCCGATGTAGGTATCCCAGCGGATCCGGCGCAGATGGTGGCGCGCCGCCTGCTCGGCATACGGCAGCAGCGAACCGCCGCCGTGGCGGGCGGTGATGGCGCGCAGATCTTCCATTTCCTGTGCGGCCTGCCAGAAAAACAAGTACGGGCTGATGGTGGTGCCGAATACCGCCACGATCATGGTGATGGTGTTGTGATCGAGCAGCAGCCGCGGCATCACCAGTTCTAACAGCACCGCGCCCCAATTCACGTGAATGGTAAAAATCACCGCCACGTAGGAAAGCAGCGCCAGAGTGAGCCATTTCAGGTAACGCACGTAGGTCGCGTAACGCAGAAACACCTGCAGTCCCAAGCACAGCACGCCGAACGCCACGCAATACAGATGTGCCGAGCCACCGAGCAGCAGGTACAGCGCCTCGCCCATCGCGGCAATGTCGGCGGCAATATTGATCATATTGGCGATCAACAGCAGACCGACGATGCCGTACAGCACGGGGCGCGGAAACACGGATTTCACATTCGCAGCCAGCCCCCGGCCGGTGATGCAGCCCAGTCGAGCGCTGACCATTTGAATGCCGACCATCAGCGGATAGGTGAACAGCAATGTCCATAGCATGCTGTAACCGAACTGCGCACCGGCCTGGGAATATGTGGCAATGCCGCTTGGATCATCATCAGCGGCACCCGTGATGAGGCCCGGACCCAACTGCTTGAC
Organism: Gammaproteobacteria bacterium; assembly: GCA_040004115.1. Taxonomy (GTDB): domain Bacteria; phylum Pseudomonadota; class Gammaproteobacteria; order Steroidobacterales; family Steroidobacteraceae; genus Bog-1198. The sequence continues at coordinate 40,574 of JBDUBO010000015.1, read as the reverse complement.
CCGCGGATCATGCGTAATGCTTTTGAGCAAATTGACCATCGCCAGACTCCGGGAACGGGTCGGCTGCGTGCAGCAAGTTTGGATTTGGAGGATAGAGCGGCGATAACTCCCGAGTGTTCGCAGCGCGCGCCCCTCGCACCGGGCGGGTTGGCGCTTCTAAAGATCTAAAGCGTCGTGCCCGAGGCGCAGGTGCGGGTGCCGGAACGGCACCGAATATCACTCGTACAACTACTCACGCAGCCTAGCCTATGTGACTTAAACTTCCGGGAAGATAGGCCGCTCACGCGAAGGTGTAAAGCAAAAAATCCGGGAACCCGATTGAAGACGCGCCCTTATGCCAGGGCCGCGGCCTTCGCCTTGGCCACTTCGGCGATGACTTCATCGGCAACCTGGCGCGGCACCGGTTCGTAGTGCGAGAACTCCATGGTGTACGAAGCACGCCCGCTCGTCATGCCGCGCAATTGTCCGATGTAGCCGAACATCTCCGACAGCGGCACGTTGGCAACCACGGCAATATTCGCGCCGCGCTCCAATTGGTCCTGGATCGCGCCGCGCCGGCGATTGATGTCGCCGATCACATCCCCCAAGTAGTCGCCCGGCGTCACCGTTTCGACTTTCATGACAGGCTCCAGCAGGATCGGTCCGGCCTTGCGAATGGCTTCGCGGAAGCACGCTTTGGCGGCAATTTCGAAGGTCAGCGCGTTGGAATCGACGTCGTGGAAGCTGCCGTCGATGAGGGTCGCGCGAAAATCCACGGTCGGATAGTGCGCAAGCACGCCGTCCTCTTTTTGAATCTTCAAGCCCTTCTCTACAGAGGGCACGAACTCCCGCGGCACCGAACCGCCGACGGTCTTGTCGACGAACTCGAAGCCGGCGCTGCGCTCCAACGGCTCGAAAGTGATCCAGACTTCGGCAAACTGGCCGGAACCGCCGGTCTGCTTCTTGTGGATGTATTGCTCGGTCAGCTTCTTGGTTATCGTTTCCCGATAGGCAACTTGCGGCTCGCCCATGATGCCTTCGACACCGAACTCCGTGCGCATGCGATCCAGCGTCACTTCAAGGTGTAGCTCGCCCATGCCGCGCAAAATGGTCTGCCCGGTTTCGCGATCCGTCTCCAAATGCAGCGACGGATCGGCGCGCACCATCTTGCCAAGCGCAGTGCCGAATTTTTCCTGCTCCGCCTTGACTTTGGACTTCACGGAAACGCTGATGACGGGGTCGGGGAAGCGCATGCGCTCGAGCACGACGGGGCTGTTGGAATCGCACAGCGTGTCACCGGTTTCGGTATCGGCCAGGGACACGAGCGCGATGATGTCGCCGGCGCGTGCTTCTTCCACGGGATTGGCTTCCTTGGCAAACATTTCGACCATGCGGCCGATCTTTTCGCGCTTGCCGCGGGTGGAATTCAGCACCGAGGCGCCCTTGGTCAAAACCCCGGAATACACGCGGATGAAGGTCAGTGCGCCATAGGCGTCATTGATCACTTTAAACGCCAGCGCCGAGAAAGGCTCGTCATCCGAGCATTTGCGCTCGCCGATGGGCTCGCCGTCCGCGTCCACCGTCTTGATGGAGGGCACGTCGGTGGGAGCCGGCATGTAATCGACGACTGCGTCGAGCACCTGCTGCACTCCCTTGTTCTTGTACGATGAGCCGCACAGCACCACCGTGAAGGCCGAATGCAGCGTGCCCTTACGCAGCGCCTTGCGCAGCACGTCGCCCGAGGGAACGGTGCCGTGGGTGAGGTAGGCCTCCATCGCGTCATCGTCCTGCTCGAGGCACGTGTCGACCAATTCCGTGCGGTACTTGGCAATGTCGCCCAGCAACTTACGATCGCTCGGCGTGGTGATGTGCAGCTTGTCGGCGAGGTCCGGAGTGATGTCCAGGCTCTGCCACTGCGCATCCTTGTCATCCGAGTCCCAAACCAGGGCCTTCATTTCAACCAGATCGATCATGCCCTTGAAATTCTCTTCCGAGCCGATCGGAAGTTGCGCCGGCAAGGGACGCGCACCCAGGCGCTTCTTGATCATGTCCACGCAACGTAGGAAATTCGCACCGCTGCGGTCCATTTTGTTGACGTAGCAAATGCGCGGAACGCCGTAGTTGTCGGCGAGGCGCCAATTCGTCTCCGATTGCGGCTCCACGCCGGCGACTCCGTCGAACACGACCACCGCACCGTCCAGAACGCGCAAGCTGCGATTCACTTCGATGGTGAAATCGACGTGTCCCGGGGTGTCGATAAGATTGATCTTCTTATCGCGCCAGAAGGCGGAGACGGCCGCGCTTTGAATCGTGATGCCGCGCTTCTGCTCCTGCTCGAGATAATCGGTGGTGGTCGACGTCTTCAGATCCTTGGTGTCATGAATGTCGATGATGGTGTGCTTGCGGCCCGTGTAATACAGGATGCGCTCGGTCGTGGTCGTCTTGCCGGCGTCGACGTGGGCGATAATGCCGATATTGCGGATATCGGCCAGAGGGGTGGTGCGGGGCATAGCAAATCTTCCGTAAAAGTGTGGGGGCCGCAGTAGGCCGACGTCAAAACCACGCATTTTGACACGGTAAGGGCGGCCTGTCGATGATTGCCGCGAATTGCAGAGCGAATGCTACTTGACGCTGTATCCCCGGCCTTCCAGGCAGGCCGCCTGCGCGCGAATGTAATCCGCACGTTGTTCCGGCGCCGGCGCGCTCGCCACCTGAGTGGGGTCAAAACCAGTTTTGTCGGCAGCCCAACGGTGGCACTGGTATCGGTCCGTGCCCTGCTGCTCCTGGCTCTGGCCGTTCTTAGGATATGCGATCAAATCCGCTGCGGCCGGCGTCTGCGGCCGCGACTGCTGCAGAATTTCGGAAGGCGGAGTCACGGTTTCATACTGGTTGACCGTGCCGTTCCAGCGATAATAAGTGTCGTCGGCATAGTAGTAAGGAACGCCGCCCCACCAAACCGTCGAGTAATACAGGGGCAGGCTTGCGAAATACAATCCCAGCCCAAGCCCGCCCCATCCCCAAGGGCCATAAAAGCCGTAGCCTCCGCCCCAGCCATATCCGCCCCGCCAGCCGTAACCTCCACCGTATCCACCGTGGTATCCGCCTCGGTATCCGCCTCGGTATCCGCCGTACGCGCCGTGGTATCCGCCATTGCCGCCGCCGTAGCGGCCCAATCCACCCCCGACAGGGCCGCCTCGCGCATGCTGGGCGACAGCGGAAGAACTCATAACGGCCGCCGCGATGCAGCTGCAGACGATAAGGGAAAGCGAACGCCGCGTTGCAGGGTTTTTCAAAAGGTCACCAGTGGCCTATCGCCGGAAATCCAATGTACTCGATTGTATAAGACAGCGACTGCTCCCGGCAGTTCCGCGCTTCTCGTTGCGGCGCAGCTATCACTTTCGCGGGTGAAACCGCTGCGGCTCAAGCGATCGCAGCCACCCGCGGTTGTTCGACCTCGCAGGCTATCGACACGCCGCCCTCGCTGCGGCTGGCGATCACGAGTCTGCCGCCGATGGAGCTCGCGCGAAAATGCATGGTGCGCATGCCAAGTCCGGCGTTGGGCGAGCCCATCCTCGGTAATCCCACACCGTCATCGTTGACGGTCAAGCTCAAGGCCCGTTCGTACACCCACAGATCGATCTCGATGATTCGGGCGCGGGCATGCTTCAGCGCATTCTGAACCGCCTCTTGGGCAATCCGGTACAAATGATTGCGCGCCTCGAGATTAAGAGTGATCGGATTGTCGAGGCGCGAGCGAAATCGCACTACCGTGTTGCCGAAAGAACTGCGGCCCGCTAATGCCTCGAGCGCGCCCTGCAAGCTGCCGTCGGCGTCGATCAAGGGGGATACGCCCTGCGCAATGCGGCGGGCTACCTGAATGCATCCGGCTGCCTGAATCGCGAGCTGATCGAGACTTGCGGCAATGGGCTGACGCTCGCGCTCGGAGCGAGTCGCCAAAGCCCGCGCTGACAGCGCGAGACCGGTCAATTCCTGGCCCAAGCCATCGTGCAATTCCTGGCCGATGCGCCGCTGCTCGGTGGCGATGGCGTCGATGAGCGCGCTGCCGAGCGCCCGGCGCTCCGTCACGTCGCTGGCGAAAACCAGCTCAGCCGGTCTCCCACCCAGATCGATGGCGCGGGTCCAGACTTCCACGGCCAGCACGCGGCCATCGCGCGCCTGATGGCGTGTTTCGAAGGGCTCCGGAGCCGTTGCATATCCCGCCGGCGGCGGCAGGACGTGCGCTCCGCCGGGTGGTGCCAGCATGGTCACTCGCTGCGTCAGGAACTCCTCGGTGCTCCACCCATACTGGCGTACGGCCGCCGCATTGACCAACAAGAACTGCAGGGTGTCCGGGTCGTGCACCCACAGCGGCTGCGGGCTGCCGTCGAATATTTGCGCGTAGCGGCGCTCGGCCTGCAAGCGCTGCAAGCCCGCGCGGTCCCTCTCCGCCAGCAACGAGGTGATGATGAGGCTCACGCCGGTGAGCGCAGTGCCGAACGTCCAGATGGTTGCGAGTCCCGCGGATTCATCGAACCGACCGAAGATCCCACGGGCGAATGCAAAGCTCAATCCGGCCACGACCGAAATGACCAGGCTTGCGAAGGAGGCAACCACCAACCCAAAGCGGATGGCACCGACGACCACGAGCAGCAGCGCAAACGCGACGATGAGGGGCCTGCCAACGCCGGCCGCGTCCAAGTGCAGCGCGCCCGCGCAACAAATGGCCACTGACAACAGCCACAACCCGGCCTCAGCCCAGTGCTCGATGAACTGCGCGAGGCTCTGCCGGCTTAACGCCACCAGCATGGGGCCGACCAGGAGCACACCTGCGGTCATGTTGCTCCACCAACGCAGCCATCGCAGCGGATTGATCGCCCGAATGTGTTCGCCGGACAGGTAAAATCCGAACAATCCCACGGTGGGAAGAAACATCGTGCCGATGACGGCGGCAAGAATGAACAGCGGCACATCGCGCGCCCGACCGAAGCCGGGATCGAAGCCGCGCCACTCGAGAAACCATGCAGTAACGACGGCGGCGCCGGTTGTCCCGATGCCGACTGCCAGCGAGGCAATAAACGGCTGCTGCATCCACAAGTCGGTGCTCACACCCGCCGCCAACACGGCCGGCCACATTTGCCGCCCCCAGCGGATGCATGCAGCCGCCGCAATGCCGCCGGCCAACAGCGGCAACGTCGGATGCACACCGACGCTCGGCAGCATGAAGCCGACGGCGCCTGCAATGAACACGGCGGAGAAGGTTGCCAGCCACTTGAAAATCAGGATCCGATGGGTGTTCATCGCAACAGCCTACGACGAACTGGCGTCACTTGTCGCCCGACTCCGTAGAATACGCCCGGCATGAATCCACATACCCAAACATCCCACGCGTCGGCGGCCGTCAGGCGCAGCGGCTTCGTGCTCGCAGCCGGCGGCTCAATCGCCTTCTCCGGCAAGGCGATCATCGTCAAGTTGGCATATCGGTACGGAGTCGACGCGGTCACGCTGATCATGTACCGCATGTTGTTCGCGCTGCCGATGTTTCTCATTCTCGCGTGGTGGGCTGGTCGAGGCAAGCCGCCGCTGACGTGGCGTGACACCAGGGCCGTGCTGGGCCTCGGTTTCTGCGGTTACTACCTGTCCAGTTTTCTCGATTTCATGGGCTTGCACTACATCAGCGCGAGCTTGGAGCGCCTGATACTGTATTTGAATCCGACGCTGGTGCTGCTGCTCGGAGTCTTCCTGTTTCGGCGCCGGGTGACGCGCCGGCAAGTTGCCGCCCTCGCCGTCAGCTACGCCGGTGTGCTGTGCGTGTTCGGCAAGGAACTGACGTTGCAGGGCGCGAACGTGCCGCTGGGCGCGGCCCTGGTGTTCGGCAGCGCCGTCAGCTACGCCGTCTATCTGGCGTACAGCGGGGAGGAAGTAAAACGCCTGGGCGCCGTGCGCTTGACCGGCCTCGCGACCAGCGTCGCCTGCGTCATTTGCATCGCGCAATTCCTCCTGCTGCGGCCGCTCAGTTCCCTCGCTGTGGCCCCCCAGGTCCTATGGCTCTCGGCATTGAACGCCACAGCATGCACCTTCGCTCCCGTTCTCATGGTCATGATGGCTATCGAAAGGCTGGGCGCCTCGTTGACCGCACAGACCGGTTCGATCGGCCCGGTGTCCACCATCCTCATGGCGGTCCTGCTGCTGGGCGAACCATTCACGGCATGGGTGGCTGCGGGAACCGTACTGGTCCTTGCCGGCATCTGGCTGCTGACCCGGCAGCCGCGCGGCGGCGTTACCGCATAGGTACACTGCGCATGGAACATTTTTAAAATATCGAACGGGAATTTGCATGCGTGCACTGCTCAGTCTCTTGATTTTAAGCGCCGGAATGGTTCTGCAGCCCGCGCTCGCGGTGGACATGCCGTTGCCCACTGCCAAGGCAGACAGAGTCGGTATATCCGCCGAGCGGCTTACATTGCTGGGCGATGGCATGAAGGGCTTGGTGGATCAGGGCCGCGTCGCCGGCGTCGTCACCATGGTTGCTCGTCACGGCAAGGTGATCGAGTTCGAAGCCGCAGGCAGGCAGGATGTCGCCGCCAACCTGCCCATGCACAAGGACAGCATATTCCGCATCTATTCCATGACCAAGCCCATTACCGGCGTCGCCATGATGATGCTGTTCGAAGAAGGCAAATGGCAACTCAACGATCCGGTGGCAAAGTACATACCGGAGTTCGCCAACTTGAAGGTGTACGGCACGGACGCGAGCGGCAATATGGTTCTCAACGATCAGACGCATCCCGTGACGATGCGCGAGTTGATGTCGCATACCGGCGGATTCACGTATGGGTATTTCAGCAATACCCCGGTCGATAAACTGCAGCGAGAATCCGACCCGCTCAAAATCGACAACACCCTCGATGAGATGATCAAGCGAGTTGCAAAGCTGCCGTTGAACGCGCAGCCGGGCACCGAATGGCATTACAGCATCTCGGTCGACATCCAGGGCTACATCGTGCAAAAGCTCTCGGGAATGCCGTTCGATGAATTCCTGCAGAAGCGCATCTTCAAGCCGCTTAAGATGGTCGACACCGGCTTCTATGTCCCGGCAGAAAAGCTCAAGCGCTTCGCGGAATTCTACGACTACGGCGAGGGCGGCCGTCTGCAGGTGTACAAAGGTCTGCTCAATCACGACTTCTCCGCGAAGCCTGCACTGGCTTCCGGCGGCGGCGGTCTGGTTTCGACGGCGACGGATTACATGCGGTTTTGCCAAATGCTGCTGAATGGCGGCAAATTGGACGGAGTTCGGCTGCTCGGCCCGCGCACCGTCGAATTGATGCGTACCAATGTACTGACGCCATCCATGCCGACCTACGCGCCCGGCACGGGATTCGGTCTGGACTTCGCGATTTACACCGATGCTGTTGCCGCCGGCGGCTATTACGGCAAGGGCACTTACTGGTGGGGAGGCGCGGCCGGAACCTGGTTCTGGATAGATCCGGCCGAGGACTTGGTCGTCATCGGCATGATTCAGCAAATCGCGGGCAGCGGCGCCGCCGCCGCCATCGGGATTCCGGATATGCGCGGTCTATCGCACGCCTATGTGTACCAGGCCATAGTGGACTAATGCACCGCTGCAGCTGAACTCCTTATTTGCGAACCGGGATTTCGATATAGCTGTCGTTGTGCCATTGCACCTTGATGGGGATTTTCCCGTCCGCGATGGATTCCTCGCTGACGTCGCCGCCGGTTCCGTAATTGATCTCGCGGTCCGGCCGCTTGCTGATGCCGAGAATCATGACCAGGCGGCTGCCCGGCTGCAGCCGCCTGCTGGTCAGCCGTTCGCTTTTGAAATTGAGCTCCTGACGCTCGCCCGCCTTCAGCAAATGACGATGGACCCGATCCGCCACATAGCTGGCGCGCAATCCGAAGGTCGGATTAAACAGGTAAATGTAATCGCCGCTCGGCAGCAGCTCGTACAGGGTGATATTGAGGTCCATGTCCATCTTGTTGACGGTGAAATCGAGTTTGCCGAGGAATAGGCCGTCGAACTCGGCAGCCTTAGACAGCGGTTCGCTGGTGAACATGAGCGCGTTGTGGACTGCCAAATTCCTGCTGGTGAAATCCGCCGGCGGCGTCCAGGCAAAGTCCTCGCGATCGGTGAGTCCCACGCTTCGGCGCAAAACTGCCGCGCGCGCGGGCTTGCGTTGCGTCAGACGATGCCGGTCGCCGGCGCCACCGCCGTCCAGGTAGAACCGCAGGCTGCCCCTGGCCATGCCTTCGAGCGATCCGGCGTGGCGCCATTCGTTCGCCCCCATGACTTCATAGTTGACGCGATCCTTCAAAGGAGCGGGCATTGGGCCCGACTTGAATACGTGATCGAACCACTGATAGCGCAACTCGCGAAGATCGATGAGAGCCGCAGGATCCACCTTGTAGCTCTGCAGCATGGCTGACGGTCCATCCTGCATCACGCTGTCGTCGTACGGTCCGACCAACAGCGTGTGATCGGCGCGCGGATTGTATTTATGATGCTGGCTGAAATAATGCAAGGCGCCGGGTTCGCTGCCCGCGTAATAGCCGGTGATCGTCAGCACCGGAATGTCGATGTGTGCGAATTGATCCCGGTAAGGAATCATGCTCTGCCAGTAGCGATCGTAGCTGGGGTGATTCAGCCAGCGGATGAAAATGGGATCCGGCTTGCCGTGCAGAAGGCCCAGGTCTCGATAGCGCCTGCCGCTTTTGTACCACTTCTGATCAAGCAAGCGCCACGCCGCGTCGTCATTATAGACGTCGGCATCCGACGGATTGGTATTGGTCACATAAGATGACCAGCGATAGGCGGAGTTCTGGAAGATGCCTCCTGCCATGGGAAAATCAATGCCCGGCGCGGTGGGTCCTGACGTGGCTATGGCCTTGAGCGCAGACGGCAGCCGTTTTGCGGCAGCCCACGAGGCAAAGCCGCTGTAGCCCTCGCCATACATCCCAACCCGACCGTCGCTCCAGGGCTGCTTGGCGATCCAATCGATGACCGCGCGCGCGTCGTCGCCGTCGTGCTGATATGGGACGGTTTGCCGCGAACTGCCGTGCACTCCTCGGGCAAAGGCGACCACGCCGACGTAGCCGTGAGCCGCACACTCCTTGGCATAATTCTGCGAATCGTAAATCGTGAACTCGAGCAAGGTGGGCAGCGGCGTGCCGGAGTCCTTCGGACGGATGATCAGGGCGGCAATGCTGGCCTGGGGAGTCTTGATCAACACTTCTTCCTCTGCCGTATAGCGCTTACGATCGTCCTCGGCGATGAGCGCGCTCACCAATGGCGCGAACTTGCGATAGGCATCGAAGTCGATGTATTTCCAGATCAGATCCACCGCTTGCGCTTGGGTGATGGTATCGCGGGTCCTCTGTTGATCGAGCGACGTCTGCAACGCCTCGCGAAACACGCTCGGAGGCATTTCGAGCCAACCCGCCACGGCGAATGCATCGTGATCATTGAAGCGCGAGGCGACTTCGCGAAAGGAACGCGTGAATCCTTCCGCGAACGAGACCTTGTTTTCGGCTTCCAGAGCCCTTGCATAGGCGTAGATGTCGCGGATGGCGCCTGGGCCCACCGCCCGCCCGGCATCCAAGCGGCGCCGGCGGTCGCGCAGAGATTGCCGCGAGACATCGGCGGCCGCAAAATCGCCTGCCGCCATTTGCAGCGCGGACAAATTCGCCAGGTAGTGGTCGCGATCCGGCTCTTCGTAAACGGGAAGCAGCCGCTCGGCCAGATCGCGCATGGCTGCCGCGGTCGCCGCGTCGCCCAACGTCGCCGGCGCATGAAATTCGAGCTGCGCCGCAGCGGCCCACGACTGCGATTCGCCCAACAGAAAAAGAAGCAACAAGAAGCACCGCAAAATCTGCCTCGGCATTACTGTCGCGTGTCGTGTGGCAGTGGCTATCATTGGTGGCTTCCCGGCACCTTCACCGGCAGACCACGCCGCCGGGCGCGAGGATCTTTGACCAAGTGCAAGACCCGGGTGAAGAGCGGGTGCGCCTGGCCCGGCCCGCCGATGTGAATGATGCCGGTGCGACTGAGCTCCTTGGTGAAAACGTCGATGACCAGATCGAGGACATCATCGTCGAGAGAACCAAATGTGCCGTCGATGAGCACCCACGACGGGTTTTGCAGCAGCATGCGGGCTACGGCGAGGCAGAGCTGCTCGTCCTGGCTCAGCTCCCGGTCCCAGCGACGCGTGGTATCGAGCAGCGGCGCGAGGCGCTCGAGCCCAAGCCGGTAGAGCGCGCGGGTGGCGGCGCTCGATTCGAAACTCTCGGCCTTCAATGGGTAGGCAAGAACCTCCCGCAAGGTCCCACGCGGCATGTAGGGAGTACCGCGCGGCAGGTAGAATATTTGCTGGCCCGTCGGACGCACGATGTGTCCGGAACCCCACGGCCATAGCCCCGCCAATGCCCGGAACAGCTGCGACTTGCCGGTTCCCGGCGCACCTTGGATGAGTACCCGCTCCCCCGCCGACACCACCACTTTCCGTTCCTTGAGCATATCTGCATTCGCCGAGGAGACGATTTCCAGATCGTCGATTGAAATCGACCCAGGCTCGCCCTCGGTGTACTCGATGCGGCTCTCGAAGCCGCTCAGCTCATGCACGTCAATCAGTGCGTGGCGGAAATTCGCGACTCGAAGCAAGGTCGCACGCCAATCCGCAATGGTACTAAAGTTATCAATGAACCAACGCAGCGAAGATTGCGCCTGGCTGAATGCGCCCGCGGCCATCATCAATCCGCCGAAAGAAACCTTGCCGTTGAAATACAGGGGGGCGGCGACCAAGATGGGCGCGACGATGGTAATCCAGCCAAAACCAGCCGTCACCCAAGTGAGGTTGGCATGACCGCGGACAATGCGTTGTGTCGCGGCAAGCACGTTGCCGAGATGCAATTCAATGCGGCGCTTTTCATCTGCCTCGCCCGCTGCCAGCGATATGTCGTCCACATGCTCGTTCACCCGCACCAGTGAAAACCGCAAATCCGCTTCTCGTGCGTAACGCTGCGCGTTGCGGCCGATGAGACCTCGACCCACCCAGTAGCTCAGGAGGGAGCCCGCGCTCGAATAAAGGATCGCCGCCCACACCATGAAGCCTGGCACCGTGTAATCCCGGTCGCCGACCCGAAAAATGAAATCGTTCGACAGTACCCACAGCACGCCCGAGAAACTCACGAACAATATCGACGCCTGCAGCAGGCCGACGAACAGATCGGCCGACAGCTCGCAAAGCTTGCGAGCGTCTTCATGGATGCGCTGATCCGGATTGACGCCCACCGATCCGGCGTTGGCCAACCAGAATGCCCGGCGCGGCAACATCCAGTCGCGCAGCAACCCAAGCACCAAGCCCTCGCGCAGCCGCAGTTCCAGCGTCTCGACCAGCCAGCGCTGCCCCACGTTGAACACAAGCAGAATACTCGCAATCAAAAAAAACACGCCAAGCTGGTACAGAAAGTCGCGCAAATCGCGGCGCGACAGCGCGTCGTAGAAGGGCTTATTCCAGCTGTTGAGCCGAATTTGACCGTAGGCCGTTGCAGCAACGACCAATACGATGGCCGCCAACAGCACGGCGAGCGTCTTGCCTACACGCGAGCCGAAGGTCGTGCGCAGAACCAGGCCGATTTGCCGCCCAAAGCCCAGCTGGGAAATCTCGCCCTCGTGAGAATTGCCCGTGTCTTCCGATGATCGCTCTGTCATCTCGGTCAAGCATACCACCGAAGGCTGCGCGTCCAGTGCAACCGACGCCGCGCGCCGAATCCTCTTACAATCGAGCTGAACCCTGGGCCGTGGTGCAAATCACCTCCCGGGCAGCATTCGGCAGCGTCACGGAGTCGTCGTCGAAGCTCGCGTATTCGGCTCCGTCGACGCGCACGCTGCGCAGGGCCGCTGCGAGCGGCGGCCGCAGAATGATCTTGGCCGCGCTTGCGCCGCTGATCTCGAATCGCAGCGCTCCGCCATCCATGCGCTGCAACGAATAGCTCAATGCACCGTACAGCGTCGGCATGTTCGTTACCTGTACGCCGCCCCCTTCTATCCATTCGGCCGCCAATCCCGCCGCCAATACCAGGCATCGGTCGGCTTCACGCTCGTACGCAAACAGGCTGCGTACGGCCAGCAGATATTCCGCTGCAATCCAGGTATGCGGCAAGTCGCCGACATGCGCCGGCGACTGTCGGTCCTGCCACGCAATCTCCGGCCATTGATTCCAGGCTTGCGGGCGACGATCCGCCAGAAAGAAGCGCAGCAGTTCCAACGCCGCCTCGCGTCTCCCCAATCGCACCAAGGCACCGATGATGCGGATCTCGTAGGGAGTGTAATTGGTGGAGGGCACGGCACCGCTGCGCTTGCTGTGCCAGTCGGCAAGATATTTGTCGAAGGTCTGCTCGAGAGCCCGGCGGTTGAGACCCTCCGGCACATCGAGCAGGTAAATTGCGTTCGCGGTCGCCGTCGGATCGAAATCCGCCCACTCGATGCTGCCCGGAATGAAGTCCAGCCCCCGCTTGGCGCGCGTGGCCTCAATCGAGGAGTAGAGCGCAGCCGCAAGGCGCGCACTCAGCGCGTCCCACCGCCGTGCCGAGTTCTCGTGGCCGGCGGCCCGAGCGAGATACGCCGCGTCGCCTATACCGCGCAGCGCCCAGAAGTCGTCCCAGTAGGAATGCACGGGTTGCGCCAGGTAGCCTTCGTGGCTGACCGATGTGGGCAACAGGCCGTCCGCACCGAGCAGGCCCTCAATGCATCCCACCGCTTTATCGATGTGAATCCACGATTCCCGAAGGAACGCATCATTCGACGTAAATCGGTAATAGTCCGCGATCAGCGCCAATAACTCACCGTGACTATCGTGCTCCACCAGCCAATCGACTCCTTCGCGGTCAACGCAACAGGGGACAAAGCCATCCGCGCGCTGATACGGCGCGTACCAGCGGATGAAGTCGCGGACTTCGTCCGTATGCCCCATGCGCAGCAATGCGGCGCTCATCATGGCGCTGTCACGAATCCAGGAACGCGTATAACGGCGCGGCCCGGGTTGCAGGGCGGGGCCTCTGCGAGTCACCAGAATGTGCGTCGTCGCGGTGAGAGCCGCTTGCACGGCGTCAGTCACCCAGCCATTGCCCGACCATTGACCGGTTGCGATCGTGGGTCGCCAATCGAATGCCGGCTCGCGCACAAATGCCGCGTCGCGGTTCATCAGCGGTTGGCGCTTCGAGAGCGCCGCATCGGTCATGCAATGCACGATACTTTCGACCGACTCAAGCGCCTGGGGCGATAACGCAAAGCCAAGCGCACCCGTGGCAAAGCCGAAGGAATCGTGCGTCTGTGCCTCGTCCGGCAGCGTACCGGAGCCAAGCACAGCCGCCATGAAGCCCGCATCGAAACTCAGTGCGCCGAATCCCATGAATGTACCCGCACCCGCACCGCTCTCGGGCACGAGGCGCGCGGTCTCGTTGACGTACACCACCCCATCGCGCCACGCCAAGTCGTGGATCGGACTCACGCCGCCGAATTCGCGAAAGCTCTGCCACGGCGGAGTCACTTGAAATGGTCGCAACAAGACGAACAATCGGGCAATCAGCGGCTCCGCCGTGAGATTCTCGAACCGATAGCACACGCGCGAAGAGCCGCTCGGGGTGGCCTCCGACCGCATGCGCAGACGCCACTCCTCGGTCTCCCAGATCACGGACGGCACCGGCATCCACCCGTCCAGCAGTTCCTGTCGCGGCGCGACGTCCGTCCAACTCACGAGCCGGCCCTTGACCCACAACATGGGTTCGATGGAAAACGACCCCTGGTCAACCTCGACCATTCCGTCGTCGTTCATCAAGGCACAGTGAATGCCGTGCGAGGTGCCGAAGGGAGTCCACAGCGTCTGTTCATTGTGCAGCCAGCGAGGATGCCAACCGCGTGCTTCGCCGCCGGCGACGTTGTTCCAGAACGTGTGGATGGAACGCGAGAACTCGAACGACTGTAGGCGCAGGGTTGCGCCGGCAGAAGGCTCATTAAGCTCGACACGAAGGTACCGGGCCTTAAGAGCAGGTAAATATAAATAGCTGCGTTTGCCGCCCGCCCGAGCGGCGGCATGCACTGTCTTCCAGCGGCGGCCGGTGTTCGAGACGCGCACGCGAAAGCCGCTCGCCGGCGCCTGCTCCAGCCATTCGACAACCATGCCGCCGATGACACGAGGCTCGACCGAATCGATCGCGATCCACGGATGCGGATCGTTGGGCCGCGGTCTCCAACTCCAGCCAGGCGAGGCGGACGACGCATCGAATTCCGGCAGTGCGCTTGACGCGGCAGCCCGCGGCGCCTCGCTCGGGCTGCGATCCTCGATTTCGAGTCCGGCAATCCACAATGTGCCGCTGCCGCCCTGCCCCGCGACAATGGCGATTTCGATCGAGCCCAGGGCCTTGATATGGCCGTTGCTCGAAGGGCCCCACGCGAAATCGATGGCGCTGCTGTCGATGGTAATTGTTCTCCATCGCGCCGGCAGCCGCAGGTCCTTCCGCACGTGTCGCCAGACGTTCTGCCCCGTGGCGTCGACCAGCTTCAACTCGAGATTGTTCGTCGCACCATTACCGCGCAGGCGAAACCTCACCGCGTACTCCTCGGGCATGGGGCGCTGAAGTGCATGGCGCGCCACCACAAAGCCGCCGCCGCCTTTAAAATCGAAGTCCATGCGCAGCGCCTGACCGCACCCGGCGGCCGCCGGCGCCAGCTTCAGCTCCGCGTTGCCGGAAACGATGGCCTGCCATTCGAGGTTTTGCATGACGCGAATATGACACGGACTGACGGTCATTCGATAGATGCGTCCACTGTCGATCCGGCGCCTACGCGGCGATTCCGCGGCAACCTCCGCGCAGAATTGTGAACAGGCTCACATAGCAGCCCGTCATTTACACAAACGTATGTGGGGTAACGGACGGTGGAGCCAATTCCTTAGGACTCATACTTAACTACACCCTAAGCCAAGGAACTCGATGACCAACCGACTATTGCTCATTTCCTCCCAACAGGAACTGTGCATGCGCATGACGAGTTTGTTTGTGGATTCATCCGCGAAGGCTTTTTCCGTCGAGTCCGTTGCAAGCATCTCGGCCGCGCTAAACCCGCCGCCGCACTGCGACGTTCGGGCAATACTGGTGGACTCCGATCTCCCAGAGCTCGAGGATCTGCAGGCAATTTCCGCCCTGCTGCGGACGCTGCCGCCTTTGCCGCTCATCGTTTTGGGCGACGACACCAATGAGCCGCAGCGTATACAAATGCTGGCATCGGGCGTACAGGAGTATCTGCTAAAATCCTCTCTGGATTGCGCGGCGATCGCGCGGTCCGTGCGCGGCGCCATCGCCAGAAAAAACAGGGACAACCTGCTGTTTGGTGAAAACGAACGCGCACAAGTGATCTTGCGCTCCATTGGCGATGCCGTGGTAAGCACCAACAAAGCGGGGTCGGTCACCTACTTAAACCCGGTTGCCGAGAAATTGATAGGGTGGACGAATAAGGAAGCCGCCGGTCGAGATCTGATGGACGTGTTTCAGGTCATCGATGGCACAACACGCGAGCGTATCGTGCCGCAAATGAAGTCGGAGGTAAAAAAAGGCCGCACGATGATTTTGCCGCCGAACTGCATTCTGGTGGCCCGCGACGGGCAAGAATCGCCGATCGAGGATTCCGCAGCGCCCATTTATGATCGGGCCCGGCAGGTGGCCGGAATGGTCGTGGTGTTTCACGACGTCAGTGAATCACGTGCGATGACGCAACAAATAACTCATCTCGCCGAGCACGACATCCTTACCTCCCTGCCAAATCGTGCGCTGCTGGTCGATCGACTTGACCAAGGTATTGTCCTCGCTCGGCGGCATGAGCGACAACTGGCGGTGCTGTTTGTGGATTTGGATCACTTCAAGCGGATTAACGATTCTCTCGGTCACCTGGTCGGAGACCAGCTCCTCAAGGCTGTGTCGCAACGCATTAACCGGTGCGTACGCGGGTCCGACACCGTCAGCCGGCAAGGCGGAGATGAATTCCTCGTCCTGCTAACTGAGATTGGCAAGGGGGAAGATCCGGCAATAGTCGCAGAGAAAATACGCCTTGCCATCATTGAGCCGTTCTCCATCGCCGATCACTATTTACACTTAAGTGTCAGTATCGGGGTGAGCGTATATCCGGACGACGCCGATAACGCGGAGTCCTTGATTCACTGCGCCGACACCGCCATGTATCACGCGAAAGAGAAAGGCCGCAACAATATCCAGTATTTCAAGGACGAGATGAGCGTTCGTGCCGCTGAACGCCAATTCATCACCGAGGGACTGCGACTTGCCTTATCGAGGGGCGAATTTGTGCTGGAGTATCAGCCGAAAGTGAATCTCACGAGCGGAGAGATTAGCGGCATAGAAGCGCTGGTTCGATGGCAGCATCCGCAACGAGGATTGCTGTATCCAAGTTCATTCATTCCGATCGCGGAGGACTGCGGGCTCATCATACCCATCGGTCAGTGGGTGTTGCACGAAGCCTGTGTCCAGGCGCACGCGTGGCATGCGGCGGGGCTGGCATTTGGAACGATGGCGGTCAATATATCGGCGGTGGAATTTCGCAGCGACCGCTTCTACGAGGGAGTTCGCAACGTACTGCGCACTACAGGAATCAAGGCGCATTGCTTGGAATTGGAACTCACGGAGACGGCCGTAATGCGCGACTACGATGCCACAAGCGTGGTGTTGCGTGCGCTCAGCGGGATCGGTGTACGCATTGCCGTAGATGACTTCGGTACCGGATACTCCAATTTGAGCTACTTGAAGCGATTTCCGATCAATACTTTGAAGCTGGACAGATCCTTCGTGAATGACGTTCCCAAGAATGCGGACGTCTCGACTATCGTCAGGTCCGTTATCGAGATGGCGCACAGTCTAAATTTGCAGGTGGTTGCCGAAGGCATAGAGACTGAACAACAACTGGACTTTCTGCGGGCCCACCATTGCGGCGAGGGACAAGGCTTTCTTTTTAATAGGCCGATGAACGCAGCCAAGTGCCAAACACTGCTTGTGAACGGCGCTGAGTTTTGCCGTACCAGGGGTCGGCGCTGCGCGCCGTCAATTAAAGGCTCCGTCAAAGTTGCCGCCACGCACCGATTGAAATCTATCGCCGGCGCAAATTAATATGACCTGACTACACAGCGCAGCCGCACCGTGAGCAAAGCATGATCAATCTCTCGTACGCGGCGACTTCGCAGTTGCGGCATTTTTGAAATCGTCCGCATGTATTCGATGCCGAGCCAGCAGCTTGTAGAAGTCGGTACGATTGCGCTTGGCAATGCGCGCCGACTGCGTGATGTTGCCTTCGGTTTGTTCCAAGCTGTTTGTCAGGTATTCATGCGAAAAGGCATTCCGTGCCTCTTCATACGTCGGAGCTCGGACGGGCTCACCCCCCATCGACTGCTGCACAAATGCTTCCGTCATTACCTTGCCCTCTGCAAGCGCGACGTTCTTCTTTACTAAATCGAACAGTTGTCGAACGTTTCCCGGCCAGTCCGCAGTGGCCAGCAATTCCATGGCCTGCGGGGTATAGATCTTCTCGCCGCTGCCTATTTCGGTTGCCTGCTCCAAGAAGTGCGAAACCAGCAGCGGAATGTCTTCCCGACGACGGCCCAAGGGGGGAATCTCAATGGGCAATATGTTGATCTCGTAATATAGGTGCTGTGCGAACTTACCGGAGTTCATTAATTTCTTGAGGTCGCACGACGTCGCACAAATAAGCCGCACACTCTCGGTGCAGCGGGGGTCACTCTGGCCGCTGGCGATGGGATTGCCTCGCATGGCTTCGACTAGTTTCAATTGCAGCGGGAAGGGCAAATCGCCGATTTCATGCAGCAATAATGTGCCCCCTCGGGCGGCGTTTATCGCCCCTGTCGGCTGCATTGTTGTGTTGCCAGTTTGGCCGAACAGCTCAAATTCCAAGGCTGCCTCGACCAGATCGCGGCAATTCACTACCACGAATGGCTTTGCGCGACGTGCGCTTGCGGCATGAATGGCCCGTGCGAGAAGTTCTTTGCCAGTCCCATTCTCGCCGGTCAACATCACAGGCGCATCGCTGCCGGCCGCCCAGTTGGCTTCACCCAGCCGCTCCTGCATGAGCCGGCTACGCGACACTATTTGTTCCCGCCAGTCGCCTCCCGATGTGGTAAACGACGAGGCTGCAATCGCTCTTTGCACTTGCCCCAACATCTCCACTTTATCGACTGGCTTGACGAGAAAGCCGAATGCCCCGGATTGCGTTGCCTCAACCGCCTCGGGGATGGTGCCATGCGCGGTTAAAATGATGACGGTCATTTCGGGCCAGCGGCTCTTTAGCTCCTTAAGAAAAGCCAAGCCGCTCATTTGCTGTAATTTCAAATCGGTGATTACCAGATTGGGGCGAGATTTCACGCATGAATCGAGCGCTGCGGAGGCGTCGTTCGCAGTGTCGACGTCGTAGCCGGCCGCCCGCAGGCGGGCACTCATGAGCTGCCGCATTTCTGGATCGCCATCGACCAACAAAATATAAGCTTTGCGTGGTTTCGCGTGTCGATCACCGCTCTGGGATCGAGCGGCGATTGTTCTTGGCAAAATGCCAAAACCCAATGATCTGCTGTCGGGGGACGAGGAATCGCTCATTGTACATTATTCGCAGATAGCGGCCATTGCATGTTCGGCTTCCTTACGTTGCCTCCGGCGTACCATTGTCGACTCTATAGTGGCTGCGGCATGCAGTCGGTTCGATAGCACACGAACCAGCGGATATTCCCCATCGCCTTCGAGACAGCCTTCCCGCTCAGCTACCCACGTTATTGGGGTCACGCCAGACTCGCTCGAAGGGCAGTCGCCAGGCGTGCGGCGCGATGAGTTGGTGGATGGCATTCGGACCCCATGAGCCCGGATCGTAGAAGCGAACCGGCGGCGGGGCCTCCATCAACGTGGTCGACACCTCCCACAGGCGCTCAATGCCGTCGGCCGTGGTGAACAGCGTGTGGTCGCCGCGCATGGCATCCAGGATCAAGCGCTCGTACGCCTCGAGCACATCGCCGATATGACCGGTATCGTGCATCGCGAACTGCATGCTGAGCTTGTCGAGGCGCATGCCGGGTCCCGGTCGCTTGCCGTAGAAGGATAGCGACATTTTCGCAGCATCCGCCAGATCGAAGGTGAGGTGATCGGGTCCCTGGGCGCTCACGCCGGATCCGGCCGGGAACATGCTCTTGGGCGGCTCCTTGAAGGCGATCGATATGATGCGCTGCCCTTGGGCAAGCCGCTTGCCGGTGCGCAGGTAGAACGGCACGCCGGCCCAACGCCAGTTGTCGATGAAGCAGCGAAGCGCAATGAAGGTCTCGGTATCCGAATCCCGCGATACGCCTTCTTCGGAACGGTAGCCCGTGTACTGCCCGCGGATCACATCGGTTGGATTGATCGGCAACATACTGCGGAACACCTTGTTCTTCTCCTCGCTGATCGGGTTTGGTTCCAGGGAAGTGGGCGCCTCCATCGCCATGAATCCGAGAATCTGAAACAGGTGAGTCACAACCATGTCCCGATAGGCTCCGGTCTGCTCGTAGAAAGCTGAACGTTTGCCGAGACTCAAGGTCTCGGGTACATCGATCTGCACATGGTCGATGAAGTTGCGGTTCCAGATCGGCTCGAACAGGCCGTTGGCGAAGCGGAAGGCGAGAATGTTCTGTGCCGCTTCCTTGCCGAGAAAGTGGTCGATGCGAAAGATCCGATCTTCGTCGAATACTTCATGCAGCCTGGCATTCAGCGCAACGGCACTCGCAAGGTCGGTGCCGAAGGGCTTTTCCATGATGATGCGCGAGCGCTCTACGAGGCCCGCCTCGCCCAAAAGGCGTACTGCGGACAGTGCCGCGTTCGGCGGGACGCTCAAGTAGTGCAGCCGCAGACTCTCGCCCTTGAAGACGCGCTCGGCGTCGAGGACCGCAGCCTTGAGCGCCGCGGCGCCGGCGGACATGGGTACGTATTGCAGGTTAGCGGCAAAGGCCGCCCAATCGCTGTCGATCACCTTGCGCGTGGAGAACTCCGTGAGCGCGTCCCGGGCAATCTTGCGAAAGCCCTCGTCGCCGAGATCATCGAGCGACACGCCGATGATCCTGCAGCCCGGAATGAACCCCGAACTTGCCAAGTGAAACAGGCCGGGAAGTAATTTGCGCCGGGCGAGGTCGCCGGTGGCGCCCACCAGAACTACGACCTGGGGAAACTGCGGACCTACGCCCGGGGGTACCTTTGCCACCATTCACATCCTTTTACGGGTAAACCGGCGCATAGGATTACACGGAATTTGCAACAAGCGAAAGGCAGCGCTTCAGCTAAAGAAATCTTAAACTGTGCCGCTTTCTTAAAGGGCGACTTCGGCCTTCGATGCGGAGCGGGTTCCCCGCTTGGGCGCATTGCTGCGGCCGTGGTAGGTATAAACCAGCGAGAACTTCACCTGGCTGGACTGATTTTGGCCAGCAGAGTGCAAGGTCTTGCAATGAAAGAACACCGCGTCGCCGGGCGCCAAGCGCGGTGACTCGGCGGTGAGGAGCACCTCGGTATTGTCGGCCCGATCGGCGCGGAAAAACCGCGCGTCATCGAAACGATCGGCCTCGAACTCCAGACGGTGCGAACCCGGCACGAACCACAGGCCGCCATTTTCCGCATGCTCCACGCCGAATGCGAACCATATCGACACCAAATCCTCGCGTTCGAACGACCAATAGCGGATATCGCGGTGCCATTTTGTCAAGCTGCCGTAGCGCGGATGCTTGGTCATCAGGCAATTGTGATGCGCACGCGACATCAGTACCCCTTCACCGAAATATGACTCCATCCACGCGCGTACAGCGGGCGCCCCGCCCCACTCGGCGAATGCCGGGTCCCGTTCATAGGCATCGAGCAGCCGGCGCACGGTGTCGCCGCCCGCCGCCGTGCGTGACGCAGGCGCGCCGGGGTATTGCAGATCCGTCTCGAATTCGATAGGGACGGCGCGGGCTGCGAGTTGCGCCCGTGCGGCCAGGTTGAGTTGCGTCAGGGCGGCGGGCGGCACGAACTGCGGAACCACTACATAGCCTATGTCGCGCAGCGCTTCGAGCTGTGAGTACTGCCCGCTCGTCCGATTCACTCCGGCGCGACTCGACGGACTCCCATGTCCCGCAAGGCAGCGGCGACAGCGGCCACGGCATGCCTCAAGGTGGCGGCGCCGATGGCACCGATGCACCCTACGCGAAACGTATCGACCGCCGTCAACTTGCCCGGATAGAGCAGAAAGCCGCGATCCCGCACCCGGCGGTAGAACTGGGCGAAGTCATACTTGGGATCCGGCGGGGAATGAAACGTGACGATGATGGGCGCCTGCAGCGCATCCGGCAGGAATGTCTTGAAGCCCAATGCGCGCATTCCAGACACCAGCGCCGCGCAATTCTCGGTGTAGCGTGCCAGCCGTGCCGGCAATCCGCCCTGTGCCTGGTATTGATCGATGGCGGAACGCAGAGCGGCGAGCACGTGCGTCGGCGGCGTGAAACGCCACTGGCCCGTCTTCTGCATGTACTGCCATTGATCGAGCAGGTCCATGGCGAGCGAGGCGCTATTGCCGGAGGCACGCTCCAGCGGCGCCCGCCGGGCGATCACGAACCCCATGCCCGGCACGCCCTCCAGGCACTTGCCGGAGGCGGCGACCAACGCATCGAAGCGGATGCTGCGGGCGTCAATGGGAATGGCTGCGTAGGAACTCATGGCATCGACTATCAGGCCGCGACCGCGACCGGCAACCACGGCAGCGATCTGCGGCAACGGATTCAAGATTCCCGTGCCGGTCTCGCAGTGCACCTGTGCGACGTGCGTAATCGCCGGATCCGCCGCCAACGCGGCGTCAATGCGCGCAGGATCCGTCGGGTCCTGCTCGCCGTGCGGCAGCACGACCGCATCGCGCCCGAGATACCCCAAGATGCGCACGATGCGCTTGCAGTAACTGCCGTTGTCAGGCACCAGAACCTTGCCGCCCCTCGGAACGAGCGTGCCGAGCGCCGCCTCGACCGCAAACGTTCCGCTGCCCTGCAGCGGTACGCAGACGTGTTCGTCCTGCGCATGGACAATGCCGATGAGATCGCGGCAAACGGATGCCGTCATTTCGTTGAACGCGCCGTCCCATGATCCCCAATCGAGCAGCATCGCAGACTTGGTGTCCGCCGACGTCGTCAGGGGTCCGGGGGTCAGCAGTATTGGATGAATCATTGAATCCTCGCTCACGGCAGGATTGGCTTGTTGGGCAGGCGATTGACGGAGTCCCTGCGCCTGCCGAAGGACGTGTCCTTGAGACGGCTGCGCTGCAGCGCCCCGGCGCGCTCCAGCACCGGATAGGCCGCCGAGCACAGATGTGAATGGACGCGTTTCAGATCGCGCAGAATGTCCAAATCCAGCGAGTAAGACTCGATCGATTCCGGAGTTCCCTCGCGCAGGCGCGAGAGGTAGCGCTCGGCCGCTGCGAATTCGCGCTCGCGCAGATGCGCCTTGGCCGCGATCAACTGCCGTGCCACTTGCATGTCGCCCGACATGAAAATGCCCACTGACAGCTTCAGGCTGTCGACCACCAGACCGTGGAACTCGACCAAATCAGACTCGCCTTCTTTCGAGAACGTGATGCCGCGCCTGATCTTCTTGGAAGCCAAGTCCATCAGATTCTTGTCGATGATGTCGCCGACATGCTCGAGATTGATGGAGAATGAAATGATCTCCATGGCGCGATAGCCGTCGCGGTCATCGAGGCTGTCGCGCGTCATTCGCGTGACGTACAGCTTCACTGCGTCGTTGAGGCTGTCGATGGCGTCGTCCATGCGGCTGATATCGGCGACCAGTTTGCGGTCGTTCGTCAAGAGCGCGGTCATCGCCTGACGCAGCATGGATTCGATCAAATCGCCCATCCGCAGCACTTCGCGCGCGGCGCACACCAATGCGACGGCGGGAGCGCTCGCTACCGATGGATCGAGATACACCGGCGTACCGGGGTCGGCGGGCTTCGGCAGCTCCGGCAGCCAGCGCGTGAGCCTTTCGGCGATGAAGTCGAGCGGGCCGATGAACATCAGGGCGAGCAATATATTGAAGGCCGTGTGAAAGTCCGCCGCCAGGCGTGCTGGGTTCGGCTCGTAGCGCTGCAGGAATTGTGCTATCGGATGCAGGAACGGCAGCACGAATGCGCAGCCAACCAGCCGCGTCAACAAATTGCCGATGGGCAGACGCCGGCTTGCCAGGTTCCCGGATTGACCTGTCTCGAGCAGGGGATTGAGGGCACTGCCGACATTCGCCCCCAGTACCAGGGCGACGACTGCGGTCGGCGATACCAAATGGGCGGCGCCCAGGGACATCACGACAAGCACCACGGCAACGCTCGAATGCGCAGCCCAGGTGATGCCCGCGGCAACAATCAAGCACACTATCGGTTGATCGGTAATCGCCCCCAACACGGCGCGCGACACGGTGGCGGTTTCCGTCATGGTCAGAGCGCCGAGGAAGATGTGCAGCGCCAACAGCATCAGACCGATGCCGATCACCACCCGGCCCAAATCGCGTGTTCGGGTTCTGCCGCCTCGCTTGAATGCGATCACGCCCGTGAGCAACAGCACGGGCGTCACGACCCCGATGTCGAACGATAGGATTTGCACGACCAGCGTGGTGCCTACGTTGGCGCCAAGCATGACGGCAAGCGCCGGCGCCAGATCCAACGTGCCGCCGGTGACAAACGAGGCGGCCATCAGTCCGGTTGCGGTGCTGCTCTGTAGAAGGCCCGTGACGAAGGCGCCCGCCAGAAATGCACGCAGCCGGCTTTTCAACGCCATTCCAAGCAGACGCCGCAGATCGGCGCCAAAGGCACGCACCACGCCGCTGTGGACCATGTGCAGTCCCCAGAGCAGCAGCGCAACTCCGCCCATCAGGTCGAGAACGACGGTACTGCCCACGCGCTCGCTACCCCTCGCCCAGCGTATTCTCAGCGGCGCTCATCACCACGGCAGCGAATAGGTTTTGGTGTTGCAAAAACTCTTCATGGCCTCGATCACGCCTTCCTTATAGCCCAATCCGGAGTCTTTGATGCCGCCGAACGGAGTCATCTCCAGACGATAGCCCGGCACCTCGCGCACATTCACGCTGCCGACCTGCAATTCCCGCACGAAACGCGTAATCAGATCAATGCGGTTCGTGCATAGCGCAGACGACAGTCCGTAGGCGGTTCCATTGGCGATGCTGATGGCCTCCTCTACGCTCTTGAAGCGAATCACCGGCGAGACGGGTCCGAAGGTCTCGTGGCGCACCACCGTCATCTCCGGAGTTACCCGATCGAGTACCGTGGGCGAATACAGCGCACCGCGGCGCACATTACCGATCAGCAGCCTGGCACCGCCCGCAACGGCCTCATTCACCACCTTCTCGAAGTGCCGTGCCGACGCCTCATCGATCACCGTCCCCATGTCCATAGTGGGGTCGAAGGGATCGCCATATTTCACGGCGCGGGTCTTCTCGAGCAATAGCTCGACAAAGCGGTCGGCCACACTCTCCTGAACCAGCATGCGCTTCACCGCGGTGCACCGCTGGCCTGAGTTGCGGTAGGAACCGCTTGCCGCCAGCGCCGCTGCTTCCTCGATGTCCGCATCCTCGAGCACGATGAGCGGATCGTTGCCGCCGAGTTCGAGGACCTGGCGCTTGTACACCGCCTTGGCGGCGATAGCCTTCCCGATCGACACGCCGCCGGTGAAAGTCACGAGGTCGACATGCGCGCTCGTCAACAGCTCGTCCGCGATCTCCGCCGGATCCCCCGTCAGCACCGACAGCATTGGCGGCGGTAGTCCGGCTTCATAAAGAATGTCCGCCAGCGCAAAGGCCGTCAGCGGTGTCTTTTCGCTGGGCTTGAGCACGACCCTGTTGTTGGTTGCCACCGCGGGAGCCACCTTGTGGATGACCTGATTCAGCGGATGATTGAAAGGAGTGATGGCGGTGATGACGCCCTGCAGCGGCTCGCGCAGGGTGTAGACCTTGCGGCTCTTGCCGTGCGCCGAGAGGTCGCAGGAAAACACCTGGCCGTCGTCGACCAGGCTTGCGTTGGCGGCAAACAGCAGCACATCCGAGGCGCGCCCGACCTCGTACTGCGAATCTTTCAGGCACAGGCCGGACTCCAGCGTGATGAGCCGCGCAAGATCATTCCGCCTCGACGCAATGATGGCTCCGGCCCTCATTAGAATCTCGTAGCGGTCGTGGCGGGTCAGCGGGGAACGGAAAGTGCGCCCGATTTCCAACGCCTGCCTCACATCGAGCACGGTCGCCTTGGGAACCGTGCCGACCAGCTCTCCACTATAGGGGTGGCGAACCTCGATGACGCGGTCGCGAAACACCTTTTCTCCGGCAATGCGCAGCGACTCCCGAATCGGCGGAT
The DNA here is from genome assembly GCA_040004115.1 of Gammaproteobacteria bacterium. Lineage (GTDB taxonomy): Bacteria > Pseudomonadota > Gammaproteobacteria > Steroidobacterales > Steroidobacteraceae > Bog-1198. The sequence continues at coordinate 15,139 of JBDUBO010000015.1, read as the reverse complement.
GTGCTGGAGAAGAAGCGGCGATGGCGGTCATCGGTCACCTACTAGGATCGAGCGGCGAGATTCAGGCCAAGGTCGAATGCATCGAAGTTGCGCCAACGGCGGGCGGTGGGCGGCTGGGCGAGCCGGCGGTTGACCAGCAACGGAACTTTCTGCTCCGACGTGCCACCGTGCGAACGCAGCGGCACGTCGAGGCCGGATAGATCGTGCCGGTCGCGGCTTGTGCCGATGACCGTGTCGCGCGTCGAGACCACGACCAGGTCGCCTATGCGGTCGGCCGGCAACTCGAACTTCTGCGCGGCTTCTGCGCGGCTGAACACGCTCTCGATGCCGGGAAGCTGCGCAATCCGCGCCGCCGCGGCGCGCTGCGCCTCAGAATCGGGCAAGTACACCAGCGCAAAGGATCCGAGCGCGCCGTGGTGCACGACATAGGGATCGGTGATCGGCAATATCACCCGCGCCTCGTCCTTGCCGAGCCAGGCGTCGAGTGTGTCCTGCAGGTAAATTACGTTGGGCTGGCCGTCGGCACCGTGCTTGGCGTTCATCCCGTGGTCGGCGGTGAGGACGATGGTCGCGCCGAGTGCATCAAGGCGCGCGAGATTGCGGTCGATCATGGCGTAAAACTCATTCGCCAGCGGCGTGCCGGGGGCCGCCTTGTGCTGGATGTAGTCGGTCGTCGACAGGTACATGAGGTCGGGCCGTTCGCGCTCCATCAGTTTGACGCCGGCGACGAACACGAACTCCGACAACTCGGCGCTATACACCGAGGGGAGCGGCATGCCGACGCGTTCGAGTACCTTCTCGATGCCGTTCTCGGCCAAGGTGACCTGGTCGGCTTTCTCCGAGGAGAAGCATATCCCCTGCATCCGGTGACCCAACAGCTTGCGCAACTTATCCTTGGCGGTGATTACCGCGACTTTTGCGCCGGCCGCAGAAAACGCCGCGAGGATGGTTCCGACGCGCAGATGGCGCGGGTCATTCATCATGACTTCTTCGCCCCGCTCCGGGTCGAAGAAATAGTTACCGCAGATGCCATGCACCGCGGGCGGCACGCCGGTCACGATGGACAGATTGTTGGGATTGGTGAAGCTCGGCATGACGCAGTCGGCGATGAACGAGGTGCCGGCGCCGGCGAGCAACTTCCCCAGAAACGGTGCGGCTCCCGCGGCTATGGCGGCGGTGATGTACTCAAACTCACAGCCGTCGATGCAGGCGACGACCAGCGGCGCGTCCATCCAGCGATAGGTTCGACCGTTGACGTTGATGTCGGCTGGCATTTTTACTCCGCGGACGTGGCCGCTGCTGCCTTATGCATTCGTGCGCGGCTTTCCACTGCATGCCGGCACAGCAGGCGTCCGGCCATTGTAGGGTCGCGCGCGGCGATGGCCGCGATCACGGCTTTGTGCTCGGTGTTGGAAACTGCGAAGCCGCCGCCGTCCTTGAGACCGCGCAGGCGGAACAGCAGCAAGCCCTTCGTCAGGAGGCGGTAGCTTTCTGTCAAGCGGGAATTACCGGCAAAGTCGACTAACATGTCATGAAATTTCAGGTTCAGGGCATGATAGCCCTTGACATCTTGCACCCGAACGGTTTCATCCATTTCCGCCGCGACGGCCTTTAGCCTGAGAAGTTGCTCTTTTGTGACCCGTTCCGCCACGCGTTGCCCAATCAATTGATCGAGCGCCTCGCGGATGTCGTAGATTTCATCAGCCTCCGCGACCGAGATTTCGCGCACGAAAACGCCGCGATTCTTCTCCGAGCGCACCAGGCGCGATTCCTCGAGCGCACGCAGTGCCTCGCGTATCGGACCGCGGCTTGTCCCGAAGCGTGACGCCAATTCGCTCTCGTTCACATGTTGGCCGATGGCGAGCTCGCCACGCAGGATCAGTTGCTCGATTTCGACCTGCACCAACCCAGGGAGCGAGTTCGATTGCACCAGTTGCAACACAGTGGGGGCGGCTTGAGCCATGGATTGCCCTTGTCGGTGAATTTAGGCGAGCAATGCTAGCACCATCGAAGATTGTCGACAATAAGCAGTCTGCAATAAACGATGTCAATCTGCGCGCCACACGATGGACGAACGATACTTCTACTCGCCCAGTGCCTCGCGCAGCGACCCGATGAAACGCTCGTAGCGACGCCACCTATCGACTGAGCCCTTACTGATGGGCTGACGCACCTGCCAGTTGCTGGCGGTCAGAACCGGCCGATTGGTGCGGTGGAACTCGAGGCAGCGTCGATCCCACGGCAGCCCTATGTGCGAGATCATCCTCCGGCTCCAGCTTTCGGGGTCCTCGACGAGATCCTCGTACCGCACGTCGAGCAGAGTCTGCGGCGGCAGAACCGCGCGCCAATGCGCCATCAGGCGCCGGTACTCGTGGTAGTAATGCGCGAGATCGCCAAAGTCGGTCGCGTAGGGATGCGCTGCGGAGAACCCCTGGAAGTAAATCGACAGACATGTGTCGAGCGCATTGCGCTGCAGATGAATGAACCGGGCGTCCGGCAGCGCCGCGTGAATGAGGCCGATATGCCTGAAATTGACGGGCAGCTTGTCGACGACGCGAGATGCGTCAGGCGCCCGTGTCGCAAGTCCCTCCAAATAGGCGCGGCCGAGTTCGGCAATGGTCGCGGCACGCCGCTCGGAGTTCGTCTGACGTTCCGTGTCCGCCGCAAAGATCCAGTAGAGCAGCTCCCCCGCGCCACGGACCTGAGGGTGCGAGGCGAGGATCTGTTCGGTCAGGCTTGTGCCCGAGCGCGGCATCCCGACGACAAATACCGGCCGTTCGGACGTTTGTCCGGCCGGCCGCAGAGTCGCGAGCGCATCTTGATCGAAGTCCGCCAGAATACGAGACACCCGCTCGGTCATGTGAGCACGGTCGTAGGCTATTCGGCTGCGACGTGAGAGTTCGTTGCCGATTCGATGATGCTGGAAAGCCGCATCGCGCTCATCGACGTCATCGTAGTACTTCCCGAGCGCATGGTGAAGATTGATGGCGTGTGCTACGGCGAGGCCGCGTGCCAGGACGCGCTCTGCCGCTTCGCGCCACGCCTCGTCGGCGGAACTCATTTTGCGCAACGCGGCGAGGCTGGTAAGCGCCTCGGGCAGTTCCGGGTCGATGGCCAATGCTCTGCGCAGCAGGTCCTCCGCTTCGTCGAACCGGCCATGGTCGATGGCGAGGCTGCCGAGCAGGGCGAGCGAATCCGCAGCCTCTGGACTCAGTGCCAGCGCCCGACGCGCACTCGCTTCCGCGTCCTCGAGGCGTCCGACGGCTCGCTCAGCCATGGCGTGAGCAGTGTGAAGCGCAGCATGCTCGGGGGCAATCTCAAGTCCGTTTCGGTAGGCGGCATCGGCCTCATACAATGCATTCATCGCCAGCAGCGAATTGCCAAGGTGCAGGTGCGCTTCCGGCAACCGGGGTTCGAGTTCGATCGCCCGCCGGCAGTGTTCGATCGCGGTGTGGAAATCGCCCAGGCAATGCAGCACATGGCCCAAATTGGCATGCAGCCGCGCGTTACCCGGCATCCGCTCGAGCAGGCTGCGATAGCAACTCGCCGAGGCCGCATAGCGCGCCAACCTCGCCAGCAGGGCCGCAAACTCGTCCAGAGTTTCGACGCGCGCGTCGTGCGCCAGCAATTTCTCGTAATGAGGAATTGCCTCCGCTCCCCGGCGCAGGGCCGTCAGCGCGTATGCAAGCTGCGTGACGGCGGCGGCAAATTCGGGGCGCAGTTCAATCGCCCGTTGCAAACTCAATATCGCCGCCTCTGTCTCGCCGGCCTCGAGAAGCGCGCTGCCCAAGTTGCGGTGAGCCTCGGCGAGCCCGGGCTCGAGCGCGATCACGCGTCGGTACCCCTCGATCGCCGCCGCGAGGGCGCCGCGAGTGCGCTCGGCGTTGGCGAGATTGCCAAGGGCTGCGGGAAAGCGTGGCCGAAGCGCCAGCGCGCGTTGGCAGCTCGCGATCGCGGCGTCCGTCTGTCCCAGCCGAAGCAGCACTTCGCCCAAATCGTTGTGCGCGTCCGCGAACTTCGGATCCTGAGCGGTCGCGCGCCTGAAACTCAGCGCGGCGCGCTCGAGCAGCCCGCGCTCCTCGAGCGCCTGACCAAGAAGAAAGTGCAACCGAGCATCGCGCGGCGCGGCGCGACTGGCCGACTCGAGCGCCGCCAGCGCATCCTGGCCTTGATTCTGCCGCGGCGGGTCCGATACCAGTGTCGCGTCCGGCCGCGGCTGTTTGCCGCAGCAATGCTTGAACTTGCGGCCGCTGCCGCAGGGACAAGGCTCATTGCGTCCGGGGGGCATAGCGGTCAGGCATCTAGCGGCGGTAGCGCACGAGCGCGTCCCCGAGCGTCTCGCGCAGCGGGCCAAGCCACGCTTGGTAGTGGCGCCACTGATCGAGGCCCTCGCGGAAGATGGGCTGGCGCACCTGCTCCGAACTCGCTGATAGGATGCTGCGTTGGGTGCGGTGGAATTCGACGCAAGCCGGCTCGAAAGGCAGTTCACAGAAGTCGAGGATGCGCTGCACGCTCCCCTCTAGGTCGTCGATCACATCCTCGTGATGGACACGCAACACCCGGCCCGGCAGCGCGGCGTCCCAGTGTTCCATCAGCTCGAGGTAAGTGCGGTAGTAGCGGGCGATGTCTTCGACGCTGTAGCTGAACTCTTGGCCGCGCGCGAAGAGCTGCTTGAGGTTTCCGAAGCAGCAAGCCATCGGCTCGCGGCGCGCGTCGATGATCTTCGCATTCGGGAACATCAGGTGTATGAAGCCGATGTGCCGGAAATTGTTCGGCATCTTGTCGACGAAGCGCGGCTTGCCGGTCCTGTAGACATGGGTGTCAGTGAGATATTTTTCGCCGAAGCGCAGATATTCCTCCGCTGGGAGCTGCGCGAGTACACCGGGATACCGCGGCGACACGAAATCGGGGTCACGGCCTTGTAGTTCGAGCACGAAGCGCGGGACGTCGGCGAGCTCTTGCGTGCCTTCGACCAAGGAGTGTGAGGCCAGGACCTGTTCAATCAACGTCGAACCGGAACGGGGCAACCCAACCACGAAGATCGGCGCCGTGCTCGCCACGCCAAAGCCCATGCGCCGCTCGAAGAATTCCCGGGTGCAGACTTTCTTCTGGTTCGTGGTATTCCACTCGATGAGTTCCGGGCGGTAGCGGCTCTCGGCGCGCTTCAACGCGTTGCCGCGCTCGTAGTATTTCCACGACTCGGCGTATTCGGCACGGTCCTCGTAGGCCTTGCCGAGAGCGAAGCACAGGTGGTAACGGTCCACCGGTGCGGTCGCCGGCGCTGCTTCTGCGCCGCGCATAAACTCAAATTCCGCGCCGTCGAAGCGGTAGGTTTTGAGGTTGGCGAGGCTCCAGTACGCGTCGCCAAAATCCGCGCGCTCGCGCGCCGCTGCCCGGTACTCATTAATCGCCTCGGGCTGGCGGCCCAGCGTTTTCAGTGAATGCGCCATTGACAAGTGCAGCTCGGCGGCATTGGGCGATCCGGGCGCCGCATCGCGCAGCAGATCCTTATACGACGCGATCGCCTGCGCATGGTCGCCGAGCCCCACCGTGGCGGTGGCATGCAGGGTCCGATATTGCCGATTGCACGGATCGACTGCCAGTAATTTGTCGATCTCTGCCAGGGCTTGCCGGTGCTTGTGGCGCCCGAGCAGCACCGAGGCGTAGTCGTGGCGGGCGGCGCCGTAGTCGGGGACACGCTCCAGCACGGCCTGCAGCAGCAACTCCGCATCGTCGAACACCTCCCGGGCGGCACCGATCCGCGCCAGCAGACGCATCGCCTCGATGTGATTACCATGGGCAAGCAAGAAAGGGCGGATCATTTTCTCGGCCGCCAGCAGCTCGCCATCGCTGAACAGCCCGGTCGCAGTGATCACTTGCGGCGGCAGCGCCTTGAGTTTCGCGACATGCGCCGCGGCCATGCCGGCATTGTTCACGTCGCCGCACATCCGGTAGAGACCTTCCAGCATGTTCCAGCTCGCCGGCAGCGCCGGGTTAATCGTGACGGCCCGGAGGAACTCCTGGATAGCCTGTGGCGCATTCTTCGCCGCCACGTAACAATAGCCGCGCTCCTGGTAGAGGCGGCTGTACCCGGGATGGAACCGCTCGAGCTGCCCGAGCGTCGCGAGTGCGTCCGTGGTGCGAGTGAGCTGGCGCTGGCCGAGCGCGAGCAGATACAGCACGTCGCGGTTTTCCGGGACTCGGGTAAGCAGCGCCGCCGCCGCCGCGGCCGCCGCCGCGAAGCGCCGCTGCTTGACGAGCGCGCGGATGCGCGCGACCTCGGACTCCACAGTCAAGGTTACATTACCGGTTGCGGTGGCAGTCATGATTGTCCGATAAGAACGAGGTTGGCATCCCTGCCCACCCCGTAGTCTATCGCAACCGCATAAACCTCAGAACTTGAAGCCGACCTTGATTCCCAGCACTCGAGGCCTCAGCGGCACTTCCGACTTGATGAACTGCGCCGACGAAGTGAAAGTGCTCGCGTCGGAGTTGCCGAGGTTCGCGCCGTAGAACTGCACAGTCCACTGGTCCTTTGCGATGTTGAAGGCCGCGTCATACGTGGTATACGCCGGCTGATCGTATCGCAGCCAGGTCGTCGACGGCACAGTCACTCCCGCGCCGGACTGGAAGCTGCTAGGCTCGTTCTGCATGTCGCCGACGTGCTCCGCGCCGACCATAAAGAACATCTTGTAGTCGTTGGCCTGCCAATCGTAGCGCGCGCGCAGGTTGTACTCGACCTTCGGCGAGAAGGCCGGCGTCGCACCGACGACCCCGAGCGGGTTCTGCAGGGGCACGTTCTTGCTGAGCGCCGGCGACCAGACCTGCGTGATGCAGGTACCGAGCGGGGTGGGGTTGCCCGGCACCGGGTTAGTCGACTTGATGCACGGCGAATTGGTCTCCGACGCGTCGTTGTGCGACACCGAACCCTGCAGGGTCAGGCCGTCGGTGACCCGCGCAACGATCTGCAACTCGGCGCCCTTGATCCGATAGTCGGGTCCTTGCACACCGAACGTCGTGTTGCCATAGACCGGTGGGTTGTAGATCAGAGTCTGGACGTTTTTCCAGTCCATGATGTACGCCGAGCCGTTGACCTGAAGCCGGTGGTCGAACCACTCCGTCTTCCAGCCGAACTCATTGTTGGTCAGCGTGTCGGGCGGATAGGTATAGGGCTTGTTGTACTGCTTGACGAGGTTCGGGGTCGCATTCGGGCCGACCGTCGGTTGTCCCGTCACCGGATCCACGTCGATCTTGACCTCGGCACTGTTCTTGCGGTTGCCGGCGCCAGGTCGGAAGCCCTGGGAAAAGGTGTAGTAGAGCATTGCGTCCTGGGTCACATGCCAGGTCAAGTTGCCGCGACTTTTGAACCCGCTGTAGGTCGCATCGTGAGTCGCATCGGTGAGCTTGGAGCCCACGCATGTGCCGTTCGGGATACCCGAGCATCCGGTGCTCGTGGAGTACTGCGAGCCGTGCATGGTCTCCTTATAGTGGTAATAGCGGGTCCCGCCGGTCAGCGTCAGGACCTTGGGGATCAGGTCGTAGTCAATCGAGGTAAAGAAAGCCGTTTGCTTGTAACCGCGCTCGAGATCCTCGCCGAACGCGACATTGTCGTTGCGCTCGGTTGGATCGAGCGCCGCGTATCCGGGCGCGGGAATCACGTTGCCTTTACATGCCTGGGTACCCGCCTGGTACAGCAAGAGGTTGGCCGGAGTACAAGACGGGATCGTCGTGTACAGGAAGTTCATGTCGTCCTTGATGTCGAAATCCTCCCAGAACGCTCCGATGAGGCCGCGCAGCCGCCAATCGTCGGGAGTGCTGAGCCGCAGCTCATGGCTCTGGTGCGTCGTTTCGACGTGGTCATTCCACGACAAGGCCGGCGAGTAGCACGTCAACGGCCCCACTCCGTTGCCGATCGGCGCGCCGCCACCGGCGCAGGTGTAGTAGAACCCGCCCGCCGAACGCGTGTAGTTGGTGTAATCCGCCGTGTTGTCGATCGTGCGGCTGAGGTAGCCGCCCGTGTACACCAGCTTCAAATCGCCGACTTTGCCGTTGGCGGTCCAGGACGTGTTCTCCCACTTGTCCTTGTCGTAGGCCTGCGTGAATGAAGTCTCCTGCCACGGCCCGAGCGGGGTCTCCTGAGAACTGAGCGGGTATTGCGCATCAGTGCCCTCCGCATCCATGTGCTGGTAGGTCTGCTGGATCAGCACACTCCAGTCGTTGTTGATCTGCCAGAGCGCCGAGGCGCGCAGGCCTTGGTAGGTCAGGGGGTTCTGCGCCCTACCCGCTATTGAATAGTTGTTGGCAGTGGCCGCATTCGCCGGGTACGGCAGGTGATAGGAAATGGTGCCGGGATCCGTCGGGAAGCGCGTGAACTGGCTCGGCACGTTATCGATGTAGCCGCCGCGGCGATCGTTGTAGATGACCGCGCGAACAGCCAGAGTGTCCGCGATCAGCGGCAAATTGAGCACGGCGGTGACCGCGGTATTCGGATCGCCATGGGCGGTCGTGCCATAGGAGGCCTCGGCATTGCCCTCCGTAACGTTCAGCTTCGGCTTGTTGGTGATGTATCGGATCGCGCCCGCCTCGGCGCCGCCGCCGAACAGCGTGCCCTGCGGACCCTCGAGCACCTCGATGCGCTCCATGTCCGCCATGTAGACGTCGACATTGCGTGCCGGGAACGCCATCGACTGATCGTCGAGGTAAGTCGCGACGTTCGGGAACGGATCAATCGCCGCGCTCGACTGGTTGCCAGCAAAGCCCGCGCTCAGACCGCGCATGTAGATGTTGCCCTGGCCCGGGCCGTTCGAGCTGAAGGTCACGTTCGGCAGATATTTGAGCACGTCGTCGAAGGTTGTCGCGTTCAACTGACCGAGTTGCTCGCCCGTGATCGCCTGGATGGTGATGGGCACGTTCTGAATCGATTCCGCTCGGCGCTGTGCGGTGACCACGATTTCTTCGATTCCGCCAGCCGTCTCGGTGTCGGTAGCCGCGGCGGTTGCCGCGGCGGACGTTCCGACATAACCGCTGAGTATCGCCGAGATGGCGTAGGCAAGCTTCTGGTTGTTGTTCAAGCGTTTCTCCCTGAAGAGTCAGTGGAAATAAAAATACGAACGAACGCAACGGCCGCAGTCGTTGCGCGCAAAAAAATCCAAACTGCAGACAATATCCCGTGAAGATCGAGCCTCTATCCGTCCCTTACTTCGGCCCGCCAACTCAACCGCTGTGTTGCTTTCTACACACAACAGATTACATTTTTATGACGGTTACTATGACTTAATTGTTGGCCCCGATTCAAGTAGTCTCCAGCGCCGAGCTTCCCGCAGCCTCTTTTTTGAGAGATCTCTCCGACATGAAGACAATAGTAGAAATCGCTCGCTCCGTCGATGTGGTCCTCGAAACCGACGTTCTCGTGGTCGGCAGCGGCCCCGGGGGCCTTGCGGCGGCGCTCGCCGCCGCCCGGGCAGGTGCCCGCACCGCCCTGCTCGACCGCAACGGCTGCTTTGGAGGCAACATCACCCAAGTGGGGGTCGAGGGCTTTGCCTGGTATCGCCACGAGAAGACGGTGGACTGCGAAGGCATCGGCATCGAGTTCGAGGAACGCGCCAAGGCGATGGGGGCGGCCATGCCGGAACCGCAGTCCTTGAGTCACGCCCTCGATGCCGAGATGTTCAAGTGGGTGGCCGATACGCTGGTGCAGGAGGCCGGGGTCACGCCGCTGCTGCACCGCCTTGGGGTCGCACCCATTTTGGACAATGGCACCATTGTCGGAGTCATCACCGAAAGCAAGGCAGGCCGAGAGGCCATATTGGCCAAGCGCGTGATCGATGCGACCGGGGACGCCGACATCGCCGCCCGCGCCGGGGCGCCTTTCCACAAGTCGCCCAAGAAGGACATGATGGCGGTATCGGTCATGTTTTCCATGAGCGGGGTCAACAAGAAGGAATTCATCGATTCAGTGAAGGCCGATCCGCAGACGTATGCCGATTGGTCGGGCAATGGCGAGTGGGACTACGAAACCACCGGCAAGGAAGACCAGCTGTTCTCGCCCTTCCTGCGCAAGCCGTTCAAAAAGGCGCTCGAGGCCGGCCTCATCCCCCCCTCCTTGCACACCATCGCCGGCACTTGGGGCACGGTCAGCGATCAAGGGGACCTGACGTACCTGAACCTGGTTCATGTGCCGGAAATCGACGGCACCGACCCCAACGATTTGACTGTCGGCGAAATGCGCGGCAGGCGCGAGGCGATCTACGCCATGGAGGCGCTGCGCAAGTTCATGCCGGGATGCGAAGGCGCCAAGTTGCGCAATTTCGGCATGACCCTCGGAATTCGCGACACCCGCAAGATCGACGCGCTCTACAATCTGACCGGCACCGACGTGCGCGAGCAGGCGCGCTTCGACGATGCCATCGGGATCTTTCCCGAGTTCATCGACGGCTTCGGCATCCTGATATTGCCCACCACCGGACGCTACTGGCACGTGCCCTATCGGGCCCTGGTCCCCAAAGGCGTGAATAACCTGCTGGTCGCGGGCCGCTCGATCGGCGGCGACAAGGTGTCGCATGCCTCGGCTCGCAATATGATGTGTTGCGCCGTAAGCGGTCAGGGCGCGGGCGTGGCGGCAGCGATCTCGATTCAGCGCGATGAAGCATTCGACCTATTGAACATCGCTGCGGTGCAGACGGAGCTTGCGCGCCAAGGCGCCCGCTACCGGTGAATCGAGCTGCGGCCGGTCAAGTTACTTGCCGCGCCGCCGGCACCCGCGCCAGCGGCGCTTCGCCGTTGCGTTGGTGGGTATTGGCACTGGCGGCGGTGACCGTTTCGAGCAGCTACTACGAGAGCGATGTGATCGGTCCCATCGCCGATCTGCTGCACCGCGAACGCGGGTTCAGTCAATCCCAATTGGGCATGCTGAACGGGGTCATCAGCATCCCGAATATTGCGCTCGCGCTCATCAATGGGCTGCTCATCGATCGTTATGGACCGGCACGCATGGCGCTGTGGTCGGCGGCGATCGGCGTCCTCGGCGCCACACTGACTGCGGTGGGTAGTCCGTACGATCTGATGGTCGCCGGTCGCTTCATCTTCGGTATCAGCGAAGGCGCGATATTCATCGCGCTCATCGCGGGCTTGGCGCAGTGGTTCCCGCGCAGCGGCATAGCCTTGGCCACGGCGCTGTACTTGAGCCTCGCCCGCGTCGGCTCCTATGCCGTGGACACGTCGACCGCCTGGGCCCGCCCGCTGTACGAGCGCGGTTGGCAGGCGCCGTTATGGCTGGGCACGAGCATCACAGTGGTGGGTTTCTTGGCAGCGACGATTTACTACCGGCTCGACCGCAATCACCGGCACGCCAACCAATCACCCGCTAAAGTCACAGACGCCGGCGCGAGCACCGACGCCGGCGCGAGCACAGACGCCGGCGCGGTCACTGCCAACGGCGGTGCCGCACCTGTTCCCGTGAACTGGTCGCGTCTGTTGAATTTTGACATGTCGTACTGGTACATCCTCGGGCTGCACGTCTTGTATGCCGCCGTGTTTTTCCCCTTCCGAACGACCTACGCCATCGAGTACTTCCAACACGCCAAGGGGCTCACCCTGGCGCAAGCGGGCGTGGCGAACAGCTGGGTGTTCTTCGCTGCAATTTTTGCCACACCGTTTTTCGGTCTGCTCGCGGACCGCTACGGACACCGCGCGCTCATGTTGACATTCGGCACCCTGCTGCTGCCCTTGACCTTCGTCGTGCTGGGTCTCACCCACTTGAGCCTCTGGATAACGACCGTGATGATGGGTGTCAGCTTTTCACTGGTTCCGGCCATCATTTGGCCCGCGACTACCCTAATCGTGGATCCGCCTCGCCTGGGCACGGCGCTGGGTCTCATCACCCTGATTCAAGCGCTCGGCATGGCAGCATCCAATCTCGCCGCCGGCTGGCTCGCCGACCGCGCAGGCGCCGGCGCTCAGAATCCGCTTGGCTACGAGATCATGCTCTGGTTCTTTTTCATCCTCAGTCTCGTCGCTCTCGCCTCGGCATTGCTGCTGTGGCGACGCGAGGCGGGACCCAACGGACACGGTCTCGAGCAGGCACGCAGGCAAGCTCGGCAACCCCGCGACGCCGCGGATTAAGTATTCGTCAGATGTCATGGAATTCCTTTGCGACTATGCTGTCCCATGGTCCAACAAGACAAAACGGACCCCGCCTCACGCTGCGTTTCCTGAGCTGAAGTATGACTCTCACTCGTAAATCGCGCGCGCTGCGCTTCGGTGTTGCACTGAACCTGTCGCTTCTCGCGGCTTGTGCGGTGGGCCCTAACTTCAAGAAGCCGGCCGCTCCGGAGGTCAACGACTACACTGCCGCCCCGCTCTCGACCACGGTTGGCGTTCCTGGGGTCGCCGCCGGCGAGACCCAGCGCTTTACCAAGGGCAGCGATATTGCTGCAGATTGGTGGAACTTATTTCATTCCGAGGCGCTCAATGCGCTGATCGACCTGTCGCTCGCCAACAATCACGACTTCAAGGCGGCAAAGGCCGCCCTGTCGGTGGCAAGAGAGAACGTCTTGGCGCAACGAGGTGTTTACTACCCCGGTGTCTCGGCAAGCTTCTCGGCCAGCCGCCAGAGACAATCGGGACAGATCGCCCCCACGCTCAACTCCAATGCCTTTCTGTACAATCTTTTTACGCCGCAGGTCAGCATTTCATACGTGCCCGACGTCTTCGGCCTGAACCGACGCACCGTCGAGTCCCTGCAGGCACAGGAGCAGGAAGCACACTTTCAAATGATTGCGGTCTACACCACATTGACGTCCAATGTGGTGGTCACGGCGATCCAAATTGGCTCCTTGCAAATGCAGACTGACGCGACCCGTCAACTGATCGACAGCAACGCCGACAACGTCAAGATCCTGCAATATCAATTCGACAAGGGCTATGCCAGCCGGCTGGATCTGGCCGCGCAGGAGTCACAGCTGGCGCAAGTCGCGGCCACTCTGCCACCCCTGCTCAAGCAATTGGCGCAGCTGCACGATCTTCTGGCAACGCTGACCGGCCGCTTCCCAAGCCAGGTGCCCCCCGAGAAATTCGACCTGTTGAGTCTGCAATTGCCGCAGGATCTCCCGATCAGCCTGCCGTCCGTGCTGGTGGCACAGCGTCCGGATGTGAGACAGGCCGAGGCCGCTCTGCACGACGCCAGCGCCAAGGTAGGCATCGCCACCGCCAACCGGCTGCCGAATATCGTGCTCAGCGCGAATGCCGGCAGTTCAGCGGCGGCGATGAATCAGCTATTCACCGCCGGCAGCGGATTTTGGGGACTCGGTGCGGAAGTGACGGCGCCTATTTTCCAAGGCGGCACTCTGCTGCACCAGCAACGCGCCGCGAAAGCGGCTTATGTTCAAGCGGCAGAGCAGTACCGCAGCACGGTACTCACCGCCTTCCAAAATGTCGCCGACACATTAACTGCCCTCGAACAAGACGCCGAGGCGGTGAAAGCGGCATCGGCCGCCGCGGATGCCGCCAAGGTCACGCTGGAGTTGGCTCATCGTCAATGGCAAGACGGCTACGCAGGCTACCTTGCGCTGTTGAGCGCCGAGCAGGCGGATCAACAGAGCCGAATCAATTTAGTACAAGCCCAGGCCAGCCGCTATGCCGATACGGCGGCGTTGTTCCAGGCGCTGGGCGGCGGCTGGTGGCAACGCACGGATTTAGACACGGATAAATGATGAAGAACAGAAAGCCCTGCTGGAAGTTTTCGGCGCTGGATGTCATCGCGGCGGTGGTGTTACTCGGCGGCTGCTCGCCAAAAACCGACAGCGAGCCGCCGGCGGCGGCGGCGGTCAGTAACGTGACGCTGACCCCCGAGCAACGCCGAAATATCCGCCTTTACACGATCGTTGAGGCTACGTTCCACAAGAGCGTAGATACCATCGGCGCGGTTGATTTCGATAACGATCAGGCCACCAGTGTACTGGCTCCTTTCTCGGGTCCGGTCGCGCGGCTCCTGGTATCCCCCGGCGATCAGGTGAAGAAGGGCGAGCCGCTCGCGGCGGTGGATTCACCGGACTTCGCGGCCGCCATCAGCACCTATTACAAGGCGCTCGCAACCGCCAAGACCAACCGCCACCTGGCCGACCTGGACAAGGATCTGGTCCAGCATAACGGCGTGGCTCAGCGCGAAGCAGCGCAGGCAGAGACCGATGCCGTTAACGCCGAAGCGGACCGCGACGCCGCTCTGCAGGCGCTGACCTCATTGGGAGTTCCAACGGAAGTCATCAAGGATATTCAGGAGGGGCGGCCGGTTTCGCATGCCGCGGGAATGATCCGGTCTCCGATCTCGGGAACCGTGGTGGAGAAACTCATCACGCCGGGGCAGCTTTTGCAGGCCGGTACCACGCCTTGTTTTACGGTGGCCGACCTTTCGCGCGTCTGGGTCATGGCCCAAGTTTTCGGTTCGGACTTAGGTTCGGTTAGCCTCGGCGATCCAGCTGAAGTGATCAGCGATGCCGATCCCCATGCGCTAGTCGGAAGGGTCGACAACATCTCCGCTATGGTGAGCCCTGACACACGTTCTGTGGCGGTGCGCGTAGTCGTCGACAATCCGGCACGTTTGCTCAAGAAGCAAATGTATGTCCGCGTGCAAATTCAATCCCGCCGGGAAAGCATCGGTCTGTTGATTCCAGTATCGGCGATATTGCGCGACGACCAGAACCTGCCGTTCGTTTACCTCGCGCAACCCGGCGGCGGCTTCGCGCGGCAGCATGTGACCCTGGGTTATCGCTCCAAAGAGCAATACGACATCGCCTCCGGGCTCAAGGCCGGCGACCAAATCGTGGTCGAAGGCGGCATCTTCGTGCAATTCATGCAGAATCAATGAGCGAGCAACTGCCCCCGGCCGGATCGTCGCCGCGCAGCGCTTCGATCATGAACCGAATCGTGGCCTCGTCGCTGCGGCAGGGGTTTCTCGTCATACTCATGATCCTGGTGCTCATCGGCGCGGGCACGCGCTCGCTGGACCGGCTCCCAGTAGATGCCTATCCTGACCTCTCACCTCCGCGCGTCGAAGTCATCACCCAGTGGCCGGGTCGCGCGGCGGAGGAAGTGGAACGCCTGATCACCGTGCCCGTCGAGCGCGAGATGAACGGCATTCCGCAAA
>JBDUBO010000152.1:0-5197 GCA_040004115.1 Gammaproteobacteria bacterium | reverse complement strand
GCCGAGGTGGTCAAGCGCGACGCCAAGCTGGTGGCGAAGTCCGCCAAAGAAGGCGCCCAGCAGCTGGCCGAGGCGGCCAAGGGAGTGGCGCATGATGTGGCTGCCGCGAGCAAGCAAGGCGCTCGCGAGGTGGCCGCCGCCGCCAAAAGCGGGGCACAACAGGCCAAGGCTGCCGTGAAACCCGGCATGGCAGAGAAGGGAAAGAGCGCTCACGCCGGCGATCCGGATGATAAACAGCCGCACTGAAGCCTTTCGCGCCGATAATCCGCACAGACGAATGCCGTGCGACACATGAGCCATTTCTAGCGGTCCGCGAGTATTCCTCGTTTGTCGCCGCATGGGGATCCCGCTATTCTGCCTGCATGAAAACACTTTCCCTCTCCTTGATTGCCATGGTGGCCTTGAGCGCCGGCGCAAGCGCCGCGCCTTCGGCCAGGCACTCGGTTTCCTTGACCCAAGAACCTCTCATCATGCGGTTGAACAAGGACGAATTCCGCATTGCGTTTGGCATCAACGGCGAACGTTGTGGCGCCAACGGCTGCACCGGCATGATTCAGTATCGGGTCGATTGGAAGACCTCGGATGGCACCACCCGCACCGAGCACAAACACGTCAACTACACCGTGTCGCCGCTCGCCAGCCGCACCATTGCCGTGGACCGTCAATACTTCGACACTGCCGAAGGGCAGCACCTGACCGATGTCGTCAAGGTGCGCATCGATGCCATCACCTGCGTCGGCGTCAACCCGCGCGCACAAGCGACCACCACACTGTAGCGCGATGCCTGCACGGGCCCGACGGTGGCCGGCACAGTCCCGCGGCGTGAATCTTTGCTGCCGCTAAGCGGGACTCAGGGATTGCAGGTGTTTTCGGTAGTACGCAGCGCGTGAAGCGTAGTTCGCCGCAATTTTCAAAATATTCTCGCGTTCTTCTGTGGTCAGTTCACGCACTGCTTTGGCAGGCGCTCCCAGGATGAGTGTGCCGTCGGCGAATATCTTGCGCTCCGTAATGACGGCGCCGGCCGCGACCAGACAACCCCTGCCGATGACCGCGGCATTCAACACCACTGCTTGAATGCCGATCAACGAGCCGTCGCCCACCGTGCAGCCGTGCAGCATGGCTTGATGCCCGATCGATACATGGGCTCCCACGGTCAACGCAAATCCGGGATCGGTGTGCATGACCGTCCCGTCCTGTACATTGCTGCCGTGTCCGATGCGGATGATTTCGTTGTCGCCGCGCAGAGTGGCGCCGAACCACACGCTGCTGGCGTCGGCAAGCGCTACCTTGCCGATGACATTGGCACCGGGCGCAATATAGGCACTCGCCGCCACCGTCGGGGACACATCTCCTAATTTGTACAATGCCATGTAATCCCCGATTCGCTAAGACTCGCGCTGCGACAAAAATACCGCACAACGGGGCGCGCTAATAGTCTGCTGGTATCATCCGCGCCCAATGAGCGAGACTCCGCCGTATACCGGCCGCCCGCCGCGTAGTTGGCTCGGCGCCCTGCTGCGTCTGTGGCTGCTTCGACCCGTGGAATCCGCGCCTTTCACAGATTCCTCACGCGCGGCTGTGGGTTTGGGCGCGCTTTGGCTCGCGCTCTGGGTTGCGATCGATCACTGGCAATCGCAACCGGACCCGCAATTCACTGCCGACGGAATTCCACTGCTTGCCTGGCATGTCTTGGGCATCCTGGCACTGGCCGCGCTGTTGCGCCGGTGCTCGCATCCGGCGCCGGCGTTCGCGCCGGTGCTCGCTCTCACGATGGCGGCCGTGCCGCTGCCGCTGCTGTATGCCTGTCTGCTCGCGGCCGACCTACTGCCCCTGTGGTTCTGGGCCGCGAGCATTGTAGTGTGCGTTTACACACTGCTGTTCCTGGCGCGCGGGCTGCACACCGTCACAGGCCGCACGCAACGCACGGCCGCCCTGGCAGGCATCGCGTTCATGGCCGGTTTTTGCTGGCTCACCGATACCATGAACGTCATACCCGATGTGTGGGCGCCGCTCGAGACCCAGGCTGCCGAGCCTGGCGATTCATCGGCCGACAGCGAAGCGATATTGTTCGGGCAGGCGGCGCGGATCGATCAGGCGCTCGAGCAGGTCAGCCGCAGCAAGTCTCCCGGGCCGCAGGCGTTCTTTGTGGGCTTTGCCGGGGTCGGCGACGAGAAGGTGTTCGCACAGGAAATCAGCTTGGCGTCGCGGGTGCTCGGCGCGCGCTACGACATCGCCGGCAGAAGCGTGTCGCTGATCAATGATCAACGCGACTTGGATAGTGCGCCGCTCGCGACCGTCTCCGGCCTGACCTATGCCCTGCGCGGTCTCGCCGCTCGCATGAATCTCGACCAAGACGTGCTATTCCTGTCCATCTCCTCGCACGGCGCCGAGGATCCGGCAGTCATCGTAGCCAACTCCCAGCTGCCGCTCGACGATCTGACCGATGAGGATCTCGACGCCGCCTTGCGCGAATCGGGGATCAAGTGGCGCGTCATCATCATCTCGGCATGCTACGCGGGCGGATTCATCGATCATCTGCGCAATCCGCAGACCATCGTCATCACGGCGGCGGCGGCCGATCGCACTTCATTCGGCTGTTCGAATGACCGCGATTTGACCTATTTCGGCGAGGCTTTCTACCGGGATGCGCTGCCAGGCGCGCGCTCCTTACGTAATGCCTTCGACACGGCCAAGGAGGCCCTCGCACGGCGCGAACACGCGGAACACGTTACGCCGTCGAACCCGCAAGCCTATTTCGGCACAAAAATGCAGGCACGGCTGACGGAGATCAGGCGAGTTGACGACGACCCAGGGCCGTGATCGCCGGCGCCGTACTCGACACCGCTACTTCGTGGCAGCCTGTACGGTCCCTTTTTTTGTCTCTTCCTGCTCACCAGTTAGGGCGGCAGCGACGCCATCCGCAAACGTGCGCTCTATGTCTTCCATCGATGTTGATGCGCCATAGATGCCGCCCCACGCGAATGTCTTCGCCACGGCAAAATCTGCGACTTTCTCATTGTTTGGCTTCGTGTATACCTGCACCGAGGCATCGATGTGGATCTGCCCCAAACCTGCCAGCATGGCCCGCGCAAATGCGTTGCCTCGCTGGTAGCGCGTCAGCGTGACGCGCACCTCGCATTCCTTGGGATCATTGTTCGCGACGCCTTGTTTCCGGCGTTGCTCGAGCTTAAAGGCAATGACTTGCGCGATCCTTTGCATGTCAATCTCCAAGATTTCCACGCCCGCGATCGCGTCAACTTTGATTTCAGCGTGATCATCGGCGTCGATCTTGTATTGGACCGCAAGATCGTGGCTGAAATCCGCCTTTGGGGCGGTAGAGGCGCAAGCAGTAAGGAAAAGTACTGCCCCAATCAAAATCGCAGTGTTAAGGCTTCGGTTAAGCATGTTGATCCTCCCTGGATCTTTTTTATTAGCTCACTGAATTAGACGGCAACCGTCAGGTGCGGTCAAGAATTATAGGCGGCGGAAGCGCTCCAAGCTATGCATCATCGTCATAGACGATGATCGACAGCATTCGAATCGGCACCTTGTCCAAGGTCTCGGGGCCGTGCGGCACGTCGCCGCGAAAACTCAATGAGTCGCCGGGACCGAGCGGATAGCTGTGGCTGCCATGCCGATAGGTCAGAGATCCGGTGAGCAAGTAGATGAATTCCGTGCCTGGATGCTGAAATCCCGGAAATACCTCACTTTTGTCGGTCAGTGTCACGAGAAAGGGTTCGAATGACTTCCGCGGGCCGCGCTGCGCCGCGAGCAAATGGTAGGTATGGCCGCGGCGGGTGCCGCGCCGAACCACTTCCAGTCCCTGGCCTGCGGGGACTCGCTGCGCGCCCTCTTCGTCCCCGCCCAATTGCTGCAGCAGCAACGCCGGCCTCACGCCGAGCGCGCCCGCCAGTGCCACCAAGGTTTCAAGGCTTGGGGTGACGTGGCCGGTTTCCAGGCGGCTGAGCATCCCGGCACTGATCCCCGCGGAGGACGCCACATCCGTCAGCGTCAAATCCTGGCTCTCGCGCACGCGCCGTGCGACGGCCCCCAGCAGCCGGCCGACGTTCACCGGGGCGGCTGCCGGTGCCGCGCCCGATCTCGGGTTCTTACGTAAACGCGCCACGCGAGGCCTCATTGAATTCGAAGGGACACGCAAGCGCTGCAGCTTCCCTGCGTGTGGCGCTCAACTTACACTGCGCGCAATAAATTTGCACTACAGTAACTGACATGCTATTTATTTCCGATGCTTGCGAACTCCCCGCTGCTCGCCCACGCTGCCCGTCGGCGCCGTGGCATTCTGGCCGGCGCAATTCGATCGAGAATATGATACGAGTTCCTCGCCCCGGGGGGCGAGTCCTTCCTTAATTAAATACCGCAACAAAGCCAGAGGGCAAGAATATGGCGCGCGACCCCAAACACGACATCCTGTTTCAGCCGATCAAGATCGGCCCGAAGACGCTGCGTAATCGGTTCTATCAGGTTCCGCATTGCATCGGCGCGGGTTCCGACAAACCGGGTTTCCAGGCGGCGCATCGATCGCTGAAGGCCGAAGGCGGCTGGGCCGGGATCAATACCGAGTATTGTTCGATTCACCCTGAATCGGACGACACGCATCGCTTGTCGGCGCGCATCTGGGATGCCGGCGATGTGCGCAATCTGCGCGCCATGACCGACCATATCCATCACTTCGGTTCGCTTGCAGGCGTGGAACTTTGGTACGGATCGTCGCATGCGCCTTGCATGGAGTCGCGCGCGACGCCGCGGGGACCGAGCCAGTACGCCTCCGAATTCGAAACCCTAACCTACTGCAAAGAAATGGACCTGGACGACATCGCCACCGTCCAACAATACTACGTGGATGCCGCGTTACGTTCGCGTGACGCCGGATTCGACATCGTCTATGTGTACGGTGCGCACTCCTATCTGCCGGTGCAGTTCCTCTCGCCCTATTACAACAAGCGCAAGGACAAATACGGCGGCTCGCTCGAGAATCGCGCGCGCTTCTGGCTCGAGACTCTGGAAAAGGTGCGCCGCGCCGTCGGCAGCGACACCGCCATCGCCACCCGTTTCGCCGTCGATACCTTGTACGGGGATGCCGGCATCGAAGTCGAGAACGACGGCATGAAATTCATCGAGCTAGCCGATCCGTTGGTCGATCTGTGGGACGTCGACGTGGGCGACATCGCCGAATGGG
>JBDUBO010000085.1:0-17877 GCA_040004115.1 Gammaproteobacteria bacterium | reverse complement strand
AGGGCTCCGGCCCGGCGGGTTCGACGAGAACGGAGGCACCCCGCACATCTACGGCACGGACGGTCAGTATCAATACCTGCTGCCGCGCTCATGGGATTCCGACAAGCTCACCAACAACGAGATCGGCTGGAAGACCGAGTTCTTCGACCATCGCTTTCAATGGAATGGAGCCGTCTACCGCGAGAACTGGGACAACGTGCAGATATCGTTCTTCGATCCCGGATTGGTGGGCAATCTGTTCTTCAACGCGAACGGCCAGAATTTTTTGGTCAAAGGCATCGAAACTTCGATGGTCGGCCGCGTCATGAGCGGGCTGACCATTCAAGGTGCTGCCTCCTGGAATCAAACCCGTCAGACGAATTCACCGGCGCTGCTCGACAACAACCCCGCGAGTGCGAATTTTGGCCATCCGATCACTCAAGCCTGCGATTCCACCGGCGGCAACTGTACGGCGATCACGAATCCTTTCGGACCGGTTGGTTCGCCCACTGCCAATGCACCGCCACTGCAGTTCAGCGTACGGGCGCGATATGAATGGTCGTTCGGTGACTATAATTCCTTCGCGCAGTTCGGTGCATCGCATACCGGGCATTCATTTACCCAGGCGGGCTCCAACCCCACCTTTGCCGGCTCCGGCAATATATCGACTTCCCGGCTGCGGTTCGAGAATGCCGCCTATTCGAGCTTTTCCGCCTCGATCGGAATCGCCAAGGATGCCTGGAACGTGATGTTATATGGTGAAAACTTGAGCAACTCGCATGCAGCCACATTCACCAGCACCGACAACTTCATCGTCGAACAGACACCCCTTCGACCTCGCGTGCTGGGAGTCTCCTTCGGCTACAGGGTGCTCTAAGCACAGGCACCTCGTCCGCGACATAACTAGCGTCTGCGATTCCGCTTGGGCCGATGCAGGGGACGTGACTCGACATTTTTGGCTGCGGAAGCCGCAGTATCGCCATGCAGCGACATTAACGATTCCATCAGGTCTTCGTCGGTACTAGAGCAAACACCGAGCACCGTTGCTTCTTCACAGCCATCGGCGGTGACGTAGGCGTGCCCCATGTTGCTGTCGAGATAAATGGATTCACCCAGTTCCAGCACCACGGGATCGTAAAACTCCGTGTGGACCTTGATCCGGCCTTGCAGGACGTAAATGTACTCCTCGCCGGAGTGACGTACCAAATCGCCAAATTCCTCGGCGCTCTTGGCGCGGATGCGCGTCAAGATGGGGATCATGCGCTTCCTGCGCAGTTCCGGACACAGGTAGTGGTAGTCGTAATTCTTCGTGTTCACCCGCACGGCGTCGTCGAGTCGGCCGATGCTGCGCCGGGCAGTAACCGCCGCTTCTGACGTGACGTTCGGATCGGCGAACAACTCCGAAATGCGAATATTGAGCCTTTGGCTCAACTGCACCAGTTTGTCGTAGGTCAAGGTCAGATTGTCGTGTTCGACTTTCGACAGAGTCGACACCGGAATGCTGGTGCGTTGACTCATCTCCTTCAGTGTCCAACCGTTTCGCAGTCGCAGCGAGCGCAGCAGGCTGCCAAGGGTCGGATGTCCGGCTTTCATATCCATAGTCAGTCTTATTCGCTAGATCGACGTAATGACGGCAGCTTCACCAAATCAGTTGTCCGCGTGCGGCAAAAAGTGCGTAGCAGCATACCTGCGGTTCATCCCAGATCAACGCACGCGCGAGCTAGTCGGATTGTAGTCTTTTTTAAGATACGCCCAATTGGAAAACAATATTGAATAATTCTCTAATGAGGATTAGTCTGTCTCAATTGAGACATTAAGGATACGGTCGATATCCGACCCGCCGACATTCCATATCGCGCCAATAAAATCGAACAGGAAGCGAAAAAATCATGAATCAGACACTCAGACTGAAAGTCCTGGCGGCGCTCGGGCTATTGACCCCGCTCATGTGGCACGAGGCCCTGGCGCTCGACGCGGCCCAGCTATCGGACAGCAGCGAGAGCACGCTGACGACCATCATCGTCACCGCGGAAAAGCGCGCGGAGCCGCTCAAGGATGTGCCGATGAGCGTGTCCGCGATCAGCGGCGGCACCCTGGATGATTTGCAGGCTAGGCAATTCACCGACTATGCGGCCCTGGTGCCCGGCTTGTCGGTCGCCAGCTCGCAGCCGGGGCTGACCCGCCTCACCCTGCGCGGCCAGAACGCGGGCGGCGTTGGATCGACGGTGGGCGTCTACGTAGATGAAACGCCGTTCGGCTCGAGCACTGCGCTGCTGAACGGTTCGGTCAACACCGGTGACTTCGATACCTGGGACATGCAGCGCATTGAAGTGTTGCGCGGACCGCAAGGCACCTTGTACGGTGCAAATACCGAGGGCGGTCTCTTGAAGTTCGTCACCAACGCGCCGGTGCTCGGCAGTTTCTCGGGTGCGGCGGAAGTCGCGGGTGAGTCCGTCGATCACGGCGGCAACGGCGGAGCCGTGCACGCCACGCTGAACCTGCCGCTCGGCGACAAGGTCGCGTTTCGCATCAGCGGCTTTGGTCAGGATGCGCCCGGTTATGTCGACGATCCGTCGCGCGGCGTGAAAGATGTGAACGAGGGCCATAAATCCGGCGGGCGTGCTTCGCTCTTGGCCGTCCCCTCCGACAATCTTTCCATTCGCTTGACCGCCTCCACGCAGCAGTCGAAATACGACGGCACGAACGTGGTCGATGTCGACCCCGCCACATTGCGACCTCTACACGGCGATCTGACGCAGGAGCGGCTGTTCTCGGAGCCGAGTAATTTCAAATACTCGAATTACAACGCGACCGTCGATTGGAACGCAGGTCCGGTGCGGCTCTTATCGAGCACGAGCTACGGTATCTTAAAGACCGACACGGATAACGACCTGAGTCCCTTGTACGGCGGATTGGCCGGCGCGCTCTTCGGCGGAACGCCCGGCGCACTGCTCGATGACAATGTGGGCTTGAAGAAATTTACACAAGAGATCCGCCTTACATCGGCGGCGTCGGATTTCCTGGAATGGCAGGTGGGCGGCTACTACACCCGTGAAACGGGCGAGATCAATGAACACCTGAACGGTGTCGCCCTGGTGGGTGGTGCAACGCTAGGACTGATCGAGCAGCCGGTCATCGACTCTACGTACAAGGAGTCGGCCGGATTCGGCGATGTCACCTTTCACTTCAACAAGCAGTTCGACATCCAGGTTGGCGGTCGATATTCGCACAATCAGCAGACCGCGACGCAAACCACGATCTTCAATCCTTTGTTTGCCATCCCTACCCAAATCGTCAATGGCGAATCGAGCGGCAACATAGTCACCTATTCAGTGGCGCCGCGTTGGCATGTGGATGCGAACACCATGGTTTATGCGCGCGTTGCGAGCGGCTATCGTCCGGGCGGCCCCAATGTCATTCCGCCGAGCGCCCCACCCACAGTCGAGGGGCAGTACGGCGCTGATAAGACCACCAGCGTCGAACTCGGGGTTAAGTCGACGCTGCTCGACGGTATCCTCTCGCTCGACCTCTCGGCCTTCCACGTCGACTGGAAAAACATTCAGCTCTTTGAAGTGGTCGACGGCTTCGGTATCAACGGTAACGGCGGCACGGCGCGCAGTCAGGGTTTGGAGTGGACCTTAGGCTACCTGCCGGTGCATGGACTGACGTTCCAATGGACCGGCGCCTACACCGACGCCAAGCTGACCTCGGATGCGCCGGCCCTGGACGCAGCTTCCGGAGACCGGCTTCCCTATGCGCCGAAATGGGGCACTTCGGTCGACGGCGAGTATGACTGGAACTTGTTCGCGGATTTCAAGGGCTTTGTCGGCGCCACGTGGAGCTATGTGGGCTCGAGGGCTTCCGATTTCTCGAGTTCCGTAGCCACTCCTCCCGGCCAGTTGGACCTGCCAAGCTACAACACCACCGCGATTCGTTTGGGGGTTGATAACGGTAAGTATCGAGTGTCACTGTATGGCAAGAACTTGAGCGATTCCCGCGGAATCACCAACTTCTTGGGCAGCGGCTCGCCGTACCCCCAGGTGACCGTCATCCAGCCCCGTACTGTCGGCGTCGCTCTGTCGGCGAAATTCTAAAGCCGCAGAATGAGCGCGACACGGGAGTTCAGCATGCCGGAGGCACCAATCTCGGGGGTCGTGGATCTGCCGTCGCCGTATTTGCTGTTTCTCGGCGACACGACGATCAAGGGTTTCGCCAAGACTGCCTTCGGCCTTCGCGACTGGGCCGCCGAGCGCTGCGTTGGCGAGTGGTCGTGCGGCGGCAATGCGGTAACCACCGGCCTAGCGCGATTGACGCCCAAGGAGGCACGTGCCCTTGGCGCCCGCGCGCTTGTGATTGGTGTCGCAAATGCCGGCGGCGTGATCGGCGAGGCCTGGATTCCTTTCCTGGTTGAAGCGCTCGAGTCCGGCCTCGACTTGATCAGCGGCATGCACGCGAAGCTCGGCGAGGTGCCGGAGTTGAAAAGCACGGCGGAGCGCCTCGGCCGACGTCTCATCGACGTGCGCACGCCGCCGAAGGCGATTCCGATTGGCACGGGGCGCAAACGGTCGGGCAGGCGGCTGCTCACCGTGGGTACCGATTGCGCCGTCGGCAAAAAGTATGCGGCGCTGTCGCTCGCGCGCGCGTTTAAGGAGCGCGGCATCCCGGCAGATTTTCGCGCCACCGGCCAAACCGGTATTTTGATCGCGGGCCGCGGTCTTCCAATGGACGCCGTGGTTGCGGATTTCGCGGCGGGCGCCGCCGAACTATTGAGCCCCGATGCGCCTGCACGGCACTGGGATGTCATCGAGGGACAGGGTTCATTGTTTCATCCCGCCTATGCGGGCGTGTCGCTCGGCCTTCTGCACGGCAGCCAGCCGGACGTGATCGTCGTGTGCCACGAGCCGGGCCGTGAGCGCATGCTCGGGTCCAGTTACCTGGTGCCCACCATCGCCGACACCATTGATTTGAATCTGCGACTTGGCCGGCGCATCAACGCGGCCATCCGCTGTGCGGGCGTCAGTTTGAACACCTCCGCGATGACCGCCGATGCCGCTGCGGAATTGTTGAACGAGGAAACGGCTCGACTGGGCTTGCCGGTCGCCGACGTGATGCGTGGCGGCGCGCCGTTCGATGCGCTCGTCGACGCCTGCCTTAGCTGATCATCGCGACCTTTAGGTCGCAAGAGAGACTTATGCGCGATGCACCTAACTGGTTTGCTTTTGTCCTGGCGATCGCCTTGGTTCCGAGCGCGCGACTCGCCGCGGAGCCCATCACCGTCCCCCTGACTGCCGGCGATGTGAACGTATGGCTGGACGGCTATATGCCGCACGCCCTCAAAGTCGCGGATATCGCCGGCGCCGTCGTGGTGGTGGTCAAGGATGGCGAGGTTCTCACCGAGCGCGGATTCGGTTACTCCGACGTCGCCAAGCGTGCGGTCGTCGATCCGCGGCTCACCTTGTTCAGGCCGGGGTCGGTATCGAAGCTCGTCACCTGGACGGCGGTGATGCAGTTGGTCGAGCAGGGGAAAATCGATCTCGATGCGGATGTGAACGCCTACCTCGATTTCAAGATTCCGCCGCGCGAGGACAAACCGGTCACCATGCGCAACCTCATGCAGCATACGGCTGGGTTCGAGGAGCAGGCCAAGGGCATCATTTCCGAGGATCCCAAGTCCCTCGGATTCGACGCCCTGCTCAAGCAATGGGTGCCGGAGCGAGTGTTCGCCCCGGGCATGACCCCGGCCTATTCGAACTACGGCGCATCGCTGGCCGGCTACATCGTGCAGCGCCTCTCGGGCGAACCCTTCGATGCGTATGTCGAGAAGCACATTTTCGAGCCGCTGCACATGGAGCACTCGAGCTTTCGTCAGCCTCTGCCGCCGGTCCTGGTGCCGCTCATGTCTCAGGGGTACACGTTAGGTTCCGTGGAGCCGCATCCCTTCGAGATCATTGGACCCGCGCCGGCCGGAGCGATGTCCTCTCCGGGCGAGGACATGGCGCATTTCATGATCGCGCACCTGCAGGGCGGCGAATATCTCGGCAACCGCATCCTGCGCGCCGAGACCGCCGCGACGATGCACGACAGCCCGCTCACCTTGCTGCCGCCTCTCAATCGCATGGAGTTGGGATTCTTCGAGACCAATATCAACGGCCACGAAGTGATCGGGCACTTAGGCGATACCGATTATTTTCACACCTCATTGCACCTGTTCCTGAAGGAGAACGTGGGGTTCTACGTCTCCTTCAATAGCCTAGGCAAGGACGGCGCCGCAGGGAGCCTGCGTACCGCGTTGTTCGACGATTTCGCCGATCGATATTTTCCGGCGGCAAAACCCGACGCACGCGTCGATGCGCCGACCGCCGCCCTGCACGCGGCCATGCTCGAGGGACACTGGATCAACTCGCGCGGGTCACAGTCGAATTTCCTGGCCGCCATCGGCTTCATCAGCCAGATCAAGGTCGGCCTCGATGACAAGGGCCGGTTGGTGCTGCCATTCACGGGAGTCAATGGCCAGCCGCGGCAGTGGACGGAAGTCAGCCCCTACCTTTGGTACGATTTGGATGATCACGAGCGGCTCGCCGCCAAGGTCATCGACGGCAAGGCTGTGCGTTTCAGCATCGACTTGCTCTCGCCTTTCATGGTCTTCCAACGCGTGCCCTGGTACCAAGATGCAGCGTGGCTCTTGCCGCTTTTGATCGGCAGCGCGACGGCGCTGCTGCTCACCGCCCTGCTATGGCCCGTCGCGGCCATCGTGCGACGCCGCTTCAGCGCCACCCTCGCGCTCGATGGCCGTTCCCTGGCAGTATTCCGCGGCAGCAAGATCGGGGCGATCCTGCTCCTCGCAGGGCTGGGCTTCTGGATGGCGCTGCTGACCTGGATGCTCAAGGACAACAACAACTTGGGGGCAAAGGCCGACTCGGTACTGCACCTGGTACAACTCTTCGGCATCGCCGCGTTCAGCGTCGGTGCTCTTCTGATCTTGCGGAATCTGCGCACGGTGTGGAGCGGGCAGCGGCGCTGGCCCGCCAAGGTTTGGAGCATGCTGCTCGCGCTCGCCGCGACGACGGTACTGTGGGTGGGCTTTGCGTTTCACTTGATCGGATTCGGATCGAATTACTGATGGCCGCCGTTAAGCTTAAGGTCGAGACGGAGAAGCTGCGCCTGGCCGCGCCGTTTCGAATTTCCGGGTACGTGTTCGAAGACCAAGACGTCGTCGTGACTACCATCGTCGACGGCGCGCATCGCGGCCGCGGCGAAGCTTCCGGCGTGTACTACCTCAAGGACACCGCCGCGAGCATGGCCGCGGCGATCGAGGCCGTGCGTGGCGCCGTCGAACAGGGAGTCGATCGCGCCGGGTTGCAAACGCTGCTGCCGCCCGGCGGCGCGCGCAATGCGCTCGATTGCGCGCTGTGGGATCTCGATGCCCGTCGGTCAGGCCTGCCTGCCTGGAAGTTGGCGGGTTTGCCGCCGCCGAGGCCGCTGCTCACGACGTTTACCTTGGGCGCTGAGGATCCGACGTTCATGGCCGCCGGTGCACGCAAATTTGCGCAGGCTCGCGCGCTCAAGCTGAAATTGACCGGACAACTGGATATCGACATCGCGCGCGTGCATGCGGTTCGAGCCGCCCGGCCCGAGGTGTGGATGGGCGTCGATGCCAACCAAGGCTACTCGATCGATGCTCTTGATTCGCTGATAGACGCACTGGTTATTGAGAATGTGTCGCTGCTGGAACAACCCTTGCAGCGCGGACGCGAGGCGGACCTGGATGGTTTCCGATCCAAGGTACCGATCGCCGCGGATGAAAGCGCGCTCAGCCTGAGTGATGTTGCAGGCCTCGCGGGACGCTTCCAAGTCGTGAACATCAAACTCGACAAGTGCGGCGGCCTAACCGAAGGGATCGCGATGGCACACGAGGCACGCCGCCTCGGGCTCAAGGTGATGGTCGGCAACATGGTGGGCTCGAGCTGGGCGATGGCGCCGGCTTTCATCCTCGGGCAGCTATGCGATGTGGTCGACTTGGACGGCCCGATTTTCCTCGCTCACGATCGAACCCCAAGCATTTCCTACAGGGACGGCAATGTGTGGAGCGGTGATGAGGTGTGGGGAGGAGCGCACTCGGGGGCGGCATGATGAGCCCCCGAGCGACCTGGTTCGGCCAGCCGCGCGGCCTCACCATTCTGTTTCTGACCGAGATGTGGGAGATCTTCTCCTACTACGGTATGCGCTCATTGCTGGTCTACTACATGACCAAGCAACTGCTGATGGGCCAGGAAAAGGCCTCCTTCATCTACGGCACCTATACCGCACTGGCGTATTTCACGCCCATCGTCGGCGGCATGATCGCGGACCGTTGGCTCGGCAAGCGCCGTGCGGTCATCATCGGCGGCAGCATCATGGCGGTCGGTCATTTCATGATGACCTACGAGCCGCTGCTGTACCTTGCACTCGGGACCATCGCGCTCGGCAACGGACTGTTTCTACCGAGCCTGCCCAGCCAAATCGACGGCCTGTATCGTGCCGACGATCCGCGCCGCGGCTGGGCCTACAATGTTTACTATGTGGGCATCAATATCGGCGGCTTTCTCGCGCCGCTGGTGTGCGGCACGCTGGGCGAATTCTATGGCTGGCATTGGGGTTTCGGCGCCGCCGGCATCGGCATGCTCGCCGGTTTAGGGGTCTATGCGCTCGGCGGCAAATACCTGCCGGAGCAGGCCCCGCGCGCTGTCAGGACCCAGGTCCCGGCCGGAGCCACCGCGCGCTACCGCTCGACTTTTCTTTTGCTGTTCGGCGTGTGCTGTGCCGTGACTGTGTTTCGCGGTGCATACGAGCAGATGGGCAACACCGTGGCTCTGTGGGCCGATGTCGGCATCGATCGTACGACCCCCCTGCTCACAGTGCCGATGACCTGGTTCCAGGCCTTGAATCCTATGCTCGTGATCTTGATGACGCCGTTCTTGCTGGCGCGGTGGCGGCGCCGTGCCGCGGCGGGCAAAGAGCATTCGTCGATGCAGAAAATGGCGATCGGCGCACTCATCGTTGCCGGCGCCTTTTTGGTACTTGCGGCCGTCGCGTCCCTGGCCGGGACCGGCCGCGCGAATGCGCTCTGGCTAGTGCTATTTTTTGTGATCTTTACCCTGGGCGAGCTTTACGTGCTGCCGACCGGATTGGGGTTGTTCGCGCGACTGGCGCCGGATCAGCTGCGCGCCACGACGGTGGCGGCGTGGTTTCTCACGATTTTCAGCGGCAGCCTAGCGGCGGGGGTGGTCGGCATGTTGTGGAGCACGATGTCTCACGCGCATTTTTTCTTGATCTTGAGCGCCATCGCCGCCGCCTCGGCCGCCCTCTCATTCAGTTTAGATAAGGCGGCCCGGCGCATCGAAAACACGCGCGACGCCGCCACGCTGGCGATGAGTACCTTGCAACCGGAGATCTCATGAAATCCATTATCCTCGCTCCAATCCTGCTCGTTTGCGCGACCGCTTTCGCCGCACCTCCCGCAGGGTTCGCAGATCGGGTGGAGAGCTTGCGCAAGGAGATCGGCGTGCCGGGCATGTCGATCGCCATCGTCGAAAATGACAAGGTCTCCCTCTCTCGCGGTTTCGGCATCCGGGGCTTGAATGCCCCTCAAGCAGTCGACGCCGACACCATTTTTCCAAATGGTTCGACGGGCAAGGCTTTCACGGTCGCTGCGCTCGGCATATTGGTCGATCAGAAGAAGATCGACTGGGACGACAAGGTGACCGACCGATTGCCCGGCTTTCAGATGTACGATCCCTGGGTCACCCGCGAAATGACCATTCGCGACCTGCTCGTGCATCGCAGCGGCTTGGGATTGGGGGCGGGGGACCTTTTGTTCGTGCCACGGACCCGCTTGAGCCGCGCCGAGTCGGTGCGGCGGCTGCGCTACATCAAGCCGGCGACAAGCTTCCGCAGCGGCTTCGCCTACGACAATGTTCTCTATATGGTGGCGGGGCAGTTGATCGAAGCCGTCACCGGAGAGACTTGGGAGAAATTCACTGACGAGAATGTACTGAAGGCGGCCGGCATGCTGCACTCGACCACGGACGAGGAACCGCGCTTCGCAACCGCCAATCGGGCACAGCCACATGCGCGAATTCATGGCGCCTTCCGCGGCGTCGGCGATCAAGTGGAATTGAACGAGCGCGATGACCTCGGGCGCAACGCCGCACCGGCCGGCGGCCTCGCCGTCAGCGCCAATGACCTGGCGCGCTGGCTGATGATTCAGCTCGATGCGGGGCAGTTGCCGGGAGCGAGCGGTCGCTTGTTTAGCGCCGCGGCTCACGAGCAGATGTGGACGCCGCAAACTTTGCAACCCATCGAACAGCCGCCCGCAGCGCTCAAGGGCACAGAGCCCCTGTTCAGTTCCTACGCCCTGGGCTGGGACGTGCGCGATTACCACGGCGCGAAGATCGTGTGGCACGGCGGAGCGGTGTTCGGATTCAAAGCCGCCGTGGTGCTGATCCCGGAGAAGCACGTGGGCTTCTCGATCCTGATCAACAGCGAGGATGGCGAGATCATCGCCGGGCTCATGTATGAGTTACTCGATTACTACCTCGGGCTACCGGCGGGCCATTGGCCGGAAAAATTCAAGGAGTACAAACGTCATAAAATCGACGAGGCGTTAAAAGTGTTCCGCATCGCGGCGGCGAATCCCGTCAAGGTCGGACCGTCACTGCCGCTCGAACGTTACGCCGGAACCTACAGCGACCCGTGGTATGGCGACATCGAAGTCACGGACAGCACCCAGGGACTTAAGATCAATTTTGCTTCGACGCCGCGGATGAGCGGCCGCCTGGAGCATTGGCAATACGATAGCTTCATCACGCGCTTCGATGACGCCGGCATCGAGCCGGCTTACGTGAGCTTCGGCTTGAACGCGGACGGCAAGGTCGAACGCGTCACGTTGAAGGCAGCGTCGCCGTTGGCCGATTTCAGCTATGACTATCAAGACCTCCTGTTCACGCCGGCGGCGGCGCACTAAAGGCGCGTCGCCGGCGAGAGAGGGCTACACGCTGGTGCGAGCCCTGAACAGGCGTGCCTGCCGCCGGGAGATTTCGACTTCGGGACCTCCTCTGAGCTCTGCATGCAGGCGTCCGTTCTGCCCGAGTTCGACGCTCTCGATGAAGTCCAGATTGATGATTTGCCGGCGGTTGGCGCGAAAGAACCGGGTTGGGTCGAGCTTAAGTTCGACCGCCGCCAGGGCTCGACCGAGCAGCGGCTGCGAATTACCCCACCATAACCTAGCGTAGTTGCCCTCCGAGGTGAGCAGTCGCACCTCGCGAAGCGGTACGAACCAACAGCGTTGGCCGTCGCGGACGAAGATCTGGTCCAGCATCCCGCTCTGCGGACCGCCCGGAATCGCGCCGGGCAGCGGGCTGGGCTGAAATTCAGGTGCGGATTTTTCGATGCCGACTCTGGCGAGGGCGGCCGCCAGACGCGCAGGATCAATGGGCTTGAGCAGGTAGTCGAGCGCATTGACTTCGAATGCACGGATCGCGTGCTCATCGTGCGCCGTCGTGAAGATGACCTGGGGCACATGCTCGAGCCGGGCCAGGAGCTCGAAGCCGGAACCGCCCGGCATTTGGATGTCGAGGAAAATCAACGCCGGTGCCAGCGCTTCGATCAGGGAAGCGGCCTGGTCGATGTTGCCGGCCTCGGCGATGACCTCGATCCAGGGAAACTCCATCAGCATGCGCCGCAGCTCACGGCGCGCCGGTGGTTCGTCATCCACAATGATGGCTTTCATGTCGGGTGAGGGATGCGGATGCGCACCGTGGCGAGAGAAGGACTCGACAAATCCAAATCGAGGCTGGCGTCGGAGCCGAACAGGAGCCTGAGCCTCTCGTCGGCATTGCGCAGTCCAATACCGTCACCGGCAACGCTTGCGGCGCGCTGCGGACGGGGATTTTCGACCTGCATCGACAATACGCCGTCCGCGCGCCGGACCGAGATCATGATCGTGCCCCCTTCTGGCAGCTCGGCGATGCCGTGTTTGATGGCATTCTCCACGACGGTTTGCAGCAGCATCACGGGAATCCGCACGTTTCCCGTCCCGGGAGCCACATTGAACTCGACCGACAGCCGCTCCTCGAAACGCATGGTCTCGAGCGCCAGATATTCCCTGACGATGTCGAGCTCCTGCGCCAGCGAGACCAGCTCGTCGTGGCCGGTGCTCAAAGTATAGCGCAGCGTGTTGGCGAGATGGGTCACGGCGCGCTGCGCGCGTGCCGGATCATCGGCGATGAGCGAGCGCACAGTGTTGAGCGAATTGAAGAGGAAGTGCGGATTGAGCTGCGTCTTGAGCACGCGAAGCTGCGCGAGCTGCAATGCTCGCGCCAGTTCGGATTCGTGCAGTTCCGCGAGCCTGCGTTGCCGCTGGGAGGTCACGATGAAGTAGATCGTGAGCCAGAGGGCAAATACGATGGCCCAATTGATGATATGCAGCGCGAGCAAGATCGGTTCAGAAAACCGGGCAAGGAACGCGGGGGCAAACGCGTCGAAAAGGGGCCCTGGATCCTGCAGCGCGGATACGCTTGTCCACAGCGTGATCACTGCCAAGGGAACTGCCAACACGACACTGGCCGCGAGGGCGCGAGGCACCATCCGGCGCATGCCAAGCCGGTTCCAGCGATGCCGCCCCACAAACGCTCGCAGCCAATGGCTAAGAACGAGCGCGGTACCATCCAACAACAGCAGTTCAACGGTGACGCGTGCCCAGGGCAAATGCACGAGAGTCACCGCGGCATACCATCGCGCGGCGGTGTAGAAACCCCAACCGGCACACTGACAAAGCCAGTAGGCTCGTCGCGAATTCGCTTGGGCGTTCACGGCAGGCGGCGCATACGACTCTGATCGACGAACCGGAAGGGTGAGAGGTCGCCCTCGCTCACCCCGGTTGTACGGATATCGGCCGGTAGATTTTGGTGCTGCAGCATGGCAGCCGCCGCACGCGCCATCGCCGGTGCGGTCTGGATGCCGTATCCGCCCTGGCCGGCGCACCAGAAGAGCCCGGCCACGTCTGGATCGAACCCCACCACCGGTACTCGGTCCGAAGAGAAGGTGCGCAACCCCGCCCAGGCGTGGTTCACCCGCCGCACGTCGATGTCGAGCGCTGCCTGCACCCGATCAACGCCGAGGGCAATGTCGATCTCGTCGGGGTGCACATCCCCCGGGCCGCGCGGGCCTTCGTCGGCTGGAGAGAGCAGGAGTTTGGCGGCCTCCGGCTTGAAATAGAACCTCTCATCGACATCGATGACCGCGGGCCAGGCACCGATGTCCACGCCGGCCGGTGCATCGACCAGCAATGCGGTACGGCGCAGTGGAACAAACCCCAGGGGCGACGCGCCGCAGAGTTGCCCGACCTCGTCGGCCCACGCGCCCGCGGCATTGATCAGTAAGGGTGCTCGGATCACCCCCTCGCTCGTGACGATCGACCAGTCACCGTTGCGCCGCTCAATGTCGTTCGCGCGCGTGTTTGTCATCAGCACGGCGCCCTGGGCTTTCGCGTCGCGCAGAAATCCCTGTTGAAGCGCAGCGACGTCGATGTCCATGGCATCCGAATCGTAAGCTGCGCCTGCGACGTACTCACCGCGCAGCAGAGGCACGTGAGTGAGGGACTCTGCCCGGCTGAGCATGGTCAAACGGCCGCCGGATTTATGAATGCCCTCTGCCATCTGCTCGAGACGAAGCAGCTGATCGCTGCGCGCAATGTGCAGAGCTCCCCGCTTGCGCAGCAACGGGTATTGCGCAAAACCAGACGGAGGGTTGTCGAAAAAAAGGCGGCTGGCTCGCGTCAGAGCACGAATTGCCTCGCCTCCGTAACTCGGCGCATAGAGTGCCGCGGAGCGACCGGTTGCGTGGAACCCCGGTCGCGATTCTGCCTCGACGATACAGACTCGGGCGGATGGTGCGAGTTCGTAAGCCAGCGCGCAGCCTGCGATTCCCGCTCCAATCACTATGTAATCAAAAATCATCGTCCGTCTGCGTTGTTGGGCACGCTTGCGCTCAATATCCGCTTTTGAAGGAAATCAAATGGACGGTGAAAGCTGCCCAGAGCAATGCCAACAAGGAAGTGGCGAGGACGACCGACCAGAGCTTTGCATACCAGCGCCGATGACTCTTGAGCACAGCCCAGGCATTCCATAGGCCGATCCCGGCGCCACCCAAGAAGGCGAACGGCGACAAGACGCGCAACAACATGACGCAACCGTTGAGCTTGGAAATCAAATCGAGGATCGAGGTCATCGCAAAGGCCAGCCCGACCCAACTGAGAAAGGCGACGGCTACGGCCACACAGGCGATTCGAACGAAACGCTGCGCCTTAGCGTCAAGTCCGCTCAAGGGAGGAGCTACGCGGTAGTGGCGGCGCGTCAGGGCACTGATGGGCCACGCCAAGCAGGTCAGAACCAATGCACCGAGACTCAAGGCGAGCACAGGGAGCCACCATCCGGCAGACTTCCACCAGGGAACCCGATCATACATTTCGATGGGTGCAAATTCGCCAAAACTCAAGCGCACCACCCGGCCGTCGGCCACCCGCGCGCCAAGTTGATCCTTGCTGCCGTCCTCTCTCCATTGAAAGGGGGCGATCTCGCGCCATTTCAACGGAATTCCGGATGGCGACGTGGAACTCGACACGCTGATGGTGCCGTCGCCATTGTCGCTGACGGTGGGCTGGAGGATCAAATACAGGAGGTTCACGAAAGTGGTTTCGGCCCGGCGCGAGCCCTGGTAGCGGCCCGCGATCATGCGGGCGTGTTCGGCGGCGGTCTTCGCGTCGACCGTCGATGCCGGGGCAGCGCCCGGGAAGTAACGATCAGAGAACTCATGGAACAGCGTGCTGCGAATCCCCTGAGCCGCACCGTCCTTGCCGATGCTGTTCACGGAGATGAGCAGGCCAACCCCATCATCGAGGAACAAGTGCAGATCGCTGTGGAACCACTGGGTGTCGCCGCCGTGGGCGATGACGCGGTGGCCGTTGTAGTTATCCTCGTAGAAGCCCAGCAGCATGCGATTGACACCCGGCAAGATGGTCAGAGCGCTGCCGTGCATTTGCTCGGCCGTTGCGGATTTTAGGATCTGGTTCGAACCGTACCGGCCGTTCTGCAAGTGCGCAATCATGAAGTGCGCCATATCATCGCCGGTCGACGTCAGGCTTCCGGCGGGCGCGGGCCCCACGATTTCGAAGGGCTGTGCAGGCAGGGAGCCGGCCGCATAAGCTTTCGATAGCTCGGGCTTGAAGCTCGCCGGCAGCGGTTGACGAAAGGTGGAGTTCGCCATCTCGAGCGGCGCGAACAGGTGCTGGTCCAGGTAGTCGTCGAAGGAGAGGCCGGACACCCGCGCGACGATATATCCCGCAAGCGCTGCCCCGTAATTGGAGTACGCAGGCGTCCCGCCGGGCGCGAAAATTCGCTGTGGAATGTATTGCTTGAGGAAGTCGCCGAGCGGGACCACACC
Source organism: Gammaproteobacteria bacterium (assembly GCA_040004115.1). Taxonomy (GTDB): domain Bacteria; phylum Pseudomonadota; class Gammaproteobacteria; order Steroidobacterales; family Steroidobacteraceae; genus Bog-1198. Next base: position 2,421 of record JBDUBO010000085.1, on the reverse strand, counting down.
GTCTGATTCGACCCCGATGAGGCCCGTCAGCCGTTCCTCGAAACCCGCCGTGTGAGTCATGATATTGCGCATGGTCACCGGCTTGCCGTCGCGGGGAGGAATGACGAAATCCAGGTATTGGTTGACGTCGGAGTCGAGAGCGATCTTCCCCTGCTCGACGAGTTGCATGACTGCCGTCCACGTGAAGAGCTTGGAGACGGAGCCGAATCTAAACAAGGTGGTTTTCGGATCGACGGACGTGCGGTTGGCGACGTCGGCGTAACCGTAGCCCTTCTCGAGGAGCACCTGACCGTTCTTGACGATGACCACGACCGCACCGGCGACATCACCTGTGTGCAACGCGTACGGCATATAGCCGTCGAGCCAGCTTTCCGCATCTTCGGTGGTGAGGGGATGACCCGAAGGCAGGGCGGGGGTTTGAGCATAGGCATTTCGATCAGGAGTGATCCAGCCCATGGCCAGTAGCAAGAAAGCAATTACCCTTATTTTCTTAGAGTGCATGACGTACCTTTGATCTGCGCAACGGTTTGGTTTAAATAATCTAGCGCAGGCCGCGGTTGCCGTTCGAATTAGATGTCGAACGGTCAGAATAGCCCGGCGGACGGTCGCCGGGAGCGTAGCTTGTACAGCTGCCACATTCCCACGGTCATGACCGGCAACACAAAAATCCCCAGAAAGACAAACGCCAATCCCCGATACCCGCGTGCAATCAACGTGACCAGGCCAAAGCGGGCCGCGAGTACTATCGATCCGAACAGCAACACCCCCGTCACCCCTAAGCGAGCGGCCGCCGGGAGCGCTATGCCCCTGCGGGCGTGGTACGCCTCCGCGATGCGCTCGTTGACCGCATGCACGCAGCCGGTGCCGCTTTCCAGCAACGCCAGAAAGATCATGAACTGAAATGCGGCATGGAACGCGGGGATGTTCAGGCGCCTCAAGAGAAAATCCGAGGGCAGAGTCTCGTTTGCAATCTGCGGTACGAATGCGATCATGCAAATGAAGAAAAATAGCGCGGGAATCATGGCAAGGGGCCCGGCCAGCACCCCCGCAACGAGTGCTTCCTTGGTGCTCGACAGATGGCGCAGCACAGGAAGAATGATTACCGCGCCGACCACGTTGTAGCCGGCATAGGTCAATCCGCCTAGCGCCCAGCCGCCGCGCAGAGTGTCTGCCGCCCAATTTTCGGCTATGCGGTCGCCGAAGGCTGACAGAGAGAGAATCACAAACAGGCCGTACACCCCGTAGAGCACGAGCGACACCCACTTGAACAGCCGCTCCACCGAAGCGCTGCCGTAGGCACACACGGCACTGATGCACGCAATGAGGCAGCAGGTTCCCACGAACGGCGGCCATCCCAGCAGCGCGGCGCCGATGGCGCCGGCGGCCGCACCGAACACCGCCAAAATCAACACGATGAACAGCAGGTAGGCAACCTCGAAGACCACCCAGAACGGCCCCAGCAGGTTTTTGAAAAACGTCCTGTAATCCCAGCTCGCCGTGGCCTGCGCCAGGCAAAAGGTGGCCGCGCACACCACGCTCCAGATGCACATCGCCAAGACGATGGCGAGCAGGCCGCCGCGCGCGCCGCTCGGCAGAAAGAACTCCGCGAGTTCACGCCCGGTCGCGTAACCGCCGCCGATGACCACCGCTTTGAACGCCAAGCCGGGAAGCAGGTAGCGCTGGAACCAGGAAGCCCCTTGTTGTTTCAGGATATGGCCATCCGCGGTGATATAGGGAGTTGATCTTAACCGGATTGGCGCGCTCATTAGCCAATTATCACGCCTGCCGGCAGATCGTCTTGAGCACGTCGTTCAAGGTGGTCGTCCCGCGGCGATGCTCGATCGATCCTCCTTCAAAATCGATCCATCTAAGACCGTTGAGCAAGGTCTTGGACAACCCGTCCCTCTTGCTAAAGCCGCCACCGAGCGTGAACTTCGAGCGCTTGGCGCTGGCGGATGATCGGTTAGCGGCAGGAGACGCTGAGCTGAATCGTGCTACGGACAGCCTCGCTAGTAGTCGTTGATACGAGGTTGCCATTCGCAGAATCTGCCGCGACAGCGAAACCGAATTGACAAATTATCAGAGCTGCAATCAGGGTAGATATCCCTGAGCCACTATTTTGCATCGGCCGTCCCTGCTTGGCGCCCAAAACATTCCTTTGTTGAGGTGACAACTTTAGCATTCGGGTATGCGCGGACGCGTTCTCCCGCATGAGAGCCATCTGATTCCACCATCGCGAATCCGCCTTTTGGCACTGTGAAAACCTTTAATCTCCGGTTACTCTATGGGATCGGTTTCCGTCCGCGGTGGGCGAGCGCTGCCAGGGACAAGGTAAGTAACCTCGAGAGCTATCTGCATGCGCGTGATGGGTCATTGTAAGCAGATCTTGGCTGCGACGTTGACCGCATCGCTCATGCTGCA